>NZ_QSHC01000020.1:0-26229 GCF_003467545.1 Collinsella sp. AM38-1BH | reverse complement strand
GAGGGGGGCGCGGCCCAGGCTGCCGCCGGTGCCGCTGTGCCCACCATCTCGCGCGGGCGCGTGACCTTTGTGGATGCCGCTCTGCCGCAGGGCGTGGTGGTGCCCGATGCCAATCTAGCCGTGTTCTCGATCGCCGACCTCAACGCCCGCATGGATGCCAACCGTGCCCGCAGCCGCCGCAAGGTCGACATTACGCAGATCACCTTCCCCTTTAAGCCGGGCGACTACGTGGTGCACGCAACGCATGGCATCGCGCTCTTTAGCGAGATTGCGCGCCAGGAAGTGGGCGGCAAGGAGCGCGACTACTTTTTGCTGGAATATGCCGATGGCGACAAGCTCTACGTGCCGCTCGAGCAGGTCGACCGCATCACGCGCTATGTTGGCCCCGACGGCGACAAGCCGCGCCTGACTAGGCTCAATACCGCCGACTGGACGCGTGCCACCAACAAGGCGCGCAAGAACGCCAAAAAGCTGGCGTTTGATCTGGTCGACCTGTATACGCGCCGCTCGTCGATTACCGGTATCGCCTGTCCGCCCGATACGCCCGAGCAGATCGAGATGGAGGAGAGCTTCCCCTACGACGAGACGCGCGACCAGCTGGAGGCTATCGCCGACATTAAGGCCGACATGGAGGCGCCCAAGCCCATGGACCGCCTGCTGTGCGGCGACGTGGGCTTTGGCAAGACCGAGGTCGCCCTGCGCGCGGCGTTTAAGTGTGTGGACTCCGGCCGTCAGGTCATGGTGCTCTGCCCCACGACCATTCTGGCCCAGCAGCACTACGAGACCTTCTTTGAGCGCTTTGCCCCGTTTGGCCTTGAGGTCGAGGTGCTCAGCCGCTTCCGCACGCCGGCGCAGCAAAAGCGCGCGCTCAAGGCGTTTGCCGAGGGCACGATCGACGTGCTCATCGGCACGCACCGCTTGCTTTCGGCCGATGTGAACCCCAAGAACCTGGGCCTGGTGATCATCGACGAGGAACAGCGCTTTGGCGTGCAGCACAAGGAGCAGCTCAAGAACCTGCGCGAGCAGATTGACGTGCTCACGCTTTCGGCAACGCCTATTCCGCGAACCATGCAGATGGCCACGAGCGGCGTGCGCGACATGAGCCTGATCACGACACCGCCGACTGGGCGTCGTCCCGTGATCGTGCACGTGGGGGAGTACGACCCCGACGTGGTGAGTGCAGCGATTCGCCTGGAGGTGAGTCGCGGCGGACAGGTGTACTACGTGTCCAATCGCGTCAAGACCATTGACGACGCCGTGGCGCGCGTGCACGAGGCCGCGCCCGAGGCGCGCGTGGGCGTGGCGCACGGCAAGATGAGCCCGCGCGAGGTCGAGGACGTGATGATCGAGTTCGCGACCAAAAAGATCGACGTGCTCATTGCCACGACCATCGTGGAGAGCGGTATCGACAACGCGTGCGCCAACACGCTTATCATCGAGGATTCGCAGCGCCTGGGCCTGGCACAGCTCTACCAGCTCAAGGGCCGTGTGGGCCGCTCGGCTACGCAGGCCTACGCATACTTTATGTTCCCGGGCGAGCTGCCGCTTACCGAGGAGGCAACGGCGCGCCTGACCGCACTGTCCGAGTTCCAGGACCTGGGCAGCGGCATGCGCATCGCCATGCGCGACCTGGAGATTCGTGGCGCCGGCTCGCTTATGGGCGCCGAGCAGCACGGCAACCTGTCGAGCGTGGGCTTTGACCTGTTTACGCAGATGCTGGGCCAGGCCGTGGCCGAGGCGCGCGGCGACGACGATGCCGGCGTGGAGGCGGCGAACGTGGGCATTAACCTGCCGGCCGACTACTTCTTGTCCGAGGAGTACCTGCCGGCGGTGGATCAGCGCGTGCTCGTGTACCGTAAGCTCGCGGCGGCCGAGGACCTGGAGAGCATCGACGAGGTGCAGGAAGAGACTGAGGCCGCGCATGGCGAGCTGCCGTTGGCGGGACTCAACCTGTTCAACCGCGCGCGCAT
The DNA here is from genome assembly GCF_003467545.1 of Collinsella sp. AM38-1BH. NCBI lineage: Bacteria > Bacillati > Actinomycetota > Coriobacteriia > Coriobacteriales > Coriobacteriaceae > Collinsella > Collinsella sp. AM38-1BH. The sequence continues at coordinate 24,259 of NZ_QSHC01000020.1, read as the reverse complement.
TCGTATTCGCGGCGAGCGCCTGGGGCTCGAGAGTGTCACGCTCAGCGGCGGGCGCATTACCTTCCTGGGCGTCGACGTGCCCAAGAAGGTGGCCTTTGAGTTCAAGACTCGCTATGGCGCGGTGAACTTCCCCAAGAGCCGCAAGCTATCGGTGCCCTACAAGGCGGGCGCCGGCGCAGGCAGCGGCCTGGGCCGCGGTCTCGACGCCAACGACGGCATCGGCCCCGTGGCGGCCGCACTCATGCTGCTGCAGCAGCTGGGTGCGAGCGACGACGACTAACAAGTAAGTCGGTGGGACAAAGTTATCAGTAGTTTTGTCCCAGGTGCGACAGTCGCATCGAGCCTGTCAACGCAAGCAACCCTGGGACAAAAACTACTGATAACTTTGTCCCACCACGTTGCGGGTCGACCCTTCGCCCCATCGAAAGGAAAGCATGTTCGGGTACATTTACAAGAAAGATGCCGCTGCTATCGCGGTTGTCCTGTGCCTTTGTCTGTGCGTGGGCAGCTTTTTCGATTATCAGATCTCGAGCGCGCTGTTTAACATCGCTAGCATGTACGGCCGCTTTATCGAGGCCGCCGGCGAGCTGCCGTTCGAGCTGACGGCGAGCATCGCGGGCGTTATGCTCGTGCGCGCGGTGCGTCCCGACTCCAGGGGGAGCAAATGGCTCGCCGTGCTCGGCATCCTTGTCAACGTCGGTCTGACTGGCTACGAGGTCGTTTCGTCCCTGCGGGTTGGCGGCAAACTTGTCGCAGCACAGTTGGTGCTGACGTTTGTGCTGGTCATCGCCGCCAACCTTATCGTCTGCCGCCTCACGCGCGATACCGATCCCAAAGAGCTCACGCGCTGGGCGTTGATGGTGCTTGCCGTGTGGGTCGCCCAGGCCGTCATCCTCAACGTGATCGTCAAGCCGCTGTGGTCGCGCCCGCGCATGCGCGTGATCGCGGTGACGCAGGGACTCGATTTTCAGCCGTGGTGGGTGATCGGTAACCCCGACAAGTGGGCCTATATCGCCGCCGGCGTGATCAAGGACGGCTTTAAGTCGTTTGCGAGCGGACACACGGCACACGCGGCGATCGGCCTTATGCTCGCCGGGCTTCCCGCGGCGACCTTTAAGGAAAAGCCGTCGCGCCGCCGCGTGGTCTTTTGGGTCGCCGCTGTGGTTGCGGCGCTCGTCGCCTTTGGTCGCATCGTGATTGGCGCGCACTTTTTGAGTGACGTGAGCTGCGGCTTTGCCCTGGTGCTGGCGCTCGAGTGCCTTGCCGCGCGCATTGCTTATCCGGGCGGCGTACAATAGCCCCATCTGAATCATCGGGCTCGTGCCCGGCTAGAGAGGATTATCATGCTCGCGTTCAACAACGACTATTCCCACGGCGCACATCCGGCGGTGCTGCAGGCGCTCGTCGACACCAATATGGAGCCGCAACCCGGCTACGGTACCGATGCACATACCGAGCGTGCCAAGCAACTTATTCGCGAGGCCTGCCAGGCGCCTGACGCCGACGTGTTTTTCCTGGTGGGCGGCACGCAGGCTAACGCGACGGTGATCGACATGCTGCTTGCGCCGTACGAGGGCGTCGTTGCTGCCGAGACTGGCCACGTTGCCTGCCACGAGGCGGGCGCCATCGAGTTTGGCGGCCACAAGGTGCTCACCATCCCCGGCTACGAGGGCAAGATGCACGCCGAGGATCTCGAAAACTATATCCAGGTGTTCTACGAAAACGAGAGCTACGAGCACACGGTATTCCCGGGCGCCGTGTATGTGAGCCTGTCGACCGAGTACGGCACGCTGTACTCCAAGGCCGAGCTCGCGGCGATTCATGCGGTGTGCCAGAAGCGCCAGATTCCGCTGTTTGTGGATGGCGCCCGCCTGGCCTATGCGCTGGCAGCCGATGAGTGCGACATTACCCTGCCCGAGCTGGCACAGCTGTGCGACGTGTTCTACATTGGCGGCACCAAGTGCGGCGCGCTTTGCGGCGAAGCCGTGGTGTTTTGCGGCATGCACGCTCCGGCACATCCCATTCCGCGCATTAAGCAGCACGGAGCGCTGCTTGCCAAGGGCCGCCTGACGGGCGTGCAGTTTGAGGCACTCTTTACCGATGGCCTGTATTTTGAGGTTGGTCGCCAGGCAATCGAGGCCGCGCAGGCGCTTCGTCGCGTGCTGCACGAGCGCGGCTACCAGTTCTTCTTGGAGACGCCGACCAACCAGCAGTTCGTGATTCTGCCCAACGAGGACATGGCCCGCATTCGCGAACATGCCTCGATCGAGTACTGGGAAAAGTACGACGAGGCCCACACCGTGGTACGTTTTTGCACCAGCTGGGCCACGACGCAGGAGGACATCGACGCGCTGGCGGCTGTCCTGTAGGTTGATGTAATGACGAGGGGCCGCCTTGCACCTGGGTTTGGCGCGGGGCGGCCTTTGCTTTTGAGAGGGAAGGGTTGTATGGCCGAGATGTCCGAGCCGACGATTCGCCTGGCGACGCCCGAAGACGCGCCGGCGTTGCTTGCCATCTATGAGCCGTATGTGCGCCAGACGGCGATTACCTGCGAATACGAGGTGCCGAGCGTTGAGGAGTTCGCCGGGCGCATCGAGCGTACACTCAAGCGCTATCCGTATCTGGTGATGGAGCTGGACGGGCGTCCGGTGGGTTATGCCTACGTGAGCCCGCTCAACAGCCGCGAGGCATACGACTGGTCGGTCGAGACGTCAATCTACCTGGCGCGCGATGTGCGCCATGGTGGGCTGGGTCGCAAGCTGCACGATGCGCTCAAGCAATGCCTGGTCGCGATGGGCATCACCAACATGTGCGCGCTCATCGCCGTACCGCACGACAAAGACGACGAGTATCTGACGCACAACAGCCAGGACTTCCATGCTCATATGGGGTATCGCCTGGTGGGCGCCTTCGACCGTTGCGCCCAAAAGTTCGGCCGCTGGTACGACATGTGCTGGATGGAGCTGGTCCTAGCCGAGCGCGTCCCCAACCAACCCAAACCAACCTGGTTCCCCGACCTCCTCGCCTAAAACCACCACAATGGGGACAGGCACCTTTGTGGTGGTTTCTCTCGAAAATCGGCCGTTTTTGGCGCGTTAACCTTAAAAACCACCACAAAGGTGCCTGTCCCCATTGTGGTGGTTTTGGTGGTGGTTAGCCGATGGGCTCGGTGTATTTGGCGCGGTCGGTGCGCTGGATACGCTTGGAGATGTGCAGCGGGCGGCCGTCGGTGTCGTAGACGTAGTCGGTGATCAGAATCAGCGCCTGCCCGCGCTTCACATTGAGCAAAAACGCCTCGTTTTGCGAGGCATAACACACCTCAAAGGTCTTGTGCCCCTGCGCCGGCGCGCGATGGAACTCCTGGCGCAGTGCGGTGTAGAGCGATCCGTTGATATCGCGATCGATGAGCGCCTCAAAACTTGGCGGCAGATAGGTGGTCTCCAAGCACAGCGGCGCATCGTCTAGATAGCGCAGACGGACGAGCTTGACGAGCTTGCTGCCCACGGCGGCATCGAAAAACTTGGCCACGTCGCCGGCAGCCTTGGCAAAGCCCGAGTCCACCGTGCGCGTGGTGGGCTTCATGCCCTGGCCCTGGATCTGCGCCGTGTAGCTCGAAAACACCAGGTTGTTCTCGTGGAGCGCCGGCGTGTCAGCCACAAAGGCGCCGCGCCCGCGCTCGGTGCGAACCAGGCCTTCATCAACGAGCACCTTAAGGGCATGGCGCACAGTGCTGCGCGACAGCCCCGATTCGTCCATGAGCTCCATTTCGGACGGCAGCTTGTCACCGCAGGCGTAGATGCCGGCAGCGATGCGGTCGCGAAGCGTGGCCGCCAGACGCTCGTATTGGGTCAGTTTCTTTTTAGATGAAGCGCTCATGCGATCAACCTGTATCTAACCTGTATGCTTGCCTAATCAAGCATGTATCCAATTCAACAACAAAACCGCTGGTAACGAGTATTTATATACCGTATCAGCAAAATATCTAAGACAAATATAGCATACAACTAGTCGACATCGCTAAAACATGTATGTAACTTGTATGCCATCAAGAGCATCAAATGAGAAGAAAGGCTGATGCACGATGACTACTCAGGAACAGGTTAAGGATGTCGTCTCCCAGGTTTTGGCTGACAAGGCAGACAAGGGCGGCATCAAGCGCGTTGTGTGGATTGGCGCCGGCGGATCCAACGGCGGCAACTATCCTGCCCAGTACTTTATGGAGCACGAGGCTACGCAGGTCGTGAGCTCCAGCTACACCAGCAACGAGTTCGTGCACGCCACCCCGGCCTACGTCAACGAGAACACCCTGGCCGTCGTCGTTTCCATGCGCGGCACCAAGGAGACCATTGTCGCCGCTCAGGTCGCTAAGGACCACGGCGCCAGCACCATCGCCATCTATGTTGACGAGTCCGCCCTCACCGAGGTCTGTGACTACAAGATTCAGTACGACAGCTTGGCCGTCGACGAGTCCTGCATGGGCCGCACCAACTCCGCCGTTGTGACCATGATCGCTATGGAGCTTACGCAGCAGACCGAGGGCTATGCCGAGTACGAGACCGCTATGGCAGCCTTCGACCTGGTCGATCCTATCTATCGCAAGGCCGTTGAGTACACCCGTCCGCTCGCTGCCAAGTGGGCCGAGCAGAACGCTGACAAGCCCTGCATCAACGTCATGGCTCAGGGTCCGCTCTTTGGTGCCGCCTATGTCTTTAGCATCTGCAACGTGCAGGAGATGCTGCAGATCGACTCCTGCACCATCAACACCTGCGACTTCTTCCACGGCCCCTTCGAGATCCTGGACAAGCGCACCTCGCTGTTCCAGCTCATCAGCGTCGGCCGCAGCCGCTGCAATGACGAGCGCGGCATCCGCTTTGTCAACCAGTACGGTGGCGAGCGCGTCTATCAGCTCGATGCCAAGGAGCTCGGTCTCAACGACATCAAAGACAGCGTGAGCGAGTACTTCAACCACCTGATCTTTGCGCCGATCCTCAACAACGTGTACATGCGTGCACTCTCTGCCGTTACCCACAAGGACTACATGACGCGCCGCTACATGTGGAAGCTGGACTACTAGGAGTTACGCGGTTTTACCAAACCGCGTAACGGCTCGACGCTGCGCTGTCCGTCCTCTACCTGCGGCGGGTCACTCATTGGGGACGTACTTAAACGACTGCCCCAAGGTGAGAGTGGATAAGCTCCCGTTTTTGGCCTGTTTGGTGGCTCAAAGTGGGAGATTATTCACTCTCGTCATTTTGCGGCAGTTGGGTGACTAGTCATCGGGGACGTTTTTGTTTGACTAGTCGTTTAAGAACGTCCCCAATGACTACACTCCTTTTGTCTAGAGATTTCCCGTTTGCCGATTTGTGTCTTGATAAATGTATATAACGACTATAACGTAGCATGAAACATACTGGAAACAAAGCCAAGGAGGCTACGTTGAAGAGAAGCAATCTGGGCTATGTGCTGGTGCTGATCGCCGCGCTTATGTGGGGCAGCATCGGAATCTTTGTAAACGGCATCTCGGCCATGGGCGTTTCGTCCCAGAGCATGGCTGCCTTTCGCTTGTTGGTCGGAGCGCTTATCTTGGCGCCGGTCCTGATGTTTATGGGCTGCCGTCCGGGTGAGGGGTCTACCGTGGCTCAGGGTCCGCTGGCCCTGTTCAAGGCAAGCCCTAAAGAGCTTGTTCCCTGCGCGCTTGTCGGTATCGTCGGTTTGGCCGCCGCCAACACCTGCTATTACGAGTGCATGGGCGAGGTGGGCATGTCCACGGCCTCGGTGCTGCTCTACACCTCGCCGGTGTTTGGCGTCGTGCTCGGCCGCGTGCTTTATCGTGAGGACGTGACCCCTAACAAGCTTGTTGCCATCGCTTTTAACATAGGTGGCTGTGTACTTGCAGTGACCAATGGCGACCTTTCCGGTTTCCATTTTTCGGTTTGGGGCGTCACGTCGGGCGTGATTGCGGGCCTTTGTGGTGCGTCGCTCGCGGTGTTTAGCCGAATAGCAACCAAGACGGTCCACCCGCTGGCCGTCACGTTTTGGGGCTTTGTTTTTGGCGGTGCGGTTATGGCAGCTATCGCGGCTCCGTGGCCGGATGTCGCCGTGGCAATGTCGCCACAGCTGCTGCTGCTGTTCCTTGGCTTTGGACTCATCCCCACAGCCGTGGCTTACATCTTATATATGCAGGGTCTATCCATGGGGCTCGAGACGTCGAAAGTTCCCGTCGTAATGTCATTCGAGACAGTCGTCACCGTACTGCTGGGCATTGGTATCTACGCGGAGCCCGCCGGCACGATCAAAGTATTGGGCATTGTCTTGGTACTCGTGTCCATCGTGATCATGAATACGGATTTTACCATGCTGCGCAACAGTACCTTTGTCGGCCATGTTATTGAGAGCATGACCTTTAAGCCCAACGCGTGGTGGACGGAGAAATCGCAGGACATGGATCTCTTCAAGGAGCGCACGGGCATCGCGCTGGAACCCACCGTGCAGGAAAGCCCCTGGTATTTCGTGCGATAGAGGCAGTGTAAGCCCTTGGGGAACGTAACTGAGCGGGACTGTCCAACGAGCCACGGCGCTTTCGTTTCCAGTCAGTTAAACCCGCGAACGGTCGATATTTGGCCGTGAGTGGTTCTTATAATAATTATCAATATTCGCAACGTATAAGACGTTATAATGACCATAACGAAAAGGAGGAGGCAAGATGAATCAGATCATTCTCGCATCTCATGGCGGCCTGGCCGCAGGCGCCAAAGACACGCTCGAGATGGTTCTCGGCGACGTGTCGAACGTCCACGTCGTGTCGCTTGCTCGTGACGACAAGGAGCCCATCACCAATAAGGTGGACGCTCTGATCGCCACGTTCAACGCGGACGACACCGTCTATGTGCTGACCGATATGCTCGGCAGCTCGGTCAACAACAGCATGGTCGAGCTTTCCCGCAACGGTGCAGCATTCACGGTGATCAGCGGTTTCAACATTCCGCTGGCACTGACGCTTGCTATGAGCCCCGTCCCCGTCACGGGCGCCGAGCTCGCGGCCCTCATCAACGAGGCCCGCACCGGTCTGACCAACCCCAACGCGCCGATCGAGGCTGCCGTGGCCCCCACTAAGAAGGCCAAGGCGCCCCGTCACGGCTCCGGTCCCGCCAAGATCGTCCTCGCACGTCTTGACTACCGTCTGCTGCACGGCCAGGTCGTCTTTACCTGGACCACCAAGGTTCAGGCCGAGCGCATCATCGTCGTCGACAACGCTGCCGCCAACGATGACATCAAGAAGGGTGCTCTAAAGTTGGCCAAGCCCCAGGGCGTGCGCCTGAACGTCTTCACCGTCGAGCGTGCCCTCGCCAAGATGGACAAGCTCAACACCCTCGGCGAGCGCGTCATGTTCGTCTTTGGCAACACGGCCGAGATGCTGCAGTTCTGCCAGGGCTACAAGCTCGACGCCATCAACCTGGGCGCCACCGCCAACCACGACGGTGCCGATCAGGTCGGCGGCAAGGACAGCTCCGTCTTCCTCGACGCCACCCAGAAGGCCGACGTCAACCAGCTGCTCGACATGGGCATTAAGCTCTACGTCCAGCAGACCCCTACGTATCAGAGCGTCGACATCGACGCCAAGCTGTAATCAACCAGGCTTTTGCCTGACTGAAAGGAGAAGGGTATGAATACGTTCATCAGTGCGGTGCTCGTCGGCCTCGTCGGCGTGTTCTGCATGTGGGACTCCCGCCTGCTCGGTCGTCTTAACTTCGAGCAGCCCCTCGTTGGCGCTACGCTCGTCGGTCTGCTGCTGGGCGATGTGCCCACCGGCCTTGCCGTCGGTGCCGCCGTCGAGCTCGTGTCCATGGGCCTGGTGCAGGTCGGCGCCGCCGTTCCGCCCGATATGGTCCTGGGCGGCATCGTGGCCGCTGCCTTTGCGTGCCTGACCGATGCTTCCGCCGAGACCGCCATGACGATCGCCATCCCGGTCGCCGTCCTGGGTCAGCTCCTCGGCATCGTGTTCCGTTCCATCATCGCCGCCCTCACCCATGTGGCAGATAGCGCGATCGATAACGGAAAGTTCAAGACCGCCTACCGTATGCACATCTGCGCCGGCTCCGGTCTGTACGCCGTCATGTACTTCCTGCCGATCTTCCTCGCCGTCTTTGTTGGCACCGACCTGGTTCAGGCCATCGTCAACATGGTTCCCGAGTGGCTGTCCACTGGTCTTAACGTTTCGACCAAGATCATGACCGCCTACGGCTTGGCCCTGCTGCTCACCATGATGATCAAGAAGGGTATGACTCCGTTCCTGTTCATCGGTTTCCTGCTCGCCGCTTACCTCAACCTGTCCGTCATCGCGGTCGCTCTGATCGGTGTGTGCCTGGCTGTCGTCTTCATGGGCTTCAAGTTCAACGGTTCCCATGCAGCCGCCGGTGTCGATTCCGACTACGATCCGCTCGAAGACGACGAAGACTAAGGAGGAACACACTATGGCAACCGCAACCAAGGACGTGTCCCTGAACAAGAAGGTCAGCCAGTTCTTCTGGCGCTCCTGGGCCATCCAGGCCTCTTGGAACTACGAGCGTCAGATGAACATGGGCTTCCTCTACGGCATGGTTCCCACGCTCGATCGCCTCTATCCGGATGAGTCCGACCCCAAGCAGCTCGCTGCTAAGAAAGAGGCTTACCACCGTCACATGGCGTTCTACAACTGCACCCCGCAGACGAGCGCTTTCATCCTGGGCCTCGCTGCCTCCATGGAGGAGGAGTACGCCAAGGATCCCGAGAACTTCGATCCCGATTCGATCAACGCGGTCAAGACCTCCCTCATGGGTCCGCTTTCCGGCATCGGTGACTCCTTCTTCCAGGGCACCATCCGCGTTATCGCCTTTGGCCTGGGCGTTCAGCTGGCTCAGCAGGGCTCCATCATGGGCCCGATCCTGGCCATGCTCATCTCCATCGTCCCCTCTGTGCTGATCACTTGGTTCGCAGCCAAGATGGGCTATCAGGGTGGCCACGAGTACCTGAGCAAGCTTCAGGGCGGCGACCTCATGGAGAAGCTCATGTATGTCTGCGGCATCGTGGGTCTTATGTCCGTGGGCGGCATGATCGCTACGCTGATCGGCGCTACTACCCCGCTGCAGTTCGCTGAGGGTACCGTCGTGATCCAGGACATCCTGGACGGCATGATGCCCCAGATGATCTCCCTCGGCCTCACCGGCCTTATGTACTGGCTCATCAAGAAGAACGTCAACACCGGTTGGCTTCTCGTGATCGCCATCGTGGGCGGCATCGCCCTCTCCGCGGCCGGCATCCTGGCCTAGTCGCGACTAAGCGCCTAACCGCTTTCCCCCGGGGGCCTGCCTGGCATCCCATACCCCAGGCAGGCTTCCATCCCCAATAATGTGACAAAGGGACAGTTCCTTTGTCGCATCCTCAACGGGCCGGCGACTCGGTCCAAACCACGGTAACCCTGCGAGCGCCCGGCAATGTGGCGCCGCAAAAATCGAAAGGAATGTGTCAGATGTACGAGATCGACCTTAACCTCCCTAAGCAGATCGTCGCTGACGTCCTGTCCAACCACGAGATCCACAGCGTCGCCTTCGTCGGCTGCGGCGCTTCCATGTCCGACCTGTACCCCGCCAAGTACTTCCTGGCCAACAACACGGACAAGCTGAACGTTCAGATCTTCACCGCTAACGAGTTCAACTACGACACGCCCTCCTGGGTCAACGAGCACACCTTCGTGATCACCTGCTCCCTCGGTGGCTCCACGCCCGAGACCGTCGAGGCCAACAAGACCGCCAAGAAGCACAACTGCCCGGTCGTCTCCCTCACCAACAAGGCTGGCTCCGCTCTGACCGTTGACGCCGACCACGTCATCGTTCACGGCTTCCACGCCAACTACGCTGCCAAGTGCGAGAAGCCCGGCTATGCTATCGCTCTTGCTCTCGAGATCCTTCAGCAGACCGAGGGCTATGACCACTACGAGGACATGATCACCGGCCTCACCAACATCTTCGATCTCTGCGAGAACGCCGCTCAGCACTGCAAGAAGCTCGCCAAGAAGTTCGCCGAGGACTTCAAGGACGACAAGATGATTTACTTCATGGCTTCCGGTGCCTCCGAGAAGATGGCTTATTCTCACGCCGCCTTCCTGTTCACCGAGATGCAGTGGATCGACGCCGCCGCCTACAACACCGGCGAGTACTTCCACGGCCCGTTCGAGGTTTCCACCGAGGGTAAGCCCTACGTCTTCTTCATGTCCGATGGCGCCACCCGTCCGATGGACGCCCGCGCCCTCACCTTCCTTGAGCGCATGGGCGCCAAGGTCGCTCTGATCGACTCCAAGGACTACGGCCTGGCTGACGCCGTGCCCGCGAGCGTCATCACCTACTTCAACCCGCTGCTGCACCTCGCCGTTATGCGTGAGTACGGCAACCAGATCGCCGAGGCCCGTCAGCACCCGCTGACCATGCGTCGCTACATGTGGAAGCTTTCCTACTAATCACAAGTAAGTAGACCTTACGGGTTGATTGAGAGGGGATGGGGTTTGTGCCCCGTCCCCTTTTTTGCTCTGGGGAGGGCGTGTTCGTCGTTCCATAAAACCCCAGATAAAACCTACCAAAATAAACCTGTCCCTTTTTGGCAGGTGGGAGGAGATGCGTATGATCAAGGCAGTGCTGTTTGACATGGACGGCGTGCTGGTCGATACCGAGTGGTTCTACAACCGTCGCCGCGTGGCGTTTATGGAAGAGAAGGGGTTCCACTTTGACGAGATTCCCGATCTTTCGGGGTCTAACGAGCCCGCCATTTGGGAGGCGCTGGTGCCCGACGATATTGAGCTGCGCGAGCGTTTGCGCGTGGAGTACAAGCAGGTCTATAGCCCGGACCATCCCGTTCCGTATGCCGAGCTGCTCAACGAGCAGACGGAGCCGGTGATGCGCGAGCTGCACGAGCGTGGCGTGAAGTGCGCTATCGCGAGCTCGTCCTATCGCGAGCTCATCGACGAGCTGGTGGAGATTGCCGGCATCGCCGACGTGCTAGACTACACCATCAGCGGTCACGAGTGCAGTGCGTTTAAGCCCGATCCCGAGATCTACCTGCGTGCCATGGAGGCGTTGGGGGTGGAGCCTACCGAGTGCCTGGTTATCGAGGACTCGCCTTTGGGTATCGAGGCCGGCAAGCGCTCCGGCGCCCGCGTCCTGGCGCTGCGCCCGCACGAAGGCGTCAACCTGGACCAGTCCGCCGCCGACACCATCATCGACAACCTGACCGACATCCTACCTGCCATTTAGGGATAGGTTTATTTTGGCAGGTTTTATCTGGGCAAATGCCGAATTCGCCGTGAAGGGACCGCTCTCTTCACGGCGTTTTTCTTTTGGGCGGCCTCACGGTCCTTCTGATGGTTGTCGAGGGAGGGTGAATTGAAGCGCTCCCGCACGCTCCATGCTACAATCGCGGGCATGCCTCACAACTAGATCTGCCTTCGAAAGGAGCCTCCGTGGCGAACGCCATCGATCAGCTCACGGACCGCGTGCTCGTGCTCGGCCGCCTCACTATCGTCCGCCGCGCCATCACCGCTGTGGCAGTCACCATTTCGGCTGTTCTCCAGACATTCCTGATTCAGGCGTTCATTCGGCCCGCCGACCTGCTTCCGAGCGGTCTTACCGGCGTCGCGGTCCTGCTCGATCGCGTTACCTCGCTTGGCGGCGTTCACATCGACATCTCGCTCGGTATGCTCGCGCTCAACATCCCTGTGGCGCTCCTATGCTGGAGCGGCATTAGCAAGCGCTTCGTCATCTTCTCGATGATGCAGGTCGTGCTCTCGTCGCTGTTCCTCAACATCTTTCACTTTTCCCCGTTTTTGGGCGACAAGATCATGCTCATCATTTTTGGCGGCGTGGTCTCGGGTCTGGGTGCTGCCATCGCGCTAAAGTCCGGCGCATCCACCGGCGGCACCGACTTTATCGCGCTGTGGGTCTCCAACCACACGGGCAAGACCATATGGGGCGTCATCTTTGGTTTTAACTGTTTTATCCTGGCGATCTTTGGCTTTATGTTTGGCTGGGACAAGGCGGCGTACTCCATCGTGTTCCAGTTTATTTCGACCAAGACCATCGACAGTTTCTATCGTCGCTACGACCGCGTGACGCTGCAGATCACGACGCGCAAGGCAAACGAGGTCATGGCCGCCTATGTTGACCATTTTCAGCACGGCATTAGCTGCGCCGAGGTCATCGGCGGATACAGCCGCGAAAAGATGTACCTGCTGCATGCCGTTGTCTCGACCTACGAGAGTCAGGACATTATCAAGCTGGTGTGCGACATTGATCCCGGCGCCGTGATCAACGTGTTCCACACGCTCAACTTTGTGGGCGGCTGGTGGGGTGGTCATGTCGACGAACCCATGCCCACGGCCGTACCCGATCCCGACAAGCCCGCGCGCATGGCCAGCAGGCAGGCGCGCCTCAGCGAGCAGGACAGCCTGCAGCAGGACGACGGCAGGTAGGGTATTGGCATTTTGCCGGCCTGGCGCAACCCTTCCGTATGAGCCCCTCGAAAGCCTCGCTGCTTTCGAGGGGCTTTCGTTTTCCCAGATAAAACCTACCAAAATGAAGCTGTCGCTTTTTGGTAGGGAGGGTGTATCGTTTTATCATTATGAGGTAACATGAAACTAGACGTTATATACGTATTAGTTATTTCGATAAGAGTGATCAGATATGCCCGCGCCCAAAAATGCACCGCTTTACCAGCAGATTTACGACGAGATCAAGGATGCGATCGAGAAAGGTGTTTATGCACCCAAGGAGCGTATTCCGTCCGAGCTTGAGCTAGCCGAGCAGTACGACGTGAGCCGCATTACGGTGCGCCGCGCCGTCGAGGAGCTGTGCTCCGATGGCTACCTGGTTAAGCAGCAGGGCCGTGGTACCTTTGTCTCCACGCCGCACATCAATCGTCAGTTCCACGCTTCGACGCTGCAGACGTTTACCGCGCTGTGTGCCAGCAACGGCATGAAGGCGGGCGCGCATGTGGTCGATCGCCAGATTGTGCCGGCACGTCAAAACGAGATGGAGTTCTTTGGCCTGCAAAAGGACGCGCTGCTGCTGCATATTAAGCGCGTGCGTACAGCCGACGGCGAGCCCATCTTTGAGGAGAACATCTTTGTGCCGTTTGACGCCTACCGTGAGCTGTTGACGGCCGATCTTGAGGACAAGTCGATTTTTGCCGAGGTCGAGCGTGTTGGCGGAACGCCGATTGTCTCGGTTGGCTACCGCACGGTCGAGGCCGTTCGTGCCAATACCGAGCAGGCGGCCGAGTTGGGCATTGCTCCGCACGATCCGCTGCTCAACCTGCGTGCCAGCTTTACCGGTCCCAATGGCGAGCCGGTTCTGATGGGTAAGCAGTACTACGTGGGTAGCCGCTACGTCATGGTCATGTAAGTTACGCGGTTTTACCAAACCGCGTAACGGGCCGACGCTGCAAGCCCGCCAGAGCGGCAATCTGCCTTTCAACTTCGGCGGCATGACCAGAAGGTCAATGCCGCCTTGTTTCAAGGCACCTTGCTCGCTCTGGCGGGCTTTCGCTGACATTGCCAAAACATCGACTACCCGCAGAATGAGCGTGGATAATCTCCCGTTTTTGGCTCAATGGTGGGTCCAAAGTGGGAGATTATCCACGCTCATCAGGAAAGTGTCCAAAAATCCACGCTCGTTCGCCTTGGATTACGTTGCCCGTGGCCGATGGCGGCGCGGCACCGGTCCGCGTGGCGGCGTATAATCGGCGGCAGATGACTTGAACGTTAGGAAACCATGACCGATAGCATGCAGCAGATGGCGCTCGACACGCTCGGCGCCTATTTTGGCTACACCTCGTTTCGCCCGGGACAGGACCGCATGGTCGATGCGATCCTTGCCGGTCGCGATGCGCTGGGCGTTATGCCCACGGGCGCCGGCAAGTCCATTTGCTACCAGGTGCCCGCGCTCATGCTGCCCGGCATCACCTTTGTGGTGAGTCCGCTGCTGTCGCTTATGGAGGACCAGACCCGTGCGTTGCTCGCGGCGGGTGCGCGACCCAGCTATCTCAACTCCAGCCTTACTCCGGCCCAGCAAAACACTGTGCTCAAGCGGGCGCGCGAAGGCCGCTACCAGCTTATGTACGTGGCGCCCGAGCGCTTGCTTGAGCCGCGTTTTTTGGCCTTTGCGCAGGAAGCTGCGGCCGAAGGCGGCATCGGCGTGCCGCTCGTGGCCATTGACGAGGCCCACTGCGTGAGCCAATGGGGTCAGGATTTCCGCCCCGCCTACCTGCAGATTCGCGAGTTCATCGATTCCCTGCCGCAGCGCCCTATCGTGGCAGCCTTTACCGCTACGGCGACCGAGCGTGTGCGCGCGGACATTCAGCAAATGCTCGGCCTGCAAAACCCCGCGACGGTGGTGACGGGCTTCGATCGCAAGAACCTCTACTTTGGTTGCGAGGAGATGGGCGACAAGGCCAAGACCGCCTGGGTGCGCGACTATGTGATTGCGCATTCGGGCGAGAGCGGCATCGTGTATTGCTCGACCCGCAAGACGGTCGATGCGCTGGCAGGCGAGCTTGCCGAGGCACTGGGCCCCAGCGGCATTCGCGTGGGTCGCTACCATGCCGGCATGGGCAACGACGCCCGCCGCCAGAGCCAGCGCGCCTTTATCGACGACGATATTCAGGTGATGGTTGCCACCAATGCCTTTGGCATGGGTATCGACAAGCCCAACGTGCGCTACGTGATTCATAACAACGTGCCCGAGAGCATCGAGGCCTACTACCAAGAGGCAGGTCGCGCCGGTCGCGATGGCGACCCGGCCAGCTGCCATTTGCTGTGGAATGGCAACGATTTTCGCATGCGCCGCTTTCTGATCGACCGCGGCGACGCTGCCGACGAGGCGCTCGACGACGAGCAGCGCGCGTGGGCGCTCCAGAATCGATATCGTCTGCTCAGCCAGATGGAGGGCTACTGCAATACCACCGGCTGCCTGCGCGAATATATGTTGCGCTACTTTGGCGACGAGGCCGCGGCCGAGCATGCTGCTGCGGCTGGTGCGGGCGCCACCGCCACGGACGAAGCCGAGGGCTGCGGCAACTGCAGCAACTGCCTCACGCAGTTCGAGGTCGAGGACGTCACCGATATGGCCCGCGCCGCCGTGCGCTATGTGGCCACGCGTCCCATGCGCTTTGGCAAGTCGCTGATCGCCGACGTTCTTCACGGCGGCAACACCGAGCGCATTCGCCAGATGCATCTGGACGAGGACCGCGGCTACGGTGAGCTGTCGAGCGAATCGGTCGGGCGCATCAAGGACATCATCGGCCAGCTGTGCGGCCGCGGTTATTTGGCCACCTCGCAGGGGCAGTACCCGGTCGTGGGACTGGGTCCGCGTGCCGGCGAGGTCGAGGATGAGGCGTTCGCCTTTACCGTTAAGCGTCGCGCGTCCAAGCGCAAGGCCTCGGCTCGCGCCCGCCGTGCGGTGGATCTGCTGCGCGAGGAGGCTGAGCTGGATCAGCGCCCGCGCGTGGGCGACGATGCCGAGCTGTTCGAGCGCCTGCGTGCCTTGCGCAAGGAGATCTCGACCGAGCTGGAGATGGCGCCGTACATGGTCTTCTCCGACAAGGCCCTGCGCGGTCTGTGCCGCCTGCGCCCGCAGACGCGCGACGAGCTTATCCAGGTCAACGGCATTGGCGAGAAAAAGGCCGACGCCTTTGGCGAGCAGTTTATGGCGGCGATTGAAGAGTTTGAATCCGAGCATGCACGGGATGGAGCGTAACGATGGCAACCGACGATAAAACCGGCCGCGCTGGCGCGTCCGCCGTGCCGCTGTACCAGCAGGTCATGGACGACCTAAAGGGCGAGATCGCGCGCGGCGTGTACCCTGCCGGTTCGCGCATTCCTGCCGAGATGGAGCTCGCGAAGTCCTACGGCGTGGGGCGCATCACCGTGCGCCGTGCCATCGAGGAGCTGTCGCGCGCGGGGTATCTCCACCGACAGCAGGGGAGGGGCACCTTTGTGTGCGCTCCCAAGCTCAAGCGCAAGATTGTCCAGAAAGGCGACGTCCAGAGCTTTTCCGAGGGTTGCGCCGCCAACGACATGGTGGCCGGAGCGCGCCTGGTGTCGCGCACGGTGGTTGCGGCGACGCACGAGGACGCGGCATTTTTTGGCGTGGAACCCGGCTGCGAGCTCATTGTGGTCGAGCGCGTGCGCACGGCAGACGGCGTGCCCGTCATGCTCGAGAACAACGCCTTTGTGCTCGCCGACCATCCCTACCTGCAGACGCTGGCCGCCGAGGACCTCACCGATAACTCGATCTTTGCGCTCGTTGCCGACCACTCGGGCCGCGCGCCGCTCAAGTCCGATCCCTGCACCGTGGAGATTGCGCTTGCCGATGCTCAGGCGGCCCCGCTGCTGGAGGTGCCGGTCGGCGAGCCGCTCTTTTATATGGAGGCGTACTTTACCGATGCGGACGAGCGGCCCTTGCTGCTCGGGCGCCAGAAGATAGTGGGCTCGCGCTACGTCTTCGACATCTAACGTCCACAGATAGAACAACATAGAACAAGTTTGGCGAAATGACTTCACGGGCGTCGTTGTGCGTGCTATAAATAGGACAACATAGAACGACCGCAGGTACGAGCTGTCGTCGTTCAAAGCCGCCCCACAAGGAGGAACATCAGGATGAACGCACATGATCTGATTCAGGAAATCATCGAGCGCAAAGGCAAGATCGAGAACGTCTTTTGGATCGCCTGCGGCGGTTCGATGATCGACCTGATGCCGGCCAACGAGCTGCTCAAGCGCGAGGCCACCACGTTTGCCTCGACGGTCTACACGGCACGCGAGTTTTGCCTGATGGCGCCCAAGAGCCTGGGGCCGAAGTCGCTCGTCGTCGCCTGCAGCCACAGCGGCAATACGCAGGAGGTTGTCGATGCCTGCGAGATGGCGCTCGCCGCCGGCGCCGAGGTCGTGACTATGACCGACTACGCGGGCTCCAAGATCGACAACGGCAAGTGGACCACCTGGGTCTATCCGTGGGGCAAGGGCGAGTCGCAGGCCGAGGTCCCGCAGGGCATTGGCGTGCTAATGGCTGCCGAGCTGCTCGACCAGCAGGAGGGCTACGAGGCGCTCGCCGACATGTATGCCGGCCTTAAGCAGATGGACGCGCTGCTGCCCGCCGCCCGCGAGAAGGTCAACGCCGAGCTGGGTGATCGCTTTGCCGAGCTCTGCCAGCAGCACAAGTTCTTCTATATCCTGGGCTCCGGCCCCAACTTTAGCCAGACCTACGCCATGGCGATCTGCTCGCTCATGGAGATGCAATGGCAGCACTGCTGCTACATCCACTCCGGCGAGTATTTCCACGGTCCCTTCGAGGCTACCGAGCCCGGCGTGTTCTACTTTGTGCAGCTCGGATCGGGCGAGTGCCGCCCCATGGAGGAGCGCGCGCTGGCGTTCCTCAACACGCACACCGACACGATCATGGTGCTCGACGCGCTCGAGTACGGCGTGGGCGACGTGCCCGCCAGCGTGCGTTCGTACCTCGAGCCGATATTCTTCTACAACATGAGCTGCGAGCTGCGCGCCGCCCGCGGAAAGGTGTTCGACCACAGCCCTGAGATTCGTCGCTACATGGGCATCGAGCAGTACTAGGTAACGGGAAAAGCATTCACCTTCGATTCGCAAGCGAACAGCGTGCGTAAAAAGCGGGCCGCGCCGGTGGGTTTCCGGCGCGGCCCGCTTAGTATCGCGCATAGATTCGCAAGGTTGCGGCAGCCAGCGGCTTACTTGGCGTCGTAGGCCTCGGTATCCCACCAGTCGAGCTGGGCGATGTTGTCGCGGATGTGCTGGCAGCTCTTGTGGAAGCCCTCGAGCTCGTGCTCGGAAAGGTCGAGTGTGTAGACCTCCTCGACGCCCTCGGCACCGATCACGCACGGCAGGGAGGTAAAGATACCCTCCTCGCCATACTGGCCGGTCATAAGCGTAGAGGCCGAAAGCACGGCGTGCTCGTTGTGCAGCACGGCGGCGCAGACGCGCGCGGCGGAGTTGGCAACGGCGTACTCGGTGCACTGCTTGCCCTGGTAGGTCACATAGCCGCCCTTGCGTGCAAGCTCCTCGACCTCCATGTGGTCGAAGGCGTACTTGTCGGGGTTCTCGGCCTGAAGCTCGTTGAGGTTTTTGCCAGCGATGGTTGCGGCCTTAAAGGCAGCAAGCTGGCTAAAGCCGTGCTCGCCGATCATGTAGGCGTCGATGGACTTGGGGCTCACGCCGACCTTCTTGGAGATCTCGGTGCGCAAGCGGGCGGAGTCCAGACCGCAGCCCGAGCCGATGATCTTCTTGGGATCGTAGCCGGTCAGGTGCCACAGCTCGGTGCACACGACGTCGCAGGGGTTGGAGATGCTCACGAAGATGCCGTCAAAGCCGGCGTCGACGATGCGCTTGGCAAAGGAGCGGGCGGCGTCGGTGGTAAAGAACAGCTCGCCGTCGCGGTTGCCGGCGGCCAGCGCGACCTTGCCGGCAGCGTTGACGATGACGTCGCAGCAGGCAAGCTCCTCGTAGTGGTCGTAGCAGTTGACGATCTTGGTGTTGTACGGGACAAACGAAAGGGAGTCGCGCAGGTCCTGGACCTCGGACGTCACTTTGGCCTCGTTGATATCGCACAGGTACAGCTCATCGGCAATGCCCTGCATGAGCAGGCTGTTGGCGACATGTGCTCCTACGTGGCCCTGGCCGACCACACCGATCTTACGCGTCTGGTACATATACGTATCCTTTCGGCCGAGTTTTTCGCGTCGAACCATTGTAGCGTCCTGCTGCCACTTTGCTAGGCTAAAGCGCCGTAGATTTTTGGACATGCCTTAATCTCTACTTTTGGAGTGATTTGGGCCGCTGACGGCATCGCTGGGCGATGTGCTCGCGCGGATGGGGCCGGTCGTTGTACCATAGCTGCAACTGACTCGTAAGGAGCATCCATGCCCATTCGCATCCCCGACGCCCTCCCTGCCGCCGCGCAGCTCGAGAGCGAGAACATCTTTGTCATGACCGAGTACCGCGCGCTGCACCAGGACATCCGTCCACTGCGCGTGCTCATTCTCAACCTCATGCCCACCAAGATTGCCACCGAGACGCAGATCATGCGCAAGCTCTCCAACACGCCGCTGCAGGTGGAGGTGGACCTGCTGCGCACCAAGACGCACGAGGCCACGCACGTGAGCGCCGGCCACTTGGAGACGTTCTACCGCACGTTCGACGACATCCGCGACATCCACTACGACGGCCTGATCATCACGGGCGCGCCGGTGGAGCAGATGCCGTTCGAAGAGGTCGACTACTGGCCCGAGCTCTGCCAGATCATGGATTGGTCCACCACGCACGTGCACTCTACGCTGCACATTTGTTGGGGCGCGCAGGCTGGCCTGTACCATCATTACGGTATCCAGAAGTACGACCTGCCGGCAAAGGCGAGCGGTGTGTTCGAGCATTATCTGGTGAAGCCGCAAAGCCCGCTGGTCCGCGGCTTCGACGACCGTTTCTATGCCGTGCATTCGCGCAACACCGATGTGCGCCGCGAGGACGTGGAGGCCGAGCCGCAGCTTGAGGTCGTGGCCGTGTCCGACGAGGTGGGCTTGTACATCGTCAAGTCGACCGACAGCCGCCGCTTCTTTGTCTTTGGCCATCCCGAGTACGATACCGACACGTTGCGCTTGGAGTACGAGCGCGACGTGAAGCGCGGGCTCAACCCCCAGGTGCCGGCGCATTACTTCCCAGGTGACGACCCCTCCGCCGAGCCGCGCAACGTCTGGCGCAGCCAGGCTCAGCTGCTCTACACCAACTGGCTCAACTACTACGTCTACCAGACCACGCCCTACGACCTGGCCCGCGCCGGCGAGGAGCACTAGGCCGCCGGGAGGTGCACCAGCCGTTAGGCGCTGATGATGTGGGGTAGCGGCAGGTCGTGGGCGTCGGTGGGAACGTGGTCGACACGCTGCTCGTCAAAGGCGATGCCGATAATTTGGCATGCGGGCGAGAGCATAGGCAGGTAGCGATCGTAACAACCGCCGCCGTAGCCCAGGCGCGCGCCGGTTTGGTCGAAGGCCACGAGCGGTACGACGATCATGTCGAGAGCTTCGGCAGGCACGATGGGGAAGCGGCCGCTGTCGATGTCCATGGCCGCGAAAGCCCGTGTGGGGTGGGCGATAAACGGAGCCGCGGACGCATCGTCGGCGGCAACTGCCCGCATACACATGCGCTGGCCACAAGCTGCGGCGTCTGTTGCCGAGAGCATGCACGGATAGGCCACGCGCCAGCCACGTTTGGCGGCAGCTGCGGCAAACGCGGCTGAGTCGACTTCGGAACCCATCGCGGCATAGACGGCAACGGTGTGCGGCGCCGCGGCATCCAAGCGGCCCAGCAGCTCGGCCAGCCGCGCACAGATAACGGCAGACTTCGCTGCCCGCACATCCAAATCAATCGCATCGCGCCGGGCAATCACTGCTCGCCGCAATTTAGCCTTGTCCATCCTAACCTCCTCTAGCAAACCTGCCAAAAAGGGACAGGTTTATTTTGGCAGGTTTATCTGGGCAAACAGCAAAACAACCACGAAGGGGATACATGCACCTTCGTGGTGGTCTGTGCTGTGATGGGCGTCTGCGGCGGTTTGTCTCGATCTGTAACATCAAGACGGCAATATCGGCTCCAGATGTTACAGATCGAGACGTTTCCAGACGACGCCGACCTTTTGTCTCAATCTGTAACAACTAGGTCCAATT
This sequence comes from Collinsella sp. AM38-1BH, assembly GCF_003467545.1. Lineage (NCBI taxonomy): Bacteria > Bacillati > Actinomycetota > Coriobacteriia > Coriobacteriales > Coriobacteriaceae > Collinsella > Collinsella sp. AM38-1BH. The sequence continues at coordinate 3,496 of NZ_QSHC01000020.1, read as the reverse complement.
TTGCCGAGTTACTGTTACAGATCGAGACAAACCGCCGCGGTGGGCTGCGCCGCCTCGCCCAAGCCGCAGAAAAAGGTAGATTTTCAGGCATGTCCTAAAAATCTACCTTTGTGCATTAGCCCAGCAGGTCGATGACGTTAAAGCCGGCGTTGCTCTTGGCGATGACGTCTCGGCCGCCAAAGACGCAGGTGGGCGACTCGGCTGCGATGCGCGTCACGTCGGCGCCGAGCGAGCGCAGCTCACCGGGCGTGGCGGCGAGCATCTGGGCGCGGCGCTCCTCGCGTGCGTGCGGATCGAGCCCGGCCAGGTAGGTCGTGTTGCGGCGCTTGGTGAGCGCGTACGGCTTCACCGGCGCGTCCATGCCGCTCACGCAGCTCACGATAAAGCCCTCAAAGGCGGCCTCGTCGGGCTCAAAGCTGCCGAGCCATTCGCCTGCACGCGCCACGCGCTCAATCGAAGGATCGATCGCCGGGTCGCGGTAGGTGTAGAACGCCGTCTGGCGCTCGCCGGCTGCGCGGAATCCGCAGCCGTACGCACCGCCCTTCACGCGAATCTCGTTCCACAGGTAATCGTAGGAGAGCGCGTTGGCAGCCACGGCCCAAGCGCCTGTCACGTCAATGCCCAGGCGACGCGGATCGCACGCACGCGCGGCAAAGCAGATGTCGCTGGGGATCACGAAAGCCTCGTGGCGGTCGCACGGCGCCGGCACCGCGAGCGCGTCGCGGCCGGCACCATCGCCTGCACCCAGCCCCAGGTCGCCCGCGGCATCCCAGTACGCGTCAAAGTCCTCGTCGCTGCCGGTAAAGCTCGCCATGCAGCCGTCGGCCACAAAGATGCGGCCCGCCAGCTCGGTAAGCTTGGCGCGCAGGCCGTCCAGGCGCTCGTCAAAGTGGTTGAGCAGATCGCGCAGGAACAGATAGAAATCAACGCCCGAAAGCTGCTCGCGCACCACGGCCGAAGGCGAGCTGTAGCTCATCGCGCGACCGAGCGCCGCCGAGTGGCCGTTGTTGATAAAGCCCTGCTCAAGCCCAATGCGAATCTGCGTGAGCACGTCGCGCATGCGGTCGGCGTCGGCGTCTGCCAAAAGCGTGCTCGACCATACCTCGCGCGGCAGACTCGCCAGCGCATCGATCTTCTCGGACAGGGCGCCGGCGCTCACCAGCAGGTAGGGGCGCACGCCGTCTACTTCGGGCTGCGTCATGACTTCGGTCGTAAAGCTCAAAAAGCCGAGCTTGCCGGCGAGCAAGTTATCGAGTTCCTCGGCCGAGTGCTCGCGCGTGGGCAGCTGCTTAAGCAGGCGGCAGAGCAGTGTCACATAGGGCAGGTCCTCAAACGCGACGCAGCTCAGGTCGAAATACTGCATGGCGTAGGCCAGACGGTTGGTGGGGATGCCGTGGCGCAGGCAGGGGATGGGCGCGGTCGTGTCCACGACCAGTGGCGGCTCGGGGCGCGCCTCGCCAATGTCGGACACGCGCAGGCGCGGCAGCGTGGCCTTGGCCTCGGGTGTGTCTTCCGCCTCCTGCGCGGCACGCAGCGCGGCCGTGCGCTCGACCACGTCGGCCAGCTCGGCATCGGTCATGGCATCGCGCTTGGCTGCCAGCTCGGCGGCCTCGGCACCCTCTGAACCATCGGCGGCGTCCACCGGCACCAGCTCGACCAGTGCCATGTGATCGTTCTGCAGCACCAGTTCGCGCAGCAGGTCCTCAAAATAGCTGCCGTCCAGGTCGCCGCGCAGCTCCTCGTACACCGGGCCGTACTTGAGCGCCAGCGTCGCGGCGTCGTCATCGTAGAGCCACGTGCTCAGCGCGTCGCACGCAATGGCCACGCCGTCGGCGATACCGTAGTCGCGCTGGCGCAGGTCGTATTCGTTGCTGCTGATGATGGCTTCCAGGCGCTCGCGCGAAACGCCGTGCTCGCATAGGTCGCGGCAGGCGTCCTGGAACACGCGGCGCAGCTCGCGCGCCACGCCGGGCTGCGCGTTTTGCAGCATGATGAGCTCGTAGGGCTGCAGGCTCTCGGCCGCGGTGTAGCTCACCACGTTGCCGCCCAGGCCGGCGGCCAGAATGGCCTTCTTAACCGGTGCTTCGTTGGAGCCCAGCAGTGCCTCGAACAGGATATCCGCCGCGATCGTGCGTTTGCGGTCGAGCGCGCTGCCCAGCACCAGGCCCAGGCCCACCAGGGCGTTCTCGGGTGTAGTGGCCATCTCGACGCGCTTGTACTCGCAGGTCACGGGCGCCTGCACGCCCAGCGGATTGGGCGCCAGCGTGGACGGGTCCTCGCCGGCGGCGACGGCAGCGTCCATGCGGCAGCTCGCGGCACTCGGCTGCGACAGATAACGCTCGTCCAAAAACGCCAGCGCGCGGTCCACATCTAGGTCGCCGTAGAGCGTTATATAAGAGTTGGAAGGATTGTAGTGGCGCGCGTGCGTGTCCAGGAACTGCTCGTAGGTGAGCGCGGGAATCGCGCGCGGGTCGCCGCCGCTCTCGTGCGCATAGGCGGTGTCGGGATAGAGCGCGGCGTTGATGGCGTCGTCCAGCACGCTCATGGGGTCGGACAGCGCGCCCTTCATCTCGTTAAACACCACGCCGTTATAGCGCAGCGTGCCCTCGCGCAGGCTGGCGGGGCTGCCGTCGCCCTCGCCCTCGGCGCTCTCTGGCAGATCCAGCTCGTAGTGCCAGCCCTCCTGCTCAAAAATGGTGGGCTTGGTATAGATGGCCGGGTTGAACACCGCGTCCAGGTACACGTCCATCAGGTTATACAGATCCTGCTCGTTGGTGGTGGCAACGGGGTAGATGGTCTTGTCGGGGTAGGTCATGGCGTTGAGGAACGTCTGCATGGAGCTCTTGATCAGGTCGACAAACGGCTCCTTGACGGGAAACTTGGCCGATCCGCACAGCACCGAGTGCTCAAGAATATGGAACACGCCGGTGGAATCGGCTGGCGGCGTCTTAAAGCCAATGGCAAAGGCCTTGTTTTCGTCGTCGCACGCCAGGTACAGCAGACGAGCGCCCGAGGCAGTGTGTCGCAGCACGTAAGCGTCCGAGTCGAGCTCGGGCACGGTCTCGCGGCGCTCGACGGCAAAGCCGTGGCAGGTAGTGCCGGGCACCAGCAGTGCAGCGGCTGCGGCGCGCGGGTCGGTTGAGGTGGTGGGCATATGCAGTCTCCTTTGACGCCCCAGCGGGGGCGAATCGAGTCGAATCCTCGAGAGTATACCCATATGGGGCCGCGACCCTGCGGCGAACTGGAGACGATACAGCCGGATTGGGCATAGGTCCCGCGTGCCCGCCGCACGAGCGTGGAAAATTGGACACTCGCCAAACGAGAGTGGATATTCGGACGGACGAGCGAGGATTTCCGGATACCTATCGAACGAGAGTGGATATTTGGACGGAATTTGCCGCAAAAGCCCCAAAAACCGTCCAAATATCCACTCTCGATGGTGGCGCGCGCAGACGTGGTGTAAGAGCGTCCTGAGGTCCGTCGCTGCAAGTCCCGA
>NZ_QSHC01000002.1:0-208360 GCF_003467545.1 Collinsella sp. AM38-1BH | reverse complement strand
CAAGAAAGGGCGGAGGCGGGGCATGCCCCGCCTCTTACACCACATCTCTGTGCGCTACCTTGTTATTCCTCATATTATTGAATTTTGTGGATAATCCAAAACATTACGCGTCGTATTTGTGGCCCCGGCTGCCGTCAAATTATTGAGGGATGCTGAATACTCGCGTTTTTGCACGCCGCCGTCGGGGGGACCCGTTCAACAAACGGCAAATCTAGCAAAAAAAGGCTACTCGATACCCTCGAGAAGCTCTGACACCGTCATACCGAGTGCGGGCGCGATCTTAAATAGAACCTTGAGCGTGAAATTTGCCGTCCCATCTTCGATTCGGTCGAGATAGGGGCGGCTGATTCCTGCTGCCACACAAAAATCGACCTTGGAGATACCAAGGTCTCTGCGTGCCTCTTCGACCCGCCTGCCAAGAATCTGTTTCGCACGTTCGTCCATGCAGCCGAGTTTGAAATGGAGCCGAACATAAACGTAAACTATAGTTTACGTTTTGCCGAATACACAGGAGTTTTCTATGTCGGGTTCTTCGGTCCGCACGTACCGAGCCACGCTTCGCACAAACAGCGCGCCGCCCAAGCTCGTCGTCGTTGAAGCAGAATGTCTTTCGCCCGATGAGCGCACAGCATTTGCATTGCTATCAAGTCGCGTCGCCGCCGTTCTGGTCCCTTGCCCGGCGCAAGGTGAACTTGCCATCCAATGCCAAGCGCACAGCTGCTCGCTCAATCAGGCTGCCGTAATCGCAACCAGCCAACGCGGTCTGCCCCTTCTCCTCGAAGCCGGCGTCGCACTCGCCCTTCGCGGCGCCGGATACGAAAACGAGGCCGCCGCCGACATGGTATTTAAACCACGATCGAGCGGCGGCCTCGCAGCAGCCATTGAATATGCGTGCAGGCTCGTTGCCTAAAAGGACAAGCTAGAAACCAAAGCCAAAGCCCGTTCCGGTAATCGCCGAATACATAAAGTAGACGTTGATTACGTTGAGAAATACACCCGTGATGCAACCGTTGCGCAGGTAGCGCTCGCACACGATGCGTGCCATGGCGGCGGAGTCATCGTTGTTTTTTGCCTGGCGTCCCGCCGTAAAGTACGTCGCCACGCTCAGCAGCAGATTGAGCACCGGCAACGCCAGCAACTCGTAGCTCTTGCCCCAGCGCGTCGCCTCGCCGGCAGCATTAAACTTTGTTGCCACCTCGGGACCAATGTTGGGGATAACACACGCTGCGACCACCAGCGGAATCACCGCAAGTACGAGCAGCGCAATACCCATGTAGCCAGCTTTTTTGCCATATTTAAACATATGCGTCGTCCTTACACGTTAAAGCGGAAGTGCACGACGTCGCCATCGGCCATAACATAGTCCTTGCCCTCAATACGCAGCTTGCCGGCAGCCTTGGCGCCCTGCTCGCCACCGAGCTCGATGTAGTCGTCGTAGCCAATGACCTCGGCCTTAATAAAGCCGCGCTCAAAGTCGGTGTGGATGACACCGGCGGCCTGCGGGGCGGTCGCGCCCTGACGCACCGTCCAGGCCTTGACCTCCATCTCGCCAGCCGTAAAGAACGACTGCAGGCCGAGCAGCTTGTAGGCAGCCTGAGCGAGCACGTCCAGACCGGGCTGCTCCAGGCCCAGGCTCTCCAGGTAGTCGGCAGCGTCCTCGGGATCGAGCTCGGAAAGCTCGGCCTCGATCTTGGCGCAGATCGGCAGCGGCTTGACGCCGTCGATGGGCGCCAGGTCCTCGTTGAGCATGTCCTCGTCTACGTTGGCCACATACAGGATGGGCTTCATGGTGAGCAGGAACAGGCCCTTGGCAGCGGCGCGCTCCTCGTCGGTCATCTCCATAGATGCGGCGCGCTTGCCCTCGTTGAGCCAGGCAAGCAGACGCTTGGCAACCTCGAACTTGGGCATGAGCTCCTTGTCGCGCTTGGCCTCTTTCTCGAGCTTGGGCAGCTGCTTCTCGAGCGTGCCCATGTCGGCCAGGATGAGCTCGGTCATGATGGTGTCGGCGTCACCGGCAGGGTCGACGAACTCGCCCGTGCGGCCCACCTCGCGCATAACGTTGGGGTCCTTAAAGTAGCGCACGACCTCGCAGATGGCGTCGGTCTCGCGGATGTTTGCCAAGAACTGGTTGCCCAGGCCCTCGCCCTCGTTAGCGCCCTTCACCAGACCTGCGATGTCGACAAACTCGACCGTCGCCGGCACAATGCGGCCGGGGTTGACGATGTCGGCGAGCTTTTGCAGGCGGCTATCGGGCACATCGACGATACCCACGTTAGGGTCAATCGTGGCAAACGGGTAGTTGGCGGCAAGGCCGGTCTTTTTGGTAAGCGCGGTGAACAGCGTCGACTTGCCCACGTTGGGCAGGCCCACGATACCGATGGAAAGGGACACGACAGCTCCTTTTGGTACAGGTACTTCAAACTGCATAAGTATAGCGCCGCCGCAGCATCTGGGCGAACCCGGACGCCACGGCGGCGCAAATGAAGCAGAGATGCGTGAGGATTCTAGACAGTAGTCCTTACTTAAGCTCGGGCCAGAAATCCTTGTTGGCCTCGATGAGCTCGTCCAGGATCTGCTTAGCAACGCTCGCCGAAGGAATGGTCTTGGAGAGCGTGAGTGCCTGCCAGAGCTTCTGGTAGCTGCCCTCGACCCAAGCCTGGACAACGAGCTTCTCGACGGAAACCTGCTGCTCCATCAGACCCTTCTGGAACTGCGGAATCGGGCCCTGGCAGATCTTCTCAAAGCCGTTGGAACCGACGATGCAAGGCACCTCGACCATGGCCGTCGGGTCGAAGTTGGGCACAGCGCCATCGTTGGGGACGATCAGCAGGAAGCGCTCGAGCGTATTTTCGGCCAGTGCACAGGCAAGGTCGACGATGTAGTTGGCGTGCACATCTGGCTCAAAGCCGCCGTCTTTGGCCGTACCCTTGGCGATGATGTCGCGGCAAGCGCCAAAGACCTTCTTCTCGCGGCCGTCCATAACCTCATTGGCGCGAGTGTAGTTGGGGTCAGACGTCTCGACGACATAGTCCGGGTACAGGTAATACTTGAGGTAGGTATTGGGAATCGTCTCGGGATCGACAGCATAGACATCCTTGGCCTTGCCGAAGGTGTGAATCCAGCTCTCCTCGACATGCTGCTCCTTACCGGCCTCGTGCTCGATGCCGTCCAGGTAGCCGTTCTTAGCCATGTGCTCCTTAATCTGCGGCATGAGGTCGTTGCCGTCCTTGTCGTAGATTTTGCTCCACCAACCAAAGTGGTTAAGGCCGTAGTAGCTGTACTGCAGCTCGCGACGATCCTTAATGCCGCACATACGGCTCATCTTATCCATGAGGTCGATCGGCATGTCGCAGATGTTGATGATGCGGCTGTTGGGGCGCAGCACGCGGCAAGCCTCGGCGACGATGGCCGCGGGGTTGGAGTAGTTGAGCATCCAGGCGTTGGGGCTGTACTTCTCCATGTAGTCGAGGATCTCGATAACGCCGCCGATGGAGCGCATGCCGTAGGCGATACCGCCGGCACCGCAGGTCTCTTGGCCAACGCAGCCGTACTTGAGAGGAATCTTCTCGTCGAGCTCACGCATGGCGTACAGGCCGACGCGGATGTGAGCAAGGACGAAGTCGGTCCCGGTGAATGCGGTCTCGGGGTCGGTGGTGTAGCTAAACTCAACCTCGGGGGCGTTCTCGTGGAAGTAGATCTCGCAGGCCTTGGCCACGGTCTCCTGGCGCTCGGCGTTGTTGTCGTAGAAGGTCACCTTGTTGACCGGGAAGCGGTCGCGCTCCTCAAGCAGCATCAGAGCGATGCCCGGGGTGAAGGTAGAGCCACCGCCGGCAATGGTCACGGCATAGTTTTTCTTGGACATGATGTCCTCCTCATTCTGGCCGCTTGCTCAATCCATCCCCGCACGCGGCCTGTACGGTTTGGAATTGTTACCTAGAAGTGGAGTTTTTTATCTCTAGAATCGGCCTTGCGGTGCATACCGGCTCTGCAAGGCCGATTGTTTCGATGGACGATGGTTTACAGAAGACTCTCGAACTTCAGAAGACTCTCGAACTTCTCGCGAACCTGCGGGACGGTAAGGCCGATGATGACCTGGATTGACTGACCTTGGACCACCAAGCCATGCGTACCGATCGCCTTGAAGGAAGCCTCGGGTGCAACGACGCTCTTGTCCTTGACGTTAACGCGCAGACGGGTAGCGCAGTTAGTTACATCGATGATGTTATCCGTGCCACCGAGCAGATCGAGGATCTTCTCGGCAAGCACCAAGCGCTCATCATCTTTACTCTGGGCGACCGATTTGCCAGCATCAGCACCGCCCTGCTTTTGCTTGTAGTCGGCCTTGGACTTGAGCTCGACCTCAACATCGTCATCCTCGCGACCGGGGGTCTTAAAGTCGAACTTGACGATCAGGAAACGGAAGACCACGACCCAAAGGGCGGTAAAGCACAGACCGACAAGGATGGAGATGGCGTACTGCAGACCGTGTGCGGCCCAAAGGGGCAGCCAGTCCCACGAGAGCATCGAGATGATGCCGCCGTCGAAGATGCCCACGACGCCAAGGAGGTTTTGAGCCATACAGCCAAGCGCTCCGAGCACGCAGTGGACAACGAACAGGCCGGGCGCGATGAACAGGAAGGTGAAGTCAAGCGGCTCGGTAATACCGCAAAGCATAGCGGTAAGGGTGACGGGAATGAGCAGAGCCTTGACGCGCTGCTTGCGCTCGGGTTTGGCGGTCATATAAAACGCAATGGCGACACCAAGCGAGCCGAAAACTTTAGTCCATCCAGGGCAGGTATAGGCAGCCCAGGGTGCGGCATCCTTAAGAGCAATGCTCGGATCGGCAGCCAGTTGGGGCAGGATGTTAGCCCAAGCGGCAAAGATGCCGCCATTGACCGCCGCGTTGTCGTAATAGAACGGCGTATAGATAAAGTGATGAAGGCCTGTAGGGATCAGCACGCGCTCGAAGAAAGCAAAGACGCCCACGCCAAACGTACCGGCGGAAAGGATGAATCCCTGGAAGGCGGCGATAGCAGCCTGAACATGCGGCCACACCAGGCAGGCAATAAGAGCGACCGGAACCATAACGAAGAAACCGATCATATAGATGAACACGGAGCCCGAGAACACGCCCAGCCACTCAGGAAGTTCGGTGTCGAAGAACTTGTTATGCAGCATCGTGGCGATACCAGAGATAATGAGCGCGCCCATGATGCCCATGTCAAGCGTTTTGATGCTTGCGATAGTGGCAAGACCAGTACCGCTGCCCGCCTCGACAGAGTAGTCAACACCAAAGACAGGGCCCCACTGCCCCAAGATTGTGCTTACAAAGTAGTTGAAGGTAAGGTAGATGGCCAAAGTCTCCATGCAGCAGCGAGCGTTCTGCTTGTTCGCGAGCGAGATTGGCAACGCTACGCAAAACAGCAACGGCATCTGGTTAAAGAGCGTCCAACCACCCTGGAGCAGCACATTCCAGCAATCAAACCAAAGATGACCCGCTGTGGCCATCTCGCCAAAGATCGCCTCGGTGGTAAACAACGTACCCAGGCCGACGACGATTCCGGAAAATGCGAAAAGAATTGCAGGCGTGTACATTGCACCGCCGAAACGTTGTATCTTTTGCATCATGACGGGGAATCCCCCTCTCTTCATTCGGAGCGGCTGCGGTTTTGGCTTCACTCGAGACCGCAGACGCGCCGTTTGCGTGTACCTCGTGCAATAGGACGGGTGGGCCCGTGTCCCCGACTTCTTGCGCTTCTTTTTTTATCATATCACTTATCTAGACAAGTTAATACGGTTTCTATGTTCGGTCAGCGGTCGATAATTGACGGTGAACGGTTTATTTCAAATAATTTACCTGTTATTGCCTGTTTGTCGTAATTCTTTAAAACCAAAAAATTTATCAACTTGTCTAGATATGCTTGTATAAGGATGTTTACATACCTATACTTCGATACAACATTCACCGCCACGTTAAGGAGTCACCATGAAAAGTGCGGTCTTCTATGGAAAGCACGACCTCAGAGTCGAGGAATCGGCAAAGCCGGCCGTGGGCAGGCGCGACGTTCTGATCAACGTCAAGGCTTGCGGCGTCTGCGGTACCGACGTTCATATCTATGAAGGCGACAAGGGCGCAGCCGACGTTACCCCGCCCACGATCCTTGGTCATGAGTTTGCGGGCGTTGTCGAGGCCGTGGGCAGCGACGTCGCTGGCTTTAAACCGGGCGATCGCGTGTGCATCGACCCAAACCATCCCTGCGGCTGCTGCGAACCCTGCCGCGACGGAATCAACCACTACTGCGAGCATATGACCGGTTACGGCACCACCGTTAACGGCGGCTTTGCCGAGTACTGCTCCGTCGATATGCAGCAAGTCTACAAGTTAGGCGATCACACCAGCTTTGAGCAGGGTGCTATGACCGAGCCCGTCGCCTGCTGCCTGCACGGCATCGATATGTGCAACATCAAGCCCGGCAGCACAGTTGTCGTTATCGGCGGCGGCATGATCGGCCTGCTCATGATGCAGCTCGCCAAAAACGCCGGCGCCACCAAGGTCGTCTTGCTCGAGCCCGTCGAGGGCAAGCGCGAGGTTGCGCTCAAACTCGGCGCCGACCTGGCAATTGATTCCATCCACGAGGACGTCCCGGCCCGCCTGAAGCAGGAAAGCGTCGGCAACGTCGATGTCGTTATCGAGTGTGTTGGCAAGCCCGTCACCATCGAGCAGGCCATCCAGATCGCCGGCCACAAGGCTACGGTCATGATGTTCGGCCTCACCAAGCCCGATGAGACAATCACCGTCAAGCCCTTCGAGGTCTTCCAGAAGGAGCTTGTGCTCACCTCGTCCTACATCAACCCTTATACGCAGCGTCGCGCGCTCGAGCTCATCGACTCTGGCAGGCTCGACGTATCCTCGATGGTCGCCAAGGTGGCTTCCCTCGACGAACTCGGCGCCATCCTGTCAGACCCAGCTCTGCGTGCCATGGGTAAATATATAATCGACCCCAGCAAGTAAATCGATTGACACCTGCGCGGACGGCCCTCATCCGTCGTTCACGCACCCAGCTCTAGGAGACCGTCATGGCGCGAGCCATCTTCCAAACTATTTATGACAACGTGAAGCAGTCGATTGACGACGGCACATACGCCTATCAGAGCTATCTGCCTTCGGAGACTGAGCTCACGCAGCTGTTTGACTGTTCGCGCATGACGGTCCGTCGCGCCATCTCGATGCTTGCGGCAGATGGTTACGTGCTCCCCCAGCAAGGCAAAGGCATGCGCGTCATTCGCAACATCAGTGACGAGAAGAGTCGTGGTGGCGGCGGACTCGAGACCTTTAAGGAAATCGCGGTCAACCGAGGCTTTGAGCTCAAGACTGTCACCACCGTCTTTGAGCTCCTCATCTGCAGCAAGGCGCTCTCCAAGATTACCGGGTTTCCCGAAGGCTGTGAGCTCACACGCGCCAAACGCATCCGTTATGCAGACGGACAAGCCGTGTGCTCCGACGACTCCTATTACCTAAGCTCACAGGTACCGGGGCTGACACCCGAGATTGTCAACGACTCGATCTATCGTTACCTCGAAGAAGACCTTGGCATTAAGATTGCCACGGGCAAACGCGATGTAACGATCGAGCATCCCACGCCCGAGGATACGCGCGTGCTCGATCTCGACGACTTTAACGCACTCGCCGTTATACGCGGACAGACCTACAACGCCGACGGTATCCTTATGGAATACACCGAGACCAAACAGGTTCCCGGGTTCTTTTTGCTCCATGAAACCGTGACGCGCAACGGTACCGGTCGAACCGGCCACCAAAGCAGCATGAACTAACCATTTATTAGTTGCGGTGGAATAGTTCCTAGAATGGCCAGCTTAAGGGCAAAACAGGAACTATTCCACCGCAACTTTTTTGGCCGGCGGGGCAGTACCTGTCCCACCGGCCATCATTTACGCTCTTTTAGCTAGTCCGCGAGCTTTTCCACCTGGTCGAGCATCTTGTCGAGCTTGGCCTTTGCCTCGGCCTTGACCTTCATCGCCTCTTCGTGGGCCTTGGCCTTCTGGGCAGCCTTTTCCTCGGCCTCGGGATCGACGACAACCAGATTGGACGCGTCGTGCTCGACCAGCTTGAGCGCATGCTCGGGACAAACCTTGACACAGGCGCCACAGCCTAAACAATACGTGGACTCCAACGCAAAGCGGCCGCTTCCCACCAAATCGCAGGCGAACGTGGGGCACGCGTTAACGCACTCGCCACACGACGTGCACTTGTCAAAATCGCACTCCGGCGTGCTCACCTGCATGTTCTGGGCAAGCTCGGGATGGTCCTGCAGTGTCGAGAGCACCAGCTGCCGCCCGTGCGTGAGCGAACGGCGACGCTTGGTCGTCGTGGTGCCGCACATGGTGTTGAGCGTGCGCTCCAGCTGGGTAATCTGATGACGATGGGCTTTGAGCTTCTGCGTCACCGAGGCCAGCGCCGCCGTCGCCGGGTTGAGCTTGGTCACTGTCAGGCCCGTCGTGCGGGCGATCTTTTCCATGTACTCCTTGCGTTCGTACTCGCGAAGCTTATGGCACTTGAGGCTCTTGGGGTCGACCTCCAGGCCCAAACTCGTGCCAGACCACTCCTCGGCCTTCGCAATCGCCTCGCCCAGAATGTCCTCACCGCCGGTGTTGCGGCATTTATCGCACACACCCAACGGCAGGTACACACTCACGTTGGGATAGTCCGCCAGTACCGAGAACCAGGTCTCGGCCGTAATATCGCCCACACAGGCGACGACGACCTCGTTTTCGCGCGGCATGCGCTTGAGGGCGCGCGTGCAGGTAACGTAGGCGGTCTCGTGGCTCGTAGCTGCCGAGACGATATCGTCATACAGGTTTTTGGGCGCCAGGCGCGGCGAGATGATCGCCTCGGTCGGACAGGCAGCGGCGCACAGGCCGCACTTGCGACAGGAGTCGAGGATCTCGATGGCGTCTTCCTCGACCTCGATAGCGTTGACCGGGCACACGTCCATGCACGCGGTGCAGCCGCTCTTTTCGTTTTTGCAGGTCAGGCACGGAATGGTATTGCCGCGCGGGCGCTCCTTGTAGTCGGCAGGATTCCACTGCGGCGCCGATGGATCGAGTGCATCGGTCACGCCGCCAAGCGGGTTTTTAAGAAAGTCGAAACCCTTGCTGATCTCGATAATGTCATCAAACAGATCGTGTTCCTGCGCCATGCGCGGCCCCTCCCCGAGCAGTGCAAACAAGCAAGAGATAATGATACGCTATCGGCCCACGCCTCGGGCAAATTACACGCGGAGCACCTTTGAGGCAAATAGTCTATGGCCTATCGCCGCCTCGATTGCACAAGGTCAATCAAGCGCCAAGCTATGCCTCGCACATGAGCTGCACGAGCTTTTGTTTGGTCACCTTGGCCTGCTCGTTGGCCATATTACGCTCGTTTCTAAAGACCGCATTTGCAACACCCTGCAGATCGCCATCGGAAATCACGCTGCACGGACCGTCCATCGACGCCGCCGTGGGGCATACGCACAACGGCAACTCGGCATAAAACGCAACGGCCTTGGCGATATCGAGCATCTTGCCGCCGCCAATACCCACTACCATGTCGCAATACTCGGCCTGGGCTTCCTTAGCCATTTCGAAAACGGCCTCTTCCGTACACGGACCGTCATAAATCTTAAAGAACGGCTCGCTTAGATCGTCGTCCAGAAATCCATCAACAATCTGCCTGCACAGCCGATCCTCGGTGCCCTGGTCAAACAAGACATAGGCAGCGCAGCCCAACCATGACAAATACTTGCCTTGACGCGACAGTTCGCCCGGCCCCTGAACATACCGGCCGGGACCGCCGTAAACCACAGGAAGCGCCATACGAGAATCCGCCCTTCATCAAACAACGATTGGTGCAAAGTAACCTGACCCCTTTGCACCATAGCAAAAAGGGGCAAAGCCATCTGTTGGCTTTGCCCCTTCCTTAGCTTGATTTACTCATCCATGAGATAGTAGTGACCCAGTGCGTCGGCACCCAGAATGGCGTTTGCAACCATCTCGGGCGTCACCTCAAACGGCATGTTGCACATGGTGTCATCGGGTGCGCAGGCGGCCTCGGCAACAATCATGGCCTGCTCGCGCGTAAGCTCGGCAACGCCAAGTTCCTTCATCGTGACCGGCAGGCCCAGCTCAATGCAGAAGCCCAAGACTTCCTCGAGTTTCTCAGTCGGAGCATCCTCGAGTACCAGCTGGACGATAGTGCCAAAGGCGACCTTCTCGCCGTGATACATGCCGTGGCACTCGGGCAGCATCGTCAGGCCATTGTGGATGGCATGAGCAGCAGCAAGGCCCGAGCTCTCAAAGCCGATGCCGGAGAGCAGCGTGTTTGCCTCGATGATATGCTCGACGGCAGGCGTGAGCGCACCCTTCTCCAGCGCGACCTTGGCCTTAACGCCATCGGCCATAAGCGTCTCGTAGCAGAGCTTGGCAAGCGCCAGACCGGCCATGCCGCCCTTGCCGCCAGCGCAGGTGCCGCCGTCGGCATCGTGCGTTGCCTGGGCCTCGAAATAGGTTGCGAGCGCATCGCCCATGCCGGAAACCGTCAGGCGCACCGGGCTCGCCGCGATAACCGTCGTATCCATAAGGACAATATTGGGGTTTGCCTTAAGGAAGAGGTACTTGTCGAACTGGCCGTCATCGGTATAAAGCACCGAAAGCGCCGAACACGGGGCATCGGTCGAAGCAATGGTGGGGCAAATGATAACCGGGGACTCCAGGTAGTAGGCGACGGCCTTCGCGGTGTCGAGGATCTTGCCGCCACCGACGCCGACGACGATATCGCAACCGTTGTCGCGAGCGAGCGCAACCAGGCGATCGACCTCGCCCTTGGAGCACTCGCCGTTAAAATCCTCAAACAGCAGCTCGGCCTTAGCCTCGGCAAAGCCGCCCTCGATCTTGGCACCGACGCGCTTCTTGCCCGAAGGCGTCACGATGACGAGGGCCTTAGCGCCGAGCGGCTCGACATAGGAACCGAGCTTGGCCAGCTCGTCCGGGCCCTGGATGTACTTGCTGGGGCTATTGAAAATTGCAGCCATAACCATCCCATTCTCTAAAATAAAAAAGAAAGGGGCTCCGTACAGATACGTGCGGAGCCCCTCGTTACGATAACAAGAGTCGATTAGAAATCGATGTCGGTGTCGTAGTAGCAGGCCTTGAGAATCTTCTCGAAGTCGGCAGCCTTGGTCTCACGCGGGTTCTCGGGCGTGCAGGCGTCGGTCTCGGCGTTCGCGGCGATCTCGGGCAGCTTGGCGAGGAACTCCTCCTCGGAAACCATCTGCGGGTTCTCGGCGTCGACCTTCACGCCACCATTCGCGTAATCCTTGATGGACTGCGGAATGTTGAGCTGGTCGTTGAGGTCGCGAATCTTCTGGACGAGCGCAGCGATGAGCTCCTCGTTGGTCTCGCCGGGAAGGTGCAGGATCTCCTTGGCCACGTAAGCATAACGCTCGGCAGCACGGGGATCCTTGGAGTTCCACTGGATGACCTTGCCCAGGTACATGGCGTTAGCAGCACCGTGGATGATGTGGCCGTTCTCGAAGGCAGCACCGGTCTTGTGAGCCATGGAGTGAACGATGCCGAGCAGGCCCGAGGAGAAGGCGATACCGGCGATGCACTGAGCCTCGTGCATGTGCTGACGGGCCTCATGGTCGCCAGCATAGGACTTGGGCAGCCACTCGACGATCTCGCGGATGCCGTGCAGAGCGTTGGCGTCGGTGAACATGGAAGCGCAGGTGGAAACGTAGGCCTCCATGCAGTGGGTCAGAGCGTCCATGCCGGTGTGAGCGCACAGCTTGGCGGGCATGGTGTAGGTGAGCTCGGGGTCGACGATGGCGACATCAGGGGTGATGTTGAAGTCGGCCAGCGGGTACTTGATGCCCTTGGCGTAGTCGGTAATGACGGAGAAGGCAGTGACCTCGGTAGCGGTACCGGAGGTAGAGGAGATGGCGCAGAAGTGAGCCTTCTGACGCAGCTCGGGGAAGCTGAACGGCTGGATGATGTTATCGAAGGACTCCTCGGGATACTCGTAGAAGACCCACATGGCCTTAGCGGCATCGATGGGCGAGCCGCCGCCGATGGCGATAATCCAGTCGGGCTCGAACTCGCGCATGGCCTCGGCGCCCTTCATGACCGTCTCGATGGACGGATCGGACTCGACGCCCTCGAACAGCTTGACCTCCATGCCGGCCTCTTTGAGGTCGGCCTCAACGTCCTGCAGGAACCCGCCGCGGCGCATAGAGCTGCCGCCAGAAACGATGATGGCCTTCTTGCCCTTGAGGTTCTTCACCTCGTGGCGAGCGCCCTCACCAAAGTACAGATCGCGAGGATTGGTAAAACGTCCCATACTGTGCCTCCTAAACAAGCCCCTCTTAGACTTGCGTATATAACGGAGCACCCGATTGGCTCCGTTAGGACCGTTTTGCGCGTTGCCGGCGATGACAATGCGCGATGTCTAAACGTCTCAACGCTCAGACAAACACTATTCTACCGTTCTGGTTGGTCAGTTATTCACCTAAAGCCGACAATGATGAAACGTTTTTTCTATCCCTGAAGACCCTTGTGGGGCATTCATACTCCCAAGCTGGGCAAACGTTTTATCAAGGTTGACCACATATCCCGGGCAGGACTGTGGCCCTCCAAAATGTGCCCCGTTCGCCGCCAAAAATCGACCGTTTGCGGCATCGTGACACCACTCAGTCGTCCAAGGTGCCGACATTTGTGCGACATCCGTCTTCGTGGTGCAAAGGTGCATGTCCAAGTGCGGCACCCCCGGTGTGCCACATGCGGGTAAACTAGAACCTTATATAGAGACATTTGAACCCTAACCGCAGCAAAGGAGGCCCCATGGCATTCGATCCCATTCAAGAGGATTGCCATCGCCTCGTTCTTGAGGCCTTGCGCCGCGACAATATCCCGCTCACCGACGGTGCCGCCGTAGAGCGTCTGATGGAACAATTCACCCGCAACCCCGCGCCGCTCATCGTGCACGACCGCGACCGCGCCGGGCACCTCATTGCCAAGGTGGTCGAGGCTGTCGACTACCGCATTCCCTTTATCCCTGACGATACCCAGGCAGAGCAAGAAGAGGCCGCTGCCGAGAACATGCTTCGCGAGGCAGCCGCGCTCGACCCCACCAACTGGGATGCCCAGCGCATGCTGACCGCCCTCACCGCCAACTCCAACGAGGAGTACGTACAGTACTTGGTATCCAAGCGCGATGAAGTCGAGCACGACCTGGCACTCAAGATCGCCTCGGCGCAGGACCCCTACGAGCGTGAGGCCGCAGGCGACCTTATGCGCCGTCCCTACCTGCGCTGGCTTGCCGCCCTTGCGTCACGCGCCCTCATTAGCGGCCGCTATCGCATGTCGCTCGAAGCCGCAAACTGCAGCCTCGACTTTGCCCCCAACGATCCGGCCGGCGCCCGCCACACCGCAATGCTCGCCATGGCTAAGCTCGAATACCCCGCCGAGGAGCTCAAGCGCTTTCGCTCTGCCCACTCCGTCCCCTATCTCACCAACACGCCGCTGCGCCGTCGTCCCAAGGACGCGGAGCGCGACTTGGACCCATGGACGCTCATCGCGCTGATGAGCGCTGCCTGGCGCGAGCTGGACTACGAGGGTGCCGAGCACTACTTGCGCATCCTTGCACGCTCGTGCCCACACGCAGCCGAGGCGCTCTACTTCCAAACCGAGTTTCCCGATGGCGTCTATGCCCGCGTCAACGTGGGCGTGGGCTCCACCGACGAGCTTGTCCTTGCGCTGTCCGAGGCGACGCCGGTACTGCAAGAGGGCTTGGGCGCCCCCGACAACGCCAGCTTTGCCGCCTGGGTCGCCACCAACGATATCGTGCGTTCCCAGATTGACGAGCGCATCCTGCGGGCGGCCGAGCAGGGCCTGCCGTTTAAGGGAGGAGACCTCTAATGGATCCGAGCGTCTACATCCCCGCCTACCTGGAGCGCGCCTACCTTGCGTCGCACCCCGAACTCACCGATGCAGCACGCGAGCTTGTCCATAACGACGTGAGCGTCAACCCTCATAAGTATGCGCAGACCGAGCATGCCCAGGCACTGCTGTCCTATGCAGGCGTCCACCGCCACCTGCTCGACGAGCTCCATCGCATCGAGGACATGGGCAGCGACGAGGAGTTTGAACAGACGCGCAACCACCTGTTCGACGATACGCGCGATGAGCTGCTCAAGATCGTCCGCGTCGACGCGCTGGCCGTCGATGCCCAGCTGCTCGCCATCATTTTGGCGGACACGCCCGTCGACGCCTGTCTGGGCGACCTGATGAAACTCGAGGCGACCACGACCGATTACCTGCAGCAAAGCGTGCCCGGGTTCGACATGGAGGCCCCGCACTACTGGGCCAACAAGGTGCTGGCAGACGGCGTGACGGCGGCCGATCTCACCGTAAGCGAGCCGGCTCTTATCGGGTGGCTCCACACGCTCGAGGCCATCTCGCAGCTGTGCATGGCGAGCGCTCGCTACCGTGCTGCCGCCAACTACGCCCGCCGCGTCCTTAAGGCGGAAGGCTATCCCACCCGAGCTGCAGGCACCGTGCTACTCGCCCTCGCTCGCCTAGAAGACGAGGACGGCTTTTTTGCCCTGGCCCACCAGCTCGAGGAGCAGATGGGGGCCGATACCCTCGAGAACTCCCCCTGGTACCTGCTCGCCCGCACGATCTTGCTGTTCAAAACGAACAAGATGCGCCCGGCGACACGCGCGCTGCGTGAGTTTGCCAACCGCTGCGAGGGCGGCGCGTTCTTTTTGCTGAACCCCATGTATCAGACGCCGTACCTTCCCTGCCGGCCCGAACCGCACGACCCCTGGGACCTTTCGCATCAGGCAGTTTGGGAGGCCGACGGCATCATCTCGGATACTCCCGACTTTGCCCCCTGGGCCAGCGCTTGCGAAGACGTATCGCAGCTTGCCCAGGAATTTGCGCGCCGTTACGGCTTTTAACGGCGCAAACGCCACGACCATGTCATTCACGTTAGGAACGGCTTCATGAACTTCCGCTCATCTCTCGCCTGCACCTCGAGCGATATCGCCCGCTGGGGGCTGCGCTCCGTCCTTAAGCGCCAGGGCGGCGTACTCCCCGGCCGCATCGCCATGAAGATCGACCCCGAGCTGCTAAGCGACCTCGCGGGCCTTGTCGACCGCAGCGTGGTAATCACCGGCACCAACGGTAAGACCACCACCTCCAACCTCATCGCCGATGCCGTTGCCGCCAGCGGCGCCACCGTGGTATGCAACCGCGCCGGAAACAACATGGAGCCGGGCGTGGTTGGTGCCCTGCTCGAGGCGCGTGGCAACCTTAAGCGAACCGCCAGCAGCAAGCGCGTAGGCGTCTTTGAGTGCGACGAGCTCTACACGGCGCGCGTCCTGCCCAAGCTCAAGCCGACCTACTTTGTGCTGCTCAACCTGTTCCGCGACCAGCTGGACCGCTACGGTGAGATCGACCACACCCAGGACGTCATCGCCCACGCGCTGGAGCTTTCGCCGACAACGACGCTCATCTATAACGCCGACGATCCGCTGTGCGCCTCGATCGCCGCGCGCGTCCCCAATATGAGCATCGCCTTTGGCATCGACGGCGCCACGGACACCGAGTCCGATCGCATTAGCGACTCGCGTTTTTGCTCGCAGTGCAACGCGCCGCTGGAGTATGACTATGTGCAATACGGCCAGCTCGGCGCCTACCATTGCCCCTCGTGCGGTTGGGCACGCCCTGCGCTTGTCCGTCGCGTGACGGGCGTGGAGCTCGGCTGCGACGGCTACGATTTTGACCTGGTCTTTGGATCTGCGTCCAACGCGGCTGCCGTACACATCGCCACGCGCTACAACGGTCTGTACATGGTCTACAACGTTGCTGCCGCATTCTTTGCCGCACATGAGTTGGGCGTGGATACGGCGCACCTGCAGCCCACGCTCGATGCCTACGTCCCCGCCGGCGGACGCATGGGCCGCTGGAACATTGCCGGCCGCACCGTCGAGGCAAACCTGGCCAAAAATCCCGTGGGCTTCGATCGCCAGATTCAGTCCATTAAAACGGCAGGCGGCAGGCTCTGCGCCTTCTTCCTGAACGACAACGATGCCGACGGCCACGATGTATCGTGGATCTACGACGTCGACTTTGAGCGCATCGCCGACACGCCGGGTCTTGTCGCCTTTGCCGGAGGCACGCGTGCACACGACATGCAGGTACGCCTCAAGTACGCCGGCATCGATGCCGCGATTATCTCGAACGTCGCGCAGGCAATTGGCGCCGTGGCAGACGAGGCCGCCGATGACACCTTCTACGCAGTCGCCAACTACACGGCCTTCCCGCCGCTGGTCAAGGAGCTCGACGAGCTTAAGGGCGCCGATGCGAGCTCGGTTGCCTCCCACGCCGCAACGCGCGCCAATGGCAGCGCTGTCCCCACCGATATTGCGCCGGTCGAGCTCTCGCGCCCCCTGCGCATCGTCTACCTGTATCCCGATGCCCTCAACCTCTATGGTGACGGCGGCAACGTCATTGCCCTCGAGCGCCGCTGCGCCTGGCGCGGCATTCCCGTGCGTGTGGACGAGGTCCGCATGGGCGAGTCGCTCGATCTCGCCGACGCCGACATCGTCATGATGGGCGGTGGCTCCGACCGCGACCAACTGGCCGTGGCACACGAGCTGCTCGCTCAAAAAGACAAGGTCGCAGCCTATGTTGAGGACGGCGGCTCGCTGCTCGCTATCTGCGGCAGCTATCAGCTGCTCGGCCGTTCGTACTATATGGGCGAGAATCGCATCGAGGGCCTGGGCGTCATTGCCGCCGAAACCGTGCGCGGCTCCGACCGCCTGATCGGCAACGTCGCCGTCAAGACCGACCTGGCACCCGAGCCCTTTGTGGGATTTGAGAACCACGGCGGCCGCACCCTGCTCGATGCGGAGGCCACGCCGTTCGGAACGTCCGTCGTCACGGGCACCGGCAACAACGGCGACGACGGCTTTGAGGGCCTCATCTACAAGGGCGTCATCGGCACGTACCTACACGGACCGGCACTACCCAAGAACCCCGAGCTCGCCGACTGGCTCATCGCCCACGCCCTCGAGCGCCGCGGCGATGCGCAGGCCACAGCCCTGCTGCCGCTCAAACCCCTCGACGACACCTACGAGCACGCCGCCCACGACGCCGCGATGACGCTCCTCCCCTAACGACCCAACCACCACAAAGGGGACAGGCACCTTTGTGGTGGTTTTTCAGTTTGCCAACGATATGTGAACGGCTAAAAAAGTCTGCTATACTCTTTCCCGCTGTCCCCATCGTCTAGCGGCCAAGGACGCCACCCTTTCAAGGTGGATATCGCGGGTTCGAATCCCGCTGGGGGCACCATTTGAATTGAAGAGCCCGTTACCCTCGCGGTAGCGGGCTTTTTGCTACCCATGCGCCGGGATTCGAACCCGACAGGGTGCGGAGCTGAGGAAACGCGAAGCGTTTTCCAGCGCAGCACGCAAGGAGCGAAGCGACGCGGCGAAAGCGGGCGGCGTCAGCCGCACGCGGACATCCCGCTGGGGGCACCATTTAAATTAAGAAGCCCGTTACCCCCGCGGTGACGGGCTTTTTGCTACCGATATGCCGGGATTCGAACCCGGCAGGGTGCGGATCCCGGCATCATCGCAAGGCCTGTGGTCAAAAAATGGCAAATATGAGTACTGTTACCATTTTAGTTACAGAGATTTCATGCCTTCAGAAGGCGATTTAGCCGTCAGGCGTCCTACGGCGGAAAAATTGCAGACGTTTATCGGCTAAGTACTTGGGCATATGTTGCGTAACACTACATATTTTGCAAATAAATAATGCTACAGGACTTGTGACAGTACTCATATTTGACGTTTTTTGTCCACAACCCTTTATACCTAGGCAAGTCGGCGGCAAAACGGGCTTCAAAGCGTCCTTCGCAAACAAAAACCGGGGCCCGCATGATGCGGACCCCGGCTCAATACCGTGACGATATGTCAGTTACGCTCTACACGTAGAACAGGATGTCGTCGTAAGTCGGGACCGGCCAGTAGTCGGCGGCCACGATCTCCTCCATGGCATCCACGGCGGCGCGCAGCGTATCCATAGCGGGGACGACCTCGTGTGCATACACGTTGGCCTGCTCCTGACCATCGAGGCCCTCGGCCTTCTGATGCACGGCGTCGAGCGCCTTGATGGAGTCGTTGATGGTGGTGATACCGTTGCAGAGCTTGTTGAGCGTGTTCTGCTCGCACTGCATGGCGGCCTCGGCACCGGCGGCACGAATAGTCTCAAGGCCCTTAGCGACCTTGGTGGCATAGGCAGTAATGACCGGGCGATAGGTACGACGCGCCTCGCGAACCATCGTGGTAGCCTCGATGTTCATGAGCTTGTTGTACTTCTCGAGCTTGCAATCGTAGCGGCACTGGGCCTCGGCCTTGGTCAGGACGCCCGTCTCCTCAAAGAGCGCAATGGCCTTATCGGAAACAAAGGCGGGCAGGGCGTCGGCCGTGGTCTTGTTGTTGGCAAGGCCGCGCTTCTCGGCCTCGACGGGCCACTCGTCGGAGTAGCCATCGCCGGAGAAGAGGATGCGCTGGTGGTCGGTCAGGACCTTCTTGCAGTACTCGAGCGCGGCGTCCTGGAACTCATCCTCGGGCGTACCCTCAAGCGCGTCGGCGAAGGACTTGAGCGACTTGGCCACGGCGGCATCGAGCACCAGGTTGGAGTCGGAGACGTTCTGCTCGGAGCCGCAGGCACGGAACTCGAACTTGTTGCCGGTGAAGGCAAACGGGGAGGTGCGGTTGCGGTCGGTGTTGTCCTGCATCAGCTTGGGCAGGGTATCGGCGCCCAGGTCGAGCACGCCGCGCGTGGCATGGACGGAAGCCTTACCATCGATGATCTTCTCGACGACCTCGGTAAGCTGGTCGCCCAGGAAGATGGACATAATCGCCGGAGGAGCCTCGTTGGCGCCCAGACGATGGTCGTTGCCGGCCGAGGCAACAGAGGCGCGCAGGAGTTCCTGATAGTTATCGACGGCCTCGATCACCGCGGTGAGGAAGACGATGAACTGCAGGTTGTCGAGCGGGGTGTCGCCCGGATCGAGCAGATTCTCGGACTCGGTGCCAAGCGACCAGTTGTTGTGCTTGCCCGAACCATTGATGCCCTCGAAGGGCTTCTCGTGCAGCAGGCAGACCAAGTCGTGGCGGGAGGCGATGAGCTTCATCTTCTCCATCATGACCAGATTCTGGTCGATGGCCTCGTTGACCTCGCCATAGACCGGTGCGAGCTCATGCTGGCAGGGAGCGACCTCGTTGTGCTTGGTCTTGGCGGGAATACCGAGCGCCCACAGCTCATCGTCCAGGTCCTTCATGTAGGCCGAGACGGTGGGGCGGATAGCGCCAAAGTAGTGCTCCTCGAGCTCCTGGCCCTTGCATGGAGCAGCACCAAAGAGGGTGCGGCCGGTGATGACCAGGTCCTTGCGCTTGCGGTAAGCGTCCTTCTTGATCAGGAAGTACTCCTGCTCGTCGCCCACGGAAGGAACGACCTTCTTGGGGGTCTTACCGAACAGCGCCAAAACGCGCTTAGACTCACGCGAGAGCGCGGTCATGGAACGCAGCAGCGGGGTCTTCTTGTCCAGGGCCTCGCCCGTGTAGGAGCAGAAAGCCGTGGGGATGCACAGGACATCGTCCTTGATAAAGGCGGGGCTGGTGGGATCCCAAGCGGTGTAGCCACGGGCCTCGAAGGTGGCGCGCAGGCCGCCGTTGGGGAAGCTGGAGGCGTCCGGCTCGCCCTGGATGAGGTTCTTGCCCGTAAACTTGGTAATGGCGGTGCCGTCGTGGTTGGGCTCCAGGAAGCTGTCGTGCTTCTCGGAAGTAATGCCCGAAAGAGGCTGGAACCAATGTGCGTAGTGCGTCGCGCCCTTGGAGATGGCCCAGACCTTCATGGCATGGGCAACGGCGTTGGCCACATCCAGGTCGAGCGGCTCACCGCCCTCGAGGGTTGCAGCAAGGCGCTTCCAAATGTCCTTGGGGAGGTAGTCCTTCATGACTTCCTCAGAGAACACCATGGTCCCGAAGCGGTCAGTAAGTTCGGCCATACGGAACTCCCTTCGTATCGGCACCGCGTGAGAAGCGGTGTTGATTACTAACGAACGAGTCATAGCTTAGACTCGCCGTGTTTCCGCGACATTACCGTTATGTTGCTGTCGCGAAACCAATCAATGAGGTTACCCTATCGAGGCGGCGTTGCCACCCTCAACAGCCAATCAACTGCATAAATTGCAGACCTCTCCCCATAGTTTAAGGGTAGTCAATTTGGGATGGAGCTCTATTAACTGGTATTTTGCATCAGATACCAGTCTTTATAGTCCGTGCCTAGATTAGCCGCTCTGTTATAGAGAAAGCCGATAGCAAGGCATCTTTGATTGGTATCCTCAAATAGCGAGTGAAACTCCACCGTGGCACAGTGGTGCTGTAGAATCCTTACAACACATCACACTATTACGTATCTAGAGGAGCACGATATGCGCGTCGACGAGGTTTTTAAGCAGGCAGCATCCCAGGGCACCGCGCCCATTTCGTTTGAGATGTTCCCGCCCAAGGGCGAACTGACCCTCGACATGGCTCGCGAAGTGGCAGGCAATCTGTGCAAGCTTTCGCCGAGCTTTGTCTCGGTCACCTGCTCGGCCGGCGGCTCGGGCAACGGTGCCGCCACCGCCCCCATCGCGCATATGATTACGAGCGAATTCGACACGCCCTCGGTGGCACACCTTACCTGCGTGGGCCGGTCGCATGCCGATATCGCCGCCAAGATCGATGAGTATCGCTCGGCCGGCGTGGAAAACGTGCTGGCCCTGCGCGGCGATCTTCCCGCCGGCGCGACCGAGGACGACAAGCCCGCCTCCGACTACGCCTACGCCCGCGACCTCATCCCCGAGCTCGTCGACGCCGGCTTTTGCGTGGGCGCCGCAGCCTACCCCGAGGGCCACATTGCCTGTGAGGACCTCAACGTCTCGGTCGAACACCTCAAGCAAAAACAGGACGCCGGCGCGAGCTTCTTTGTGACGCAGCTTTTCTTTGATAACGAGTGCTTCTACCGTTTTCGCGAGCTTGCCGACAAGGCCGGCATCACCGTGCCCATTACCGCGGGCATTATGCCGTTTATGGGCAAGTCGCAGATCAGCCGCATGGTCTTTATGTGCGGCGCGTCGCTGCCCTCCCCCGTCATCAAGATTCTCGCCAAGTACGAGAACGACCCCGAGAGCCTGCAGGCAGCCGGTGTAGATTATGCCGCCCGTCAGCTTTGTGACCTCAAGGAGCACGGTGCCGACGGCCTGCACCTGTACACTATGAACCGTCCTGCAATCGCCGCGACCATTATGGAGCGCCTGGGGTAATGGAAAAACCGCACATCGATACAACCACTGTCGAAGTGCCGGCCGACCTTGCGTCGCCGGCGCTTTACCGTGTCGATGCTGCGCACCATCCCCGTGTCGACCGTGCCGAGATGCTGCGGTATCTGGGTTACGGCGGCCAGCAGATTGAGCCCGAACTGTCACGACGTATTGAGCTTGTCGTTGAACGCCTGGAATTGGACATTGAGCCCCGTGGCGTGCGCCGCGTATTTGCCGTCGATGCCACGGGCGTGGACGAACAGGGCAAGCCTTGCATCCGTCTGGTCGGCACCAACGTTGAGCTGCGCGGTCGTGATATCTATCGACATCTCAAAGACGCCCGCTTTGCCGCGCTCATGGCATGCACTCTCGGCATGGATGCTGAGCGCCGTTTGCGCACCACGGGAGCCCAACATCCCCTGGAGGGCGCCGTGCTCGACGCCGCGTGCTCCGCTTACGTGGAAGCCGCCGTTGAGCAAATGGACCAGCAGGTCAAGATGGACGCCGCCGTTCATGGGCTCGCCGGCAACTGGCGCTTTAGCCCCGGCTACGGCGACTGCCCGCTCTCGGCCCAGCGCTCGATCGTCAATGCGCTCAACGCCACGCGGCTCATCGGCCTGACCGTCACGCCCACCAGCCTGCTCATGCCCACTAAAAGCGTGACAGCGGTGATCGGCCTGTTCGACGGCGAAGTCCACGACGCCCAGAGCCGCCCCACCTGCAATATCTGCCGCATGCGCGAGCACTGCCGCTTCCGCGCCGCCCACACCACCTGCTATTCGCATTCTGAATAAAATGTCAATTGATGGCACGGTATCGAGGGAATCTCATCCGTATGTAAGCGGATGTCCTCACAAACAAGTACCATAAGATTCCAAATAACAACTATCTGAAAGCCAGTACATGCACAACATTCTGCAGTTCTCGCCACAACTAACCGCGCTTGAGTTTTTTTCAGGCATTGGCTTGGCTCGTGCCGGCATGGCAAAAGCCGGAATCAAAACAATCTGGGCAAATGACATAGACCATACTAAATGCGCCATGTACGGCCAGTGTTGGGGCGATGAGCATCTAGTCGAGCAGGATGTCCACACACTCGACCCCGACTTAATACCCCAAGCCGACATCGCATGGGCGTCAAGCCCTTGCACAAACTTATCTCTCGCGGGAAACAGGGAGGGACTTATCTCTGGCAAAGAGTCCAGTGCGTTCTTTGGCTTTATTAAGGCCATCGAAGGAATGGGCGATCGTGCCCCGCGGGCACTTGTTCTCGAAAATGTCATCGGCCTTGCCACGTCTAATAACAGTGATGACTTTAGACTCGTTTGCCAGGAATTTAATCGTTTAGGCTATTCATGCGACGCTTATTTTATCGATGCACGGCACTGGCTTCCCCAGTCACGCCCCCGCATGTTTGTCGTCGGATTAAAAAACCCTCTTCCCAACAGCCGACTCGATTCCTCGCTTCGTCCTGAAAAGGTCTCCTGGATTCACTCCGACCCTTCACTCATTACGCACGTCTCTCACCTAAACGAGCCAAGTCCACTTCGCATGACGGGCCTTGCAACGGTTGTTGAAAATATTCCCGAGAACGACAAGCGTTGGTGGAACAAAAACCAAGTACAAGCATTTATCGCCTCACTTGCACCGCATCAAGCAGAGCGCCTTCAGCGCTTCTTAAATGCCAAAGAAAAAATTGTTCGCACTGCTTACCGTCGCACGCGATCGGGCGTTGTGCGCTGGGAAATCCGTGAAGAAGAAATTGCCGGATGTCTAAGAACGGCTCGCGGCGGCTCATCAAGACAGGCAGTCGTTATATGCGAAAACGGAAAGATAGAAGTTCGCTGGATGACTGGAACTGAATATGCCCGTCTCCAAGGTGTTGACTCATGTCAGTTTAGCGGCTTCTCGGATGCTCAGATTCGCTACGCATTCGGCGATGCAGTTGCCGTGCCAGTTGTCACTTGGCTTATAAAAAATGCAGTCAAACCCGCGCTTATGTCTTCAAGGAACGGAGTGGACAATAATGGAAATGACCAATTGCTCCTTGAGCGAGCCCGATAAAGACATCTTGGATGCCATTGAACTCTGGTACGAATCCAAGCGCAGCAAGCGAGGCAACGTCAACCGTAACGTCATGGCGGTTGGCATAGGCATAAGCGAGCTGTTGCAAAACCGTTTTCCGCTCACCGACGATTATGTGCAATCGGACAAGGGGAGCCAAGTACGAGGCCTAAGTGGAGCATGCATCAAAACAGTTTTAGCCAGACATGGGGAAACGCGTGCCTTCGCGTCAGAGGGCGGCAGAACCTCACGCGGCACACTCCCGATGGCGCTTGAGCTTGCCACGATTATCAACTCTGCCCTACCCAGTGACATTTGCGAAGACACTCGTCTTGAAGCTGCGAATGCAATCGCCAATTTCTTCGTCGAGCGAATCCAGGTCGATTTCTTTAACCGGCAGAGAATCAAAGTCGAAATCGATCTTCAAAAACCAATTTCTGTCATTGTCGATGATATCCTAGCCGAAGCAAGCCTACGGTCCGATAAGCCAACGGGTACCGTCGCACAGCACCTGGTAGGTGCAAAACTAGAGATGTTATTTCCAACCATAGAAATCGGAAAAGACAACTCAAACGCCGCCGACCAGCAGACAGACCGTTCTGGCGATTTCCAAATCAATGATGCTGCATTTCATGTGACTGTATCGCCAATGGCCAAATTGACCGATCGATGCCGAGATAACATTCGAAATGGCATTCGGCCCATCGTCGTTGTCCCCCACGATAAAGTTTCCTTCGCTTACGGACTGTTCGAAAGTGAGGGACTCGGCAATCGCGTACAGGTTATCGCACTCGAATCGTTTATCGGCATCAATATTGAAGAGTTATCGTTCTACAAGCGAGGCCTAATTCGATTAAATGTCGCACGGCTTCTTGCCCACTACAACAAGCGAATCGAAGATATCGAGCCCGACAAATCTCTTCAAATAGAAATTCCTCAGTGGGCTCTAGACGAAATGGATGCACATGGCGAATAGCTCAAACATACTTATCACTCATGATCTGGACGGTGCCGCGCTGGCGGCACCCGTTGATGCCGCACGTCGCAACGGTGCCACGTACAAGACGCGCACGATCGACGATCTGCGCATTAAGGACGATCGCCTGCGCGCCGCCATCGAGGGCACGGGACACCTGCTGTTCGACGGCGGCATGGGCACCATGTTGCAGGCCGCTGGCATGAAGGCGGGCGCCCTGCCCGAGCTGCTCAACTTTGAGGAGCCCCAGGTTATCACTGATATCCAACGTCAATATGTCGAGGCCGGCTGCGACGTGATTACCGCCAACACCTTTGGCGCCAACGCCCACAAGCTCGACGGTGCCGCCGCCGTGGCAGACGTCTTTGCCGCGGCCGTCGCCTGTGCCCGCGAGGCCGGCGCCCGCTACGTCGCCGGTGACATCGGCCCCATCGGCGCGCTGCTTCGCCCCCTGGGTACCCTGAGCTTCGACGAGGCCTACGACCTCTTTGCCGAGGAAGTGCGCGCCGGCGTCGCCGCGGGCGTCGACCTCTTTATTATCGAGACTATGACCGACCTGGCCGAGATCAAGGCGGCGGTCCTCGCCTGCCGCGAGAACTCCGACCTGCCCGTCTTTGCCACCATGACCTTTGAGGAAGACGGTCGCACCTTCCTGGGAACGAGTCCCGAGGTGGCCGCCATCACGCTCGACGCCATCGGCGCCGACGTTTTGGGCATCAACTGCAGCCAAGGACCGGCCGAGCTCCGAGGACTCGCAGCACGTATGCTCACCGTTACCGACAAGCCCGTTATGGTGCAGGCCAATGCAGGACTCCCCCATGTGGACGACGACGGCAACACCGTCTTTGATATCCAGGCCCCCGAATACGCCGAGGCCGTCGCCGGCATGATCGCCGACGGCGTGAGCGTCGTGGGCGGTTGCTGCGGCACCACGCCGGCGCACATGGCGGTCTTGCGCACGCTTATCGACAACCACACGCCCAGCCCGCGCCACCGCAAGCCCAGTATGTCGGTCACGAGCGCCCAAACGGTCGTGGACCTTCCCTGCGACGGCCACAAGATCGCCGTCATCGGCGAGCGCATCAACCCCACCGGCAAAAAGCGCCTGCAGCAGGCCCTGCGCGACGGCGACCTGGACTACGTTGTGAGCCAGGGCATCAGCCAGCAGGAACAGGGCGCCGACATTCTGGACGTCAACGTGGGCCTGCCCGAGATCGACGAGGTCAAGATCATCCAACAGGCGACCGAACAGCTCCAGGGCTCCACGCTGCTGCCGCTGCAGATCGACTCCACCGACCCCGCAGCCGTCGAGGCCGCCGTGCGCCGCTACGCCGGCAAGCCCATCATCAACTCGGTCAATGGCAAGCAGCAGATCATGGATGAGATCTTTCCGCTGGTCGCCCACTACGGCACCAACGTTGTCGGCCTTACGCTCGACGAAGGCGGCATCCCCGATACCGCCGAGGCTCGCTTCGCCATCGCCGAGCGCATCGTGGCCGAGGCTGCCCGCTACGGCATCGGACCGGACCGCATCCTCATCGACTGCCTGGTCATGACCGCCTCGACCAATCAACGCCAGGCCGAGCAGATCCTACGCGCCATGTCCCTGTGCAAGGAACGCCTGGGCGTTAAATGCGCACTCGGCGTGTCGAACATCAGCTTTGGCCTGCCTGCCCGCCCGCTGCTGGGCTCGGTCTTTTTGGCCGCCGCTTTTGGCGCGGGCCTGGACGCCCCCATCATGAACCCGGGTTCCAAGCGCTTTATGGATACCGTCTACAGTTATCGTGTGTTGAGCGTTGAGGACGAGGGCTCGACCGGATACATCGAGCGCTACGCCGGCTGGACCGATCCGTATAAGATCGCCGCAAACCCGGCAGCAGCTCAGGCCGCATCGACCGACGCCGCGCCCGCTGCTGGCACCGCCGGCGCCGACGGCAACGACGACCCCATCCGCCACATGGTCGTCTCGGGCCGCAAAGGCGAGATCGCTGCCGAAACCGAGCGTCTGCTGGCAGACCACGACGCCATGGACCTCATCAACAATCACTTTATCCCCGCCCTCGACGAGGTTGGCGTCCTCTTTGACCAGGGCAAGTTCTTCTTGCCGCAGCTTATGGCCTCGGCCGAGGCCGCACGCGTGGGCTTCGACACCATCAAGCGCCTGATGCCCGCCGGCGAGATTGCCGACAAGGGCAAGATCTGCGTGGCCACCGTCAAAGGCGACATCCACGATATTGGCAAGAACATCGTCAAAATGCTGCTCGATAACTACGGCTACACCGTCTTTGACCTGGGCCGCGACGTCGACCCGCAAGAGGTGCTCAAGACCGTGCAGGAGCGTGACATCAAGCTCGTCGGCCTCTCGGCGCTTATGACTACCACGGTCGTCGCCATGGAAGAGACCATCAAGCTGCTTCATGCCGAGGTGCCGGGCGTCAAGATCATCGTAGGCGGCGCCGTACTCACCCCCGAATACGCCAAGCAGATCGGCGCGGACTACTACGCCAAGGACGCCGCCGAAAGCGCGCGCATCGCCGAAGAGGTCTTTGGGCAGTAACACAACGGAAACAACCGAGCACCAAAACGTGCCGCACGCGCCACTTGGCACGTGCGGCACGTTAGAATAGAAAAGATTATGCTCGTTTTGGCAGATAGGAGCGCAAGGATGGCGATCACACCCGCAGAAATCGCGGAAACCCGCGGCATGGTTGAGGAGCAGAACCTCGACATCAGGACCATCACCATGGGTGTTTCGCTCATGGGTTGCGGTGACGAGAACCTCGACCGCATGTGCACGAAGATCTACGACCACGTGACGCACACGGCTGAGCATCTGGTCGAGACCGCCGAGAACCTCGAGCGCGAGTACGGTATCCCCATCGTCAACAAGCGCGTTTCCGTCACCCCGGTGGCGCAGATCGCCGCGTGCTGCAAGGATGAGGACCTCACCCCCATCGCGCACGCCCTCGACCGCGCGGCTGAGACGCTCGGCATCGATTACCTGGGCGGCTTCTCCGCGCTCGTCCAGAAGGGCATCGGCGACGCCGACCGCCGCGTCATCCAGTCCATCCCCCAGGCGCTCGCCACCACCAGCCGCGTCTGCTCCAGCGTCAACGTCGCCAGCCTGCGTGCCGGCATCAACATGGACGCTGTGCTCATGGCCGCCCAGACCATCATCGATGCCGCCAAGCTCACGGCCGACCAGGATTCCGTCGGCGCTTCCAAGTTTGTCTGCTTTGCCAACATGGTCGAGGACTCCCCGTTTATGGCGGGCGCCGTCCACGGCGGTGGCGAGGCCGACGCCGTCATCAACGTAGGCGTCTCGGGCCCCGGCGTTATGGCCGCAGCCCTGGAGACGCTGCCCGACTCCGCATCGATGATGGAAGTCGCCGAGAAGATTAAGCAGACCGCCTTTAAGATCACCCGCGCCGGCGAGCTCATGAGCCGCGAGGCCGCCCATCGCCTGGGTGTCGAGAAGGGCATTGTCGACCTCTCGCTGGCTCCCACGCCTGCCATCGGCGACTCCGTCGCGCGCATCCTCGAGATCATCGGCGTGGGCACCTGCGGTGGCCCGGGCACGACCTGCGCGCTCGCCATGCTCAACGATGCCGTCAAGAAGGGCGGCGTCATGGCCAGCTCCAGCGTGGGCGGTCTCTCGGGCGCCTTTATCCCCGTGTCCGAGGACGCCGGCATGATCGCCGCCGTCGAGGCCGGCGCGCTTTCGCTCGAGAAGCTCGAGGCCATGACCTGCGTGTGCTCCGTTGGCCTGGACATGATCGCCATCCCCGGCGACACCCCGGTCGAGACCATCGCCGGCATCATCGCCGACGAGATGGCCATCGGCGTCATCAACAACAAGACCACGGCCGTCCGCGTGATCCCCGCCATCGGCAAGGGCGTGGGCGACTGCGTCGAGTATGGCGGCCTGTTTGGCCGTGCGCCCATCATGCCGGTGAACCCCAACGCCGGCACCGTGCTTGCCCACCGCGGCGGACGCTTCCCGGCACCGCTGAACTCGCTGAAGAACTAGCTGAGGGGGACTGGCGAGGAGCCCCGGGGAGGGCAAATATATAAGGTC
The DNA here is from genome assembly GCF_003467545.1 of Collinsella sp. AM38-1BH. Classification (NCBI taxonomy): domain Bacteria; kingdom Bacillati; phylum Actinomycetota; class Coriobacteriia; order Coriobacteriales; family Coriobacteriaceae; genus Collinsella; species Collinsella sp. AM38-1BH. The sequence continues at coordinate 179,806 of NZ_QSHC01000002.1, read as the reverse complement.
GCCTGCTCGGACAGTCCTGACTCGCACGGAGAGCACATTAAGTGCTCTCCGGCTCGTGCGGAACTCGCGATCGACCTTATATATTTGCCCTCCCCGGGGCTCCCGCACAACGGAACCTCAGTTGGGTTCTATCCCGTATGGCAGTCGCTTCGCTCCTGCCCGCCTTGGTTGTGAGGGCGATTTGGCGTTGGAACGGTTCTTTTTCTGATATATGCTGGTTGCGGCTCTTCTTTTGGGAGGAGTCGCTTTTTTGTTGCTAGGAGGTTAGCCCGTGGTTGAAGGGGATGCTCGCTCTGAGCTTCTTTCTGCGGATTGGAATGGCGAATGGATGCGCCTGCAAGCTGGTCGGCATCGGGCTGATGATTCTTTTGAGTGGGATAAACGGGCTCGGCATTTTCGGCCGCTTGAGACTGCTCCTTATGCCCGGGATTTTATAAAGTTGTTGGCGATTGAGCCCGGCGAGTCCGTGCTGGATATGGGGTGTGGGGCTGGGTCGATTGCTATTCCGCTTGCTCAGGCTGGGCATTCCGTGATTGCTGCCGACTTCTCTCCTGCCATGTTGGGCACGCTTGATGCCGGCATTGAGTATTACGGGCTCGAAGATCTTATTACGCCGCTTGAGCTTGCTTGGGATGATGATTGGGATTTGGTTGGACCGGTCGCGAAAGCGGTGGATGTTGCCTTTGCCAGTCGGTCGGTTACGACGACCAATCTAAAAGATGCGCTTGCCAAGCTCGACCGCACGGCTCGTCGGCGTTGTGCTGTCACGATGGTCGCCAACTCCAGCCCGCGCTATGACCTGCACCTGATGAACGCCATCGGTGCCTCGGTTACCTGCAGTAATGGCTTTGTGTATGCTTTTAATATCCTCATTCAGATGGGTGCCCTGCCGCAGGTTACGTACTTTGAATCGCCTCGTCGCGATACCTTCGATAACCTTGAAGCGGGCGTAGCAGATTTTTCCCGTATGCTCGAGCATGGCAACGAGGATAAGGTCGACCGTCTGCGCGACTACATCGCCCAGCACATGATTGAGAACCCCCATGCCGGTGAGCCGGGCTCCAAGGGTGTGCCGCAGGGACGCTATATGCTCGACCACGTCCGCAAGGTCCGTTGGGCGTTTATTGCATGGGAGCCGGTCTCTGCACCCCGCTCATAGCCTGTTCGCAGCCCGCACTGCCCACTCACTCGGCATCCGCATTCTTTTTGAACTGGGCAAACGCGCTCCACACCGCACCGTTCCTGCGCTATCGTGGGACAGCTCACGTAAATTAAGGCCCCGTCGCGGGGCGCCCCATACATAGAAAGCGAGAACCCATGGCACTGACAGGAGCACAGGTCAAGCAGCTTCGCAGCATGGCCCATCACCTCAACCCCGTCATCATCATCGGTAAGTCCGATGTCAACGAGGGCACCGTCGAGCAGACGGTCGCCTACCTGGAGAAGCACGAGCTCGTTAAGTGCTCCGTGCTCGATGGCTCCAGCCTTTCCGCCCGCGAGGCCGCCGAGGAGCTCGCCGAGCGTTGCCACGCCGAGGTCGTCCAGGTCATCGGCCGCAAGTTCTCACTGTATCGCGAGTCCTCGCGCAAGGACATCGAGAAGATCAAGCTCGTCTAAGAGCCAATGATCCGGCGATCCAACACATAGCAAGCTTACGGGTGCCCAAGTACTTCGGGCGCCCGTTTTTTATCGCTCGACCAGCACGCGATTGAGCCGCCCCTCCACCAAGCGCTCGTATAGACGCCGCGTCTCGGGCTCGGGCACGCCATTGACCTGCTCCCTCAGGTGGTGCATATGCCCGCTGTACAGCTCGACGATATCGCGCCGCCGCCCCGCCGCACTGTAGACGCGCATGGCGCAGCGCACCATATCCTCACGCGCCGTTTCCTGTCGAAGCCCCGACTCCGCCAGCCAAATCGCCGACTGCAGATCGTTTTCTTCTAGAGCGGCATTTGCTCCCTTAATCATGCAATCGATGTACTTTGACTGCATAATGCGCCGCATGCGCAAAAAGTAGGTGGGATTACAGCCATTGGGAACATACAGCGGTCCGGCATAAAGCTGCTCAATCTTAAGGCACAGCTCAACTAAATGGGGCCCGCGCGCACCCGTGCGATTTCCCAAAACCTCGCGGCTTATCTGGTCAAACAGCCGTACATCGGTCTTGACGTAGTCGCCGTTGAGCCCAATGCATTCATTTTGGATGAGCACGCACGACTTGCCATCCGGCGTCGGTCCCAAAGCCGACCGCAAGCGCGATATCGTCGAGTACAGGTTGTTGCGGGCGCTATTAAACTCGGCATGGGGCCACAGCTCCATGGCCAGCGTCTCACGATCGACGAGCGCATCCATGCCCAGCGCAAGCCGCTCGGCAAGCGTCGCCGCCTTCTTGCGGCGCCACATTTTGTCCGTGATGGGAAACCCATCGCGCTCGGCGCGAAACGCACCAAACATGCGAATCTCGATATGGTCGATGGTATCAACGGCTTCAACCTCGCCGGCCTGGAACAGGCGCTCGCCCTCTCCTTCCAAATCGTCGCGCAGCGAGTACCGCGACAGCTCGCGCACGGGAAGCTTCTTGCGTATCCTGCCCGCCGGCTCGCCCAGACAATGCATGGCAAGGCGCGCAAAGAGCCGATACGATGGCTCTAGAATCCCCGCACGATTCATGGACATCCAGGCCGCAAGATCGCTGTCTCGGCCCGCACAGGCCAAATGCAGCGCCACCATCCAGGCCTCCGCTCCACCAACCTGCGTCTGGCTTATATCGAGCAACTCCGCTTCCTCGCGCACCGAAACCATCGAGGTGTTACGCAGATATGCCGCGCGCTCCAGCAGCAATGCGTTATCGCGCATGTACGCAATCGACTCCTCGGCAAGTTTGAGCACTTGGACCGCACGGAACTTTGCATTAACCGGCCGTCCCTCTGCCAGCGACTGCCAGCCTTCTAGCAACAGCCCAAACAGCTGAATCTGGTTGTCGCGCATGCGCACGGCAAAACGATCGAGCTCGTTGAACGCCGCATCGTCGGTTACCGGCAAGCCGGAAAGGAGCCGCCGTGCCGCCAACACCATGCGCACCCAGATAGCCATCGCCTTAAGTCCACGTACGTCGAGCGCCTCCCGCACCACCGTCATCTCGTCGTCGCGCTCGTCGGTTCCCGCAAACGACCCATCAAAGAGCTCCACCAGCATGCTATCGGCCCGTATAACAATCCCCGCGATGTCGAGCTCGCAGTCATAGGCCTTGCTCGTTTTGAGCTGCTGTAGAACGCCGCTGTCATCTCCCCGTTCGGTCAGGCAGCGCTTGACCTCGATATGCGCAGACAACATATCGAGTGCGGTGTGAGATGCCTCGATTTCTGGCACGGCCAGGTTCGTAGGAAGCCCAAGCCCGTTGTCCCCATAGCAAACAGCCGTCAGTGTCTGGGCCACCCTCCATGAAACAGGGTCTATTTCGCAGGCCGCCCGTTCGCCCCCGCATTCGATGACCGATGCCATATAGCGAGCGAGCTTTGTATTGGACACGCTGACCGCTGCCAGATATACGCCAAGCGCTTCGGCAGGCGTTGGCTCTGGAGCCGGATCGTCGGCATCGATCGTGCCCAGCGCCGCTCGGCAGATATCGGCCCCGTGCCCCGTCAGAGCCAGATCGACCCCATACTGCCCAGCAAGTTCAAGGACCGCTTCACGGTCCAGAAAGGCGTCCGCCAGGCCCATCGCCGCATCGCATCGGCCCGCCTTAAGCAAAATCCGGGCCGCCCTCGGAACAAGTTCGGGGCGAACCTCGGCCACCAACTTACGCAAGCGCAAGCGTCCGTTATCCTCCGTGCCCAGACACGTAAAACTCCGCTCGGCGGGATCCAAGCCAAAGATCGGGTAGTCGCGTACAAAGTAGGACTGGTCGACCATCGACAGCCTCACCCCACAGGCCTCGAGTTCTGCGATATTGCCCTCGCCCATCAAAACCATGAGACATGCCACGCAAAACAGCGCATTATTGTCGAGTGAAGCCAGATCGGCAAGTGCCGCGCCATACACGTTGACAATCTCGTTTTCGAGCAGGCCGGCTACGTCGCCTTGGCCATACAGACCTGTCTGCAATGCCGAAACGAGCTCGGGCACGCCCTGCGTGAGCTGATAAAAGTCGAGCGATGTGCTGATCGAAAACGCCGATGCCCACGCCGAATACTCATAGGCATGCACCTTGAGCATCTGCGCATTGATCTTAACCGAATCGCCCAGCCCATGAATCAGCTGACGATTTGAAGGACGGCAGGAGATAAAGACCCCTACCCCCATAGCGCGCAGGCCGCGAATCCTGTCGATGAGGTCTTCGGTATCGTGCTGATCGAGGTTTGGCACATTATCAATCGCGATAAGGGAGTGCGGTTTGTCTTTGAGTTCTTCGGTAACCACCTCGAGCTGCATAAACACCTCGCGCCCAATGGCACGATCGGCCTCGATAATCCGCACGGGGCCTCGCGTCGGGTCGCATTTAACCTCATGGGTGTACTGCAGCAGCACCGAGGTCTTCCCAAACCCGTCGGGCGCATAAAGAACCACGATGCCGGCCTTTCGGCCCTTGGCGATAAGCTCATTCATCAAGCGTTCGCGTCGCACCATATAGCCTCCGCCCAGCGGCATCAGCTCGAGGTCGTCTATACCGCTCAAATCATTTACCATGCCCGCTCCTCAACTCGACCGTATGGACACTGTAGCCGCAAGACCATACAAGCCGCGCTATGAATAGAGCGACCTTGTGTTTTAGGTTGTCTTTTGGTACGCAAGCGGCAAGTTTTTGTACAGCGAGGGCCGATTGTTATTAATCCCCCGACTAATCGGTCTTTAAGCAGGTAAATGAGCTTGTCAGCTTGTCCCATCTAAGCGGCAGTGTAACGCAGATGAACAAGGTTCAGCCATGTCATTCAACTCGCCTAGCACCCGCTACCGTCTACGACCTTCTAGTGGCATTTTTGCATAGAATCTGGTATGGAATGAATCAAGCTGTTGGACATCTGGCGTTCGTCAAGCTTGCGGCAAGATTTTGGTCAAGTGGGCAAAAAGGGATAGCAAAAAGGCCCCCGCAAAGCGGAGGCCTTAGACAAGGCTATGTCGAGCTGCAGGATTCGCGCTACTCGCAGAGCGAAAGGGCGGCCTCGTCGGCAACGACAACGCAGTTGGTGTGCAGCTGCAGGATCGAAGCCGGGCACTCGGGCGTAACCGGACCATAGCACATGTCATGCACGGCCTGAGCCTTGGCCTCGCCGTTGGCGACGACCAGGATCATGCGGGCATACATGATGGTCTGGGTACCCATGGTGTAGGCCTGACGGGGAACATCGTCGATGCTGTCGAACAGGCGGCTGTTGGCCTGAATGGTGCTCTCGGTGAGGTCGACGCAGTGCGTGCCCTTGGAGAAGTGGTCATCGGGCTCGTTGAAGCCAATGTGGCCGTTGTTGCCAATGCCGAGCAGCTGCAGATCCGGATAACCGGCGTCGGCGACAATCTTGTCGTACTCAGAGCAGGCAGCGGCGGCGTCGGGGTTGGAACCGTCGGGCACATGCGTGTTGTTCAGGTCGATGTTGATGTGATCGAAGAAGTTCTCACGCATGAAGTAGTGATAGCTCTGGGGATCGTCGTGCGAAAGGCCGCGATACTCGTCCAGGTTGTAGGTGCTGACCTCGGCAAAGTCGACGTCGCCCTTCTCGTACCAAGCAGCGAGCTGCTTGTAGGCACCGATCGGGGTGGAGCCGGTGGCAAGGCCCAGTACACAGTCGGGCTTGAGGATAACCTGGGCCGAGATGATATTGGCGGCCTTGCGGCTCATATCCTCGTAGTCTTTAGCTTTAATGATCTTCATTACGCGTCCTTTCTCGTACAAGAGAGGCAAGGCTCCCTTACAAGCACTTGCCCGCGGCCCGCGTCGGCCGCAACCAACGTGTGCGGCCACCAGGGCGAGGTCGCGTAATGTATGTGTCTCGTGTCTAGCCGCGTCGAGGCCCCTGCCCGTCCACGGTGACCCAAAGCTGTTTAGCTTCGGACAAATCTCATCTTGCCACGGAGGGCGTCCTCTTTCAAGGGCGCCCTCCGTAAACGTGTTTGAATTGTAGGCTAATGGCCACGTGCACTTGCTAGCGCTCGCGAGCAACGATGAGCTGGTCCATCTCTTCGACATGCACGCCAACGGAACCCTTGATGCTCGAGAACTCAACGGAGTTGCACACCAAGATGGGAACCGTCACATCGTAGCCTTCGGCAGCAATTGCCTCGCGATCGAACTCAATGAGCACATCGCCCTTATGGACGATGTCACCCACTTGCGCATGTACGGTAAAGTGCTTGCCCTCGAGCTGAACGGTATCCAAACCAACGTGGATGAGCACGTCCAAGCCATCGACCGTGTTAAGCGCAACGGCGTGTCCCGTAGGAAAAATGGCCTCGACCTTGGCATCAGCCGGTGCAATCACACGCGTTCCGGTGGGCTGAATCGCCACGCCCTGGCCCAAAAGGCCGGTAGCAAACGTCTGATCGTTTACCTCGGAGAGCGGAATGACGTCACCCGAGATGGGAGCATCCAACGTAAGGACTCGACCACGCATACCAAAAGACCTTAGGACTTTAGTGAACATGCTCCCCCTCGGACATACCGATCAACCAAAATAACCTTAACAGTTTACCACTTGGCACCCGTTTTTGACCATTAGGGAAGTTCGCGCTTGACAACCTCGACGATGTCGTCGACAACGCGCTGGGTCAGCTCGTGCGTCTCGGCCTCGGCCATCACGCGGACCAGCGGCTCGGTACCACTCGGGCGCACCAGAATGCGGCCGCGGCCATCAAGCTCCTTCTCGGCAGCAGCGACGGCATCCCAGATGGGCTGGCAATCGTCCAGACCAGCCTTGTTGTCGGAATGCACGTTGACGAGTACCTGCGGGTACTTCTTCATGATGCCGGCAAGATCGGTGAGGGTACGACCGGTGCGCTTGAGCACGGCCAGCAGCTGCAGAGCCGTCACCAGGCCGTCACCGGTGGTGTTGTGCTCCAGGAAGATGATGTGGCCGGACTGTTCGCCGCCGATGACGGCGCCGTCCGCGAGCATGCGCTCCAGAACGTAGCGGTCGCCCACGGCGGTCTGAACCATCTCGAAGCCCTGCTCCTTCATAGCGATGGAGAAGCCCAGGTTGCACATGACGGTCGAGACGATCTCGGAGTTGGCGAGCTTGCCGCGAGCGGCAAGGTCAGAACCGCAGATAGCCAGGATGTAGTCACCGTCGATCTCATTGCCCTCGCTGTCCACGAACAGTACGCGGTCGGCGTCGCCGTCGTGGGCCAGACCGATGTCAGCATGGGTGCGCAGCACGAGCTCGCGCAAGGGCTCGAGATGCGTAGAACCGCACTCAACGTTAATGTCGGTGCCGCAATAATCGGTGTTGATGGCATGGACCGTAGCACCCAGGCGCTGCAGCGCGGCGGGCGTGGTCTGGCAAGAAGCACCGTGGCCGCAGTCGACGGCAACGACCAGGCCGTCGAGCCTCAGGCCATCGAGCGTATCGATGGCATGATCGACATATGCCTTGCGGGCATCCTTCATCTTGATGATGTGGCCCACGCCGGCACCGGTCGGCAGCGTGTCGGCAGCCATGGCTTCCTCGGACATGACCCAGGCGCTGATCTCTTCCTCGACAGCATCGGGAAGCTTCATGCCCTTGCGGCTAAAGAACTTGATGCCGTTGAACTCCGGCGGATTATGCGAAGCAGAGATGACGATGCCGCCGTCGAGCTCGTTTTGAACGGTGAGCAGGGCCACGGCCGGCGTGGGGATGACGCCGCAGCAATGCGGGCGGCCGCCCTCGGCCATAATGCCGGCGGTCAGAGCGCTCTCGAGCATGGTGCCCGAAAGACGCGTGTCGCGGCCGATGCAGATATCCGGACCAAGAAACTTGGTCGCCGCGCGGCCCAGGCGAAACGCGAGGTCGCACGAGAGGCCGGCATTGGCGACGCCACGAACGCCGTCGGTACCGAAGATGTTCTGGGGCATAGGATCGCTCCTTCCCTAGCAGGCGATATGCAACCGCCCGCCCTAGTCGAAAAAGAAAAGCGGGACCCGCCGAGGAATCGGCAGGCCCCGCTTGTACATTGTATCTCGAAAGGAGATAAAACCTTAGCGCTTGGAGAACTGGGGAGCGCGGCGGGCCTTCTTGAGGCCGTACTTCTTGCGCTCGACCACGCGAGCATCGCGCGTAAGGAAACCGGCCTTCTTGAGGTCAGCACGGTAGTCGCCAGCGTTCAGAAGAGCGCGAGCGATGCCCAGGCGCAGAGCGCCGGACTGACCGGAGATGCCGCCGCCATCGCACAGAGCGATAACGTCGAACTGACCGGCGGTGTCGGTCACCTTGAAGGGAGCAAGGGCGTTCTCAACGAGCTGATGACGGCCGAAATACTGCTCGGCGTCACGCTTGTTGATGGTCACCTTGCCGGTGCCGGGGACGAGACGGACGCGGGCGACGGCGTTCTTACGACGGCCGGTACCCTGGTAGACAACGGTGTTCTCAGCCATCTTTAAGCCTCCAGCTCAATCTTCGTGGGGTTCTGGGCAGCGTGCGGATGCTCGGCACCAGCGTAGACCTTAAGCTTGGTCATCTGGGCACGGCCGAGGGTGGTCTTGGGCAGCATACCGCGAACGGCGCGCTCGATGACCTTCTCCGGGTGCTTCTCCATAGCCTGGCGGAAGCTCTCAGCCTTGAGGCCGCCGTTGTAGCCGCTGTGGCGATAATAGGTCTTCGTGTCGGCCTTGTTACCGGTAAGCTGGACCTTATCGGCGTTGATGACGACAACGAAGTCGCCGCAGTCGCTGTTGGGCGTGAACTGGGGCTTGTTCTTACCGCGCAGGATCATTGCGATCTGGGTGGCAAGACGGCCCAGGACAGCACCATCGGCGTCGACGAGAACCCAGTTGCGCTGGACCTCGCCCTGCTTGGCGTAGTGAGTCGATTTCGAAATCACTTAGACTCCTCCATGTACAGTACGTGTTGTTACAGAGATTCACGGGGCTCTGCAAGTAACCCGTCCATATTACCCCGCTCGCCGTACGAGTCAACAGGTATTTTGGCTCCGACCAGAGTTTCTGCACATGTCATCCACGAGCCGTGATTTTCCAGCTCTTTAGCTGTTGTCATTTTTTGAGGGTTCGCCGTCGCTAGCGCTCAACGAACTCTTGGATTTCCGCGAGCAGGCGCTTTGCCTCCTGACGTCCCTGGATATACAAGTCCAAAAGCTTTGCCGAATCGTGCTCGACATGGCCGACCTCGACCGGCTTTTGCGGAGCGACGACCAACGCACGACCCTCGCGCTCATACTTCCACAGGTGCATGCGCTGGATGTTGTAACGGTCGTGGCGCGTCTCGATAGCCTCGAGCAGATAGGGGTAGTCGGCATAGCGGGCGCGCGCGGCCGGCAAAAACTCGTAGGGCTTTTTCTCGTACGAGCGGTCCTGCGTGACGATGACGACCGCACGGTCGAAGCCCGCCTCCTCGAGCACATGCTCGATGGGGACCGAATCGGCTACGCCGCCGTCGACGTATTTGTGCCCGTCTATCTCGACCGGCGGCGTCACCAGCGGCAACGAAGTCGAGGCGCGCACGGCGTCGAGATCGAGCACAGCGCTTTTGACCGGCAGGTACGTGGCGGTTCCAAAGAGCATGTCCGTCGCGACGGCGTACATCTCGATGGGGCTCGCGTCGAACGTCTCGTTGTCAAAGGGATCCAGGCGGTCCTGGACATCGTTGAAGATAAAGTCGTAGCCGACGATAGAGCCCGTGGATGCAAACGATGCGGCGCCCATGAAGCGGTTGTCATTGCAGAAAGCCAGGTTGATGCGGTTGGCACGGCCGATCTGGTGCGACTTATAGTTCACGCCGTTGAGGGCGCCGGCCGATACACCGTAGACAGCCGGAATCTCGACGCCGGCCTCCATGAGAACGTCGAGCACGCCCGCGGTAAACTGCCCGCGAAAACTACCGCCCTCCAGGACGAGCGCGACCTTGCCGGCGTTCTTTGCCTTATCTTCTGCAGTCATGTTGACCTCCTGCTGTTTCGTTTTGGCTTTCTTCTACCCAGTTTTGGGATGGAGGGCGCGCAGGTTTTGGAGTTGAGGAGGGCGGAGCGGTCGGCGGGAAAGCGTGCCCCGTTCTCAGAGCAAATTCCGGGTCGTATTTTCCGCTGAGCCCGCCATCTGGAAAATGAATCCCATTCCGAGCTTAGATTCCGGGATGCGCTTTCCGCTTGAGCTGCCATTGGGAAAGCATGTCCCACTCTACGGCGGGATTCCGGGTCGCAGTTTCCGCTTGAGGCGCCATCCGGAAACTACGTCCCAGTCTGAGCGCGGATTCCGGGATGGACTTTCCGCCTAGGCCGCCATTGGGAAAGCGTGTCCCGGCCTGCGTTGACGCGGCATTTTCTTTACGCCCGCGCCCTGCACAGAGTTCGATTCTCCGCGGTTTGGGGGATCCGTTGATGGGTTGAGGCCAGGGCAAGACGCCCGATCGGCATCGCATCTATATCTGGCTGAAGCATTGCGCGGAGAATCCGCGTATTTGCTTCGCAAATACGCGCCGGCTTCGGCCGCCTACCGGCGTCCTCGCCCGCTCGCTACAAACGCTTCGCGTTTGCTTAACGCTCGCGCCCTGCATAGAGTTCGATTCTCCGCGGTACGGACTAGAAATAAAAAGGCAGGTAGATATAAATATCTACCTGCCTGTTACTTATGGTGGAGGCGCGGAGAATCGAACTCCGGTCCACGAAAGCCCCCTGATTGGCATCTCCAAGCTCAGTCGCTGGTTTAGTCTCGGACGCTTTGCGCGCAGCGACACGCTCGCGGCGTCCTAACCGGTTCGGTCTTAGCCTGCGCCATACCGATTACGTGCGCAGGAGCATTCCCCTAACATGACGTCGCGCCGGTGTCGGGGAAATCACCGGGTTGACGCGCCGCTATAAACTAAGCAGCGAGAGCCATAGGCTCAAAAGAAGAGTTGTTGTCAATTCAATTTGACGGTACCCCTGTTTAACGAGGCGAGGAGACCTCGGCTTGCTTCCTCTCTCAGAGCTATCGTGTCGAAACCAGTCGCCCCCGAATGTCGGGAAAGTCTGGATGGCACTGGGCACGAGCGCCCAACACCCGTCGACTTTTCAAGGAACACGCGGGGTGAACCCCGCTCGTGGATAGCTATCTTACCACGTTCTAAAGGCAGACAGCTGTTCTATGCACGAGCTGTGAAGACCCCAATGTGCGCCGCACTTCGCACTTTTGCTACCGATCGCGTAACGTATATTTTCGCCAAGCAAAACTGACCCGTCGAAAGGACCGTTATGGATACCAAGCAGCAACTCATCAATGCCCTCACAGGCCTGGGCTCAACCATTACCGAAGCTATGGATGTCATCGAAGGCTTTGTCCCCTGCGGACATCCCGCCCTCACGGTTTCGAACGCACTCGTCGCGCTGGACGCTGACGATGATGCAGCTCTCGCCCAGCAGCTTGAGACCGTCGAGGGCTTTATCGACCACGTGAGCGAGAACCGCGGCGTGACCGCCTACCACGGCATCGAGGTCGAGCTCGCGGGTCCCAAAGCCGATCTGCTCGCAGCAATCCGCGAGGTAGGCGCCCTTATGCAGACCGCAGGCGTCAAGAACACCCAGGTCAACGAGTGGGTCTACCGCAGTCTGGCAGCACTCGACAGCTCCGAAGAAAAGGCAGCCGAGCAGCTCGCAGAAAGTCCCGCCATTAAGGCCGAGCTTTTGTAAATAGCAGACGCGGGCCCCTTGGCGCATCGTCGTCCAAGAGGCCCGCAAACAGTTCGCGTCAACCGATAGCCGCGCCGCCGCGTTCGGCCAGAGCAAGAATCGGCATCATTTGGCGCGGGGTCTTTGCTGCGAGATCGGCATGTTCGAGCAGCTTTCGATCGTTAGTCACCAAGTAATCGACCTGCGCGCGCTTGCACGCGGCGAGCACCAAGTTGTCCTCGTAATCGCGATGGAGCGCTAAGTATTTGTCGGCCAGCCAAAGGTCCGACGCATCTGCACCAACGGCCATGGCGTTTTCGGTCATGTTCCGAACAAACGCCAACGCCGCATCGCCAATTGCACGGGCAGATGCCTCGTCGATCGCTCCCCCGCTGGCAAGAACGCTACGCTTCAGCTCATGTTGGACAACGTACAGCACGTCCTTAGCGATATACACCGGGAAGAACAGCAATGCCCCCGTCTCCGCCGCCTGCCCAATAAACGCACGCGCGGCAAGCGACTCGGCATGGTCGACGCAAAACGAATCAACCCATACGTTGGCGTCCACCATGATCTTGAGAGGCGCCCCACTCACTGGATCATCCCCTTTTGGCGATAATGCTCATCCATGGCTTCGGAATAGATTGTGTCCCAACCGCGATCGTCGGATACAGGCGACGCAGCGATGCCCATATCTGCATAAAGCCGGTCTGCCGCTGCCCATGATGCGGCGAACGGAGTATCGGGCGCGACGGTCTGCTGCCGGTCGTCGACGGCCGCAAGCACTTCCTCGCACTGCCCGCCACCCTGCGCGACCTTGGCCACCACCTTTTTGATGAGCTCGGGCAGCGACCCGCCCGAAAGCCGCAGCGCCTCCTCGGCACGCTCTTTAACCGAGCGATCTACGCGAACATTCACCTGTGCCATGCCGCTAACAGCACCCACGTCGATCCCGCTCCCTTCAATTGCTAGCCATGCTAGCACCACTTTATAGAGAAGCTAGCAAATGGTCAAATGCAAAAGGCCTGCGCCCGGACGACACCGATGCCGTCTGGGCGCAGGCCAGATAACGTGGGCGGACACGTCTGCTAACGCAGGTAAGCCTTCGCGTTGCTCAGACTGTAGGCAATCGTCGAGCCGTTGTGCAGCAACGACGACGTCTGCGGAGTGATCATGCCGGTAATACCCAATGCCAACAGCGCCGAGTTGGTGAGCATCACCTTGGAATACGAACTCGTCAGACGGTCGATAAGCCCCTGACTCATGCGGCGCAGGCGCACGATCGCGGCCAGATCCGTATCGGTCAGAATGATATCGGCGACCTCCTTGGCGATGTCGCTTCCACCGCCCATCGCCAAGCCCACGTCTGCCAAACCGAGCGCCGGCGAATCGTTGACGCCGTCGCCTACCATGGCAACATGGCGCCCCTCGCTCTTAATGCGCTCCACATAGGCGTACTTGTCCTCGGGCAGCAGCTCGGCCTTAAACTCGTCGACACCCGCCTCGCGCGCAATCCGCTCGGCCGTGCGCTCCGAGTCGCCCGTGAGCATGACCACGTGCTTAACGCCCAACGCGTGCAAGTCGGCGATAGCCTCGCGGACCCCGGGCTTAAGCGGGTCCTCGATACCGAGCACGCCCACAACGGTGCCGTCGACCGCCAGATACAGCGGCGACAGGCCCTGCATCTGGGACTCAATGCGCTCCTTAATGTCGGAATCGAGCTGCGCGCTCTCGTCCTCAAATACAAAGTGCGCGGAACCGATGATGGCGCGACGCCCTTCAATGGACGAAGCGATACCGTGCGCCACAATATACTCGACAGCAGCGTGACGCTCGCGGTGCTCGAGCCCACGCTCGTGAGCAGCGTTGACCACGGCACGCGCCACCGGATGCGGGAAATGCTCCTCCAAGCAAGCGGAAAGGCGCAGGATCTCGTCCTCGCTCCAGCCATCGGTGGTGAGTACGCAGGCAAGACGCGGCTGCGCCTCGGTGAGCGTGCCGGTCTTATCAAACACAATGGTGTCGGCCTTGGCAAACGACTCAAAGTACTTTGCGCCCTTGACCATGACGCCCATCTTGGCAGCATCGCTCATAGCGGTCATGACGGCAACGGAACCCGTGAGCTTGAGTGCGCACGAGTAGTCGACCATCAACGCCGCTGAGGTCTTGATAAGGCTGCGGGTGGTAAGCGCAACCAGGCCCGCGAGCAGGAAGTTCCACGGGACGATCTTGTTGGCGAGATCTTCCATGTGCGACTGGCCCTCGGACTTGAGCGAGTCGGCCGTCTGCACGAGCGAGACGATTGAGCGCAGTTTGGTTTGCGCCGTATTGGCGCGCACACGCACCAAGATGCTGCCGTCTTCCACGACGGTGCCGGCGAACACGTCGTCGCCCACGCTGCGCTCGACGGCCAGCGGCTCGCCGGTCAGGGTCGCCTGGTTGACCATGGCGCTCCCCTGCTCGACAACACCGTCGATGCAGATGGACATGCCAGTACGCACGGCGACCAGATCGCCGGGCTCAAGCTCGGTCGCGGCAACACTTACCTCGGTGTCACCGACCACTTTTTGTGCCTTATCGGGCACGTCGAGCAGCGAGTTGATGAGCTCGTTTTCGCTCATGGCGCGCGTGTAGTCCTCGAGCAGCTCGCCCACGTTGAGCAGGAACATTGTCTGGCCCGCGGTGTCGACGTCGCGTTTGACGAACGAAATGCCGATGGCCGAAGCGTCGAGCACAGGAACGGTCAGACGCGGCTGCGCCAGCTCATGAAGGGCAGCGCGCAAAAATGCCATGTAACCGGCCACGACAAACACCGCACGCAGGGGCGTGGGCAAAAACCAGCGACGTGCGTAATGGGCACCGACGAGTGTCGCCAGGTCCATAACGAGTTTGTGCTTGCGCGGCTCGAGTTGCATCACGTAGCCCGACTTGGCATCGGCGACGGCTTGAGCATCGAGTGCGCCCAAGGCGTCGAGCACGCTCGCACGACACTGCTCGTCGTACTCCAGCGCCATCTGGCCAATGCGGCCATACACGCGCACTTTGCGCACGCCGTCGATTTCGCCGCCAAGCTTAAGAAGTGCATCGAGATCGCTCTCTGGCACAGGACCCGCCAATTGAAGACGGGTCCTGCCGGGGATCTCGCTAATAATCGAGAATCTCATAGTTTGTGCCTGGGAGCGTTACTCGGCTGCCTCGTCAGCAGCGGCCTCGCTCTGGGTGATGTAGGCAGCCTCGGCAACCATGTCGTCGACCTCGGCCTTGGCCTGCTCGACCATGTCCTGGTAGCCGTTCTTGATGCGCATGCCGCACGCGATACCTTGCACGCAGGCATTCTTTACCGGAGCGCTGGTGAGCAGCTTGATGCCAGCCGTACCAAGCAGAAAACCGCCACCGACAAGCAGGGTGTTAAACGTCGACTTCTTCATGTTGCTTCTCCCTTTTGCCGCATCGGACGCGGCACGGTGCCTCAGCACTCGAGTAAATAAGTTTGCTCGAGCACACTTTTGGAAAATAGTTTAGTTTATCTAACTATTGAGGTCAACACAGGTTAACTTTTTGGAAATCTTATGGTGCGGACCAGCCAGCTTCTGGCGATCCGCCCGCCGCTATGTACATCCGTTACGCCAAAGAGGAGGCCCTATCCTCTCCAGCAAATTGAAGGTGAATAGTTTTCCGCGAAGTGAACGAGCAAAATTGGACCCCCGAAGCATCCGCATTTTTTCGCAGCAAAACCGCAGGAAACACTCGACAAAACCGCAGGAAACCGAGCCAAAAAAGCATTGATGTTTCAGGGGTCCAAAATAGGTCGTTCACTTCGCGGAAAAGTATTCACCTTCGTTTTCAACATCCACAAAAAATGAGGGCGCCACCGGCGCCCTCATTCACCAAATTCCATTCAGCCCACCTGACCCGGAAGGCCGAGTCGTCAGGGCGGAGAAAACCCCCGGAACGGCGGGGCGCTTGCTCAAAATGAGTTCCGCACGCAAAGAAGGCCACTTAATGTGGCCTTCGTCTTGCGCAGGACTGTTTGAAATTTTGAGGAAGCACCCGCCCTGCCGGGGCTCCCGGGTTCCCGCTTACGAGAGCGACGTTCTCAGCAACTCGTTGAAGAGCTTCGGGTTGCCCTTGCCGCGGCTCGCCTTCATGCACTGGCCCACCAAAAAGCCGATGACCTTCTGATTGCCGTCACGATACTGCTGCGCCTGATCGGCACAGCTTGCCAGCACCTCGTCCACAATCGGCTGCAGCGCGCCGGCATCGCTCACCTGACGCATACCGCGCTCGTCGACGATCTTGTTGGGATCGTCGCCGGTCTGGGCCATGGCCTCAAAGACCTCGTGCGCCTGGTTGGAGCTGATGGCATCGGTCGCCAGCAGCTTGGCCAGCGCCGCCACCTGAGCCGGTGCAATACCGGACTCGGCCAGCGAGACGCCCGCGCCCTTAAGGTAGGCGATCATCTCGTTCACCAGCAGGTTTGCGACCGTCTGGGCCTCTTTGCCAGCCATACCGGCAGCGGCGGCCTCAAAGAACTCGGCAAACTCCGGATCGCCAGCAATCTGCTCGGCGTCGGCCGTCTTAATGCCAAAGTCGGCCTCAAAACGAACGCGCTTGGCATCGGGCAGCTCGGGAATCTCGCCACGGCAGCGGTCGATGAACTCGTCGTCCAGATCGAACGGCGCCAGATCGGGGTCGGGGAACAAACGGTAGTCGTCAGCCGTCTCCTTCACACGCATGACCACGGTACGCTTACGGCTAGGCTCCCAGTGGCGGGTCTCCTGATAGATGATGCCACCCTCCTCGAGCACCTCGGCCTGGCGGCAGATCTCGTAGGCAAGGCCGTCGTGTAGGCTCTTAAACGAGTTGAGGTTCTTGAGCTCGGTCTTGGTGCCCAGCTTGGTCTCGCCGCGGCGGCGCAGCGACACGTTGCCGTCGCAGCGCATGGAGCCCTTCTCCATGGAGCAGTCCGAAATGCCCAGCGTCACAAAGATGCGACGGAGCTTTTCCATAAACAGGCGAGCCTCCTCGGGCGTACGCAAGTCGGGCTCAGTCACGAGCTCAATCAAAGGCGTGCCGCAGCGGTTGTAGTCGACGAGCGACTCGGCCGCGGCGGTAATGCGGCCCTCGGCACCGCCCACGTGCACCATCTTGGCGGCGTCCTCCTCCATGTGGATGCGCAGGATGCGGATGGGCACCGTGTAGGAACCGTCCTCGCGACGCTCGGGCATCTGCAGGTTGGACGCGTCATAGCTGGCCAGATGGCCGGCGCGCTGATTGCCTTCGCGCATGGTCGACGTCATGGACGTGGACAGGCCCTCGGCGTTGGCCGAGGCGCTCGCCAGACTCTGGGCCTCGGCCTCGCCAAACGCGCAGTCGGGGCGCTCGGCGGCACCGCGACCGGTCACATCCAGATCCAGGTGACCGTACATGGCAAAGGCGACCGGACCCTGCGTGGTCTGGAAGTTCTTGGCCATATCGGGATAGAAGTAGTGCTTACGGTAGAACATCGAGTGGCGTTGGATCTCGCAGTTGGTGGCGAGACCTGCCTTGACGATGCTCTCGATGGCGCGCTTGTTGGGCACCGGCAGGGCGCCGGGCAGGCCCAGGCACACCGGGCACACATTGGCGTTGGGCTCGTCATCGTGGCTGAGTTTGCAGTTGCAGAACATCTTGGTATCGAGTGCGGTGAGCTCGGTATGGATCTCTAGGCCGATCACGGCCTCCCAATCCTGCAGGACCTCGGAAAGCTCCTTCATTACAGCTCGCCTCCCTTCCCGGCAAAATCGGGCGCGACGGAAAGCGCGGGCGCACCCGTGGCGGCATCGGCAAAGCCGCGCTCCAGGGCGCGGGCAAATGTGAGCAGCTGACGGTCCTTAAAGGCCGGACCAACCAGCTGGGCTGAAACGGGCAGCTTGCTGTCCTCGCCCAAGCCCAGCGGCACCGAGATACCGCCGTTGCCGCAAATGTTGAGCGAAATGGTGTACAGGTCGGAGAGATACATCTGCGTGGGGTCGCTGATCTCGCCAAACTTAAAGGCCGTACGCGGCGAGGCGGGCATGAGGATGGTGTCCACCTTGGCATACGCGGCGTCGTAGTCCTGCGTGATGAGCGTGCGGGCCTTTTGCGCGGCATAGTAGTACTTGTCGTACACGCCCGAGCTCAGCAGGTAGGCGCCGAGCATCTGACGGCGCTTGGCCTCGGCGCCAAAGCCGTGGGCGCGCGAGAGCGAGCTCTGGTCGGAAAGGTTGGCGCAGCCCTCCTCCTGATAGCCGTAGCGAATGCCATCGAAACGGGCCAGGTTGGAAAACGCCTCGGCCGGACCGATGACATAGTAGGCGGCGATGGCGGCGTCCAGGTGCGGCAGGTCGACCTCGACCAGCTCGGCACCCTGGTTCTGCAGTTCCTGGGCGGCACGCTCAACAGCGGCCTTGACCTCCGGCGTCAGGCCCTCGGCCTCCATAAACGCGGGAATGATGCCCACGCGTTTGCCCTCGATGCTGTCGTTGAGATGCTCGGTAAAGTCGACGGCGCAATCCTGGCTGGTGCAGTCGTACGGATCGTGGCCCGCGCCGGTAAGCGCGTTCATAGCCAGCGCGACGTCCTCGACCGTGCGGCCAAAGGGGCCCACCTGGTCGAGCGACGAGCCAAAGGCAACCACGCCGTAACGGCTCACTGCGCCATACGTGGGCTTAAAGCCCACCACGCCGCACAGCGACGCCGGCTGGCGAATGGAGCCACCGGTGTCCGAGCCCAGCGAGAGCGCGACCTCGCCCGCGGCGACGGCTGCAGCGGAGCCGCCCGAAGAGCCGCCGGGCACGCGCTCGGTATCCCAGGGGTTGTTGGTGCGGTGGAACGCCGAGCTCTCGGTGGAGCTGCCAAAGGCAAACTCGTCCATGTTGGCCTTACCCATGGGCAGGCAGCCGGCGTCGAGCATGCGCTGGACGCAGGTGGCGGTGTAGACGCTCTGGTAGTTCTCGAGCATGCGGGAAGCGCAGGTGGTGCGCGTGCCCACGAGGTTCATGTTGTCCTTGATGGCCAGCGGCACGCCCGCGAGCGGGGGCAGCGGCTTGCCTGCGGCACGGTCGGCATCCACGCGCGCGGCGGCCTCGAGCGCAAGCTCGGGCGACACCTGCAGGAATGCCTGGACCCCGCCCTCGCGCGCCTCGATGGCGGCAAGGGAGGCCTGGGCCACCTCAGTGGCGGTAAAGTCGCCGGCGGCAACGCCCGCGGCGATCTGAGCGGCGGTAAGGGAATCGAAGCTCTGCGCCATTACTCGCTCTCCCCCTCTCCCAAAATGGACGGCACGCGGAAGTAGCGGTCGCGCGCGCTGCCGGCGTTTTCGAGCGCAACGTCGAGCGGCAGGTCGCGCTCGGGCTCGCGCAGGTCATCGCCCATCACGTTGGACAGGCCTCCGATAGGATGGAACGTGGGCTCCACGTCGGGCAAGTCATATTGCAAGACGGGCTCGAGCATCTGGACGGCGTCGTTCATGTAGGACGTCATCTGGGTGAGCTCGTCATCGGTCAGTGCGATCTTTGCGTACTCGGCGATACCGCGCACGTCTTTCTCGCTGAGTGCCATAGGCGCTCCCTTCCGCATAACAGTTAAACCGCTCTAGTATACAAGGCAACGCCGGCTTGGGCAGGCGCTTTACCCAAATGCAGCGAAAACGTAACGAGGACGGCGGACTGGCAGGCGGCGGGCTGGCGGTTCTGCAGCGAAACCGCACCGTCCATAGCGAAAACCGTCTCGCCCACAACGAAAAGCATCACAACATTCGATGTTTTTCGTCAAAATCGCGATTTTCATCGAATGTTGTGATGGTTTGGAAGTCCCGACCACCACAAAGGTGCCTGTCCCCATTGTGGTGGTTCTGAAGAATGTCTTATGCCGAGGCCTTGGCCTTGCGGCGCTTGCGGACCGCGTGAATCACGATGTCCAGCAGCAACAGCACAATGGCCACGACCACAATGAGCACGGCAAACTCGCGCTTGCCCCAGTGGCGGCCGGCCAGCGACTTTTGCTTGTCGACGTCCTTCTTGTTGTACTTGGTGCGCACGCAATGCACCAGCAGGCGATGGTCGTTCACGCCGTAGGGTGTGCAGGTGACGAGCGTCACCTTGTCGGCGCCCGGCTCGATGGTCAGCGACTCCATCTCCTCGGGCAGCACGACCTCGGAGTCCACCATCTTATAGGCGAGCGTCTTGTTCATGGTGTGCAGCAGCACCAGGTCGCCGGGCTCCAGCGAGTGGATGTCGTCGAACATGCTCAGGTTGCGCATGCCCGAGTGCGCGGTGAGCACGCAATGCGTTGAGGTGCCGCCCACCGGCAGGCTCGTGCCCTCTAGGTGGCCGACGCCCGCCATAAGGACCTCCTCGCTCGTGCCGTGGTAGATAGGCATGCTCACGTCAATGGAGGGAATCTCGACCCAGCTCATCATGGGGTCGCGGTCAAAGATGAGCTGCTGGGCGTAGGGCTCAATCTGGTCGGCGGGAAGCTCGGTGGCCTCGCCGGCAAGTTGCTCGTTATAAGAGCGCGCCTGGAGCAAGATGCGCTCGCGCTCCTCCTCCGAGAGCGCATCCACGGTGCTAGACACGGTGCTGATCTGGTTGAACACGCCCGAGGCCTCGAGCCGGTCCAAGATCCACGGCCAGGTCATAAGGCCCACGCCAATAAGGATGATAACGATGGTGATGAGCCGGTCGGCCCAACGCGGCAGCCGCTTGCGACGACGCTTGGGCTTTGGTTGAGGTTTGGGTTGAGGGCTTGAGCCACCGTTGGCCGCGGCGTTATTGCTCTTCATATGTTTGGCGCCCTGCACCATCGCCGGTCACTCCTCTACAACTCAGGTTGTCTAAACAAATAATAGCCGATTAGCGAGCTCATACGCCGGACAACGCAGCTTGGCTGCACCGTCCGGGCCACGTAACCCCACTCAACCAATCAAGCCATATGTTGCTTTCATCGTCTCGAGCAACTGCGCCATCGTTACGCCCGCAACCCCAATCTGTTTCAGATTGACGTCGCCCACCTCACAATCTTTGACAAACGCAAGCATATCGTCCTTCAGTTCTCCGCCCAGGTCGACACCTTCCGACTCGCCGAGCAGCTGAGCAAGTCTCAGCGCATCGCGTTTATGCTTTTTTACCTTCCTCGAATCAACGTTCTCCCCCGCTTCCCTTCTAGCTTTTAGGTCGAGATACGCCTTCGCTTTGAACGGGACAATGTATTCCGTACCCAGGACCGAAACGCCGCCTACGGTCCGAATTCCCTGAAGGAACAAGCTGTAGTAAGCATCGTCCAACAAAATTGCCGACAGACTGCTTATGTTTTCATCAACGTGAATTGGCGCCACATCAATCCCCTCACGACCCTTTAGAAAGTCGGGGCACTTCGCGAAGAGTTCGATCATATGGGGGTAACCCGGCCTCTTTGGCTCTGTAAACCGATAAAAGCATGAGTCTTTACCTTCGCCCCAGCCGCAGCGGTAGCCGCCATCACGCACCAAAGTCCATATAGCTTCTGCCGTCTGAGGCAACCGGTCATCGGCGACAATTACCACATCAAAATCGTGAGTCGCCCTAAACGGAAGTCCCGCCTCCGAGAGCAAAATGTCGCATGCCGTGCCGCCGATAAGAGCATACGATCCTGCAGCTTCTTGCATATGCTGCTGAAATTCTTGGAGACCTTCTACAGCGCTTCTTGCCATGGATATTCCTTTCCAAACATGCGATCGACTTCGAGCTGAATTCGCTCATCGTCGATTGCCGCCAAAGATAGCGCAAGCGAAATGTCATCGACGCGGGAGGAGTCGGCAAACACGGGCGCATAGCGCCACACTTGGATCATCGCCGTTTCGTTATCCGGCAACTCCCCGTCTGCGACTTCGAGGTCGCTCAGTTGACACCATGCACTTCTTAAGACGGCCTTTTGTTCCATGCCCGGCGCAGCGAGCATCGAACGCGCAGCGAGCGCCGTCTCCCCGGCGTCAACAAGATAGTCGATCTGCGGCGTCTTCCTTGCAAAAAAGACCTTCGAGACAGGCGAGGAGAGCTCTGCCATGTGCTCGCTAAGCAGAAGATCAACGGCAACAGGGAGCACGACGACACGTCGCTCGCAACGCTCGCGCCTCGCGAGCCCCCTGTCAACAAGCTCGGTTATGGCCTCACTCGCGCGGCTTGCCGAGATTCCAAGCGCACGACAAAGGTCATAGGGACGATATGGCTCCTGGGCTGCTCCCCAGATTGCGGCAGCCTGCGCGTTGGGTGACATCTTGATCGCGTGATTGTGAAACCAAGCACCGCCCCTCTCCGTGCAAGCTGCGCCCATAAATGGAAGAAAAGCCTGTCTACCTGGACAGACAAAGGGAATCCCTTGTGCGACCAATGCTTTGCGCTGACGTGCATCGGCATCAGGAAACGAAACGACAACAGGAGTCTCCGCGCGCAAGGCTAGCTGACTATAGACTCTCTTAGCCTCGGGAAGCCCGACGCCAGTAGGCAAACTTGCAAGCAAAAACGAAAAACCGTTTGCGTCAACAGCGCGGACCTCAATCGCCCGCAGATGCAGCGGCAAGCGTGCGAATCCAGGCCAAGTTTTGGTCTTGGCGGAGAGACCTAGTGCTTCTTGTAAGTAGATTAGCGCTTCGTTCATTTCCATCTTTTTCGTTTGATTCCAGTTTATATTGGAATTATACATAATTCTCGGAATTAACGAGATTCCTTTCGTGCCTAAGTCCATATTTGCGTTTTCAGAATATCCCGGATCGGCGGAGCGATTCGGGATACAATATCAATAGAAAACGACGCACCCCGCGTAAATGTTTGGGAGCGCGGGCGGCCTAGTTTTCAGCTTTTGTTAAATGCCCGGGATCCGACCCCCGGGCATTCTTATTTGCGCTTGTTGCGGCGCAAATGCCTTCTACCGTCCGCACCGCGCGTGCGCCTACGGACCTTAAACCGAACTTCATACGAGTCAAGAAACGCGATGACGGATGAGTCCGCATCGGACGGTGGAGGCTGCCTGTGTTGTCCAAAAAACGGGACAGACTCCAGTGCGGAGTCTGCCCCGAAAAGAGAATGGCAAAGCAAGAACGTGGATGGACGAGAAAAGTGTCCGCAAGTCTCATGGCCATCACATCCCACCTGCCAAAGGGATGGGTGAGCGGGCGTTACTCCTGCTCGGACTCCTCAGCCTGCTTACGGCTGCGGATGAGATGCGCCACGCCAATGCACAGCACCGCGCCACCAGCGATCCAGGTGAAGGTCACACCGTTAAGACCGGTCAGCGGGAGGCCAGAGCCCTTCTTGTTCTGAATGGTGACGGGAATGGTCGCGTCGTTTGTAGGACTGGAAGCAACCATTTCGGTATTGCTGGACGTTACGTCGAGATTCTTCAGGGTGCCGTCATCGTTGTACTCCGGATCCACTGTGATGGTAAACGGAGCAAGAGTGTTGTAGCCGGCAGGTGTATCGCACTCGGTGATCTCATACGTTCCTGCAACAAGGCCTGGGATATAAATCTTTCCACCATCCTTGTCGGTCTTGAATTTTCCTGCGTTTGCCACTTCTTCGGTAAGACCGCCTTCTTGGGTCAACCATTTCTCCTGCGTAAGCTTTTTATTTCCCTCATGGGTCATCTTGACTTGGAAGGTAGCCTCGAGCTTATGGCTCTGATCATCCTTATCGACCTTGGTCACATCCAGGCGGAAGACATGGTCGGTAACTCGCTTCGACGTGGACGTGCCAGTACCGTCAACCATGGGGTTATTAGAATAGACAAGCTTGACATCATTGGTGTTGCCGGCGGCCGTGTATTCAGCCTTTTCGGTCAGCTTTGCCTTGTATGTTACAACGACCTTGGAGTCACCCTTAAGCGTCACACCTGCATCTTTTGCAGCAGCCTTGAGGTCAGTGAAGGAAATCGACAGGTCATGACCACCAGTAGGGTCTCCAGAAGCGTTCACAGTCTCCGCAAGGTCTACTTTTGTAGGCTGGATAACAGTGTCGTTAATTGTCACCTTAACGGAGTTCTTGTCAGCCTCCAAACCAACAGAAAGATGGTCCTGGAACGTATATTCGTACTTGGTAAAGGTGTCGATGTTGCTAGCAACAGAGCCAGTCAGTTTATATTCGACCTTCTCGCCAATATACGAGTCACTCACCTTTCCCCAGTTACCGCCCTCGAAGACCTCCTTATCGACCGTGGGAATGCTGGTCTTCTCGGTAATATTGATCGCTTCATCGCCAACAACAGTGAAGATAGGAGCGGTACCGGCTTCAACACCTGTGACGGTAGCAGCGTCAGTCACAAAGAGCCAGTAGCCGTGTGAAAGGTTGTTAGCAGCGCCCTTCGAAGTAGTTGCGTAACCACTTGAACCTTCCAGACCAGTCACCGCGGCCACAGCTGCTGCAATCTTATATGCAGCAGAGCCAGACTCCACGCTAGTCGTTTCATTAGTGTCCGTCACGTACGTCTTAATCCAGTCAGCAGCATCCTGAGCGGTTGTAATACTGGCGTTAGGATCTATTTTTTAATCTCTTCCGTAACAGCAGTTTCAACCTTGTCGTTCGCCCATGTGATATTGCTCACAAGCGTCTGGTCATTCTCGTCCTTTACCACATTGGCATCGAAGATCTTATAGCCCTTGAAATTAGTCTCGTTCCCATTCGCGTTCGTAATGGTCACCGAGCCATTCGCCACACCCTCAGCAAACGCCATCGTGACCGGGGCCATGACGCCGCCGAAGCTCAGCGCTGCTGTGAGGCCGGCGGTTACTGCCAGGCGTGCGATGTTCTTACTCATGCTCATCTTCTTTTCCTCCGTTTTCCGTTTGGTTCCCATTCGATCGGTCATCATCTGTCTGTGTCTTAGCATCTACTTCGCTACGTCTCGCCCCGCTCTCTGTGGGGCTGCCAGCTACTCTTTATGGCTGCCACCTCCCCGCTTGACCAGGAGCGCGACCACAATGAGCGCGGCTCCGGCGACCGCTGCGGCGGCCGCGGCGTACATTGCCATATCGCCAGTCGAGGGCATAAAGCCTCCGGTGGTAATGCTAGGGGGTGTGCCGGTGGGCGTGTTGATGAGCGACGCCTCCAGGCTGCCCGTCGACCCGTCCGCGCTGTCGGCACGCAGGGGCGACTCGGCCGTGATGGTGAGCTTGGGCTTGGCAGCGGCCACCTGGTCGACGTCCAGGCCCTCGGCCTTGACCGTCACGGAGCGCGCGCCCTCGAAGGCGGTGTAGCCCTTGGGCGCCTTGAGTTCGCGGACCTCCAGCTTGCCCGAGTCCACGCCCGAGACGGTCACGCGGCCGTCCTCGCCCGTGGTGACGGTGGCCTTGCCCTCAGCATCCCACGTGCCGTCGGCCGCCAGCGTGCGGCCGCGGTCGTCGGCGATGCTCAGGACCGCCCCGGCAAGCGGCTTGTCGCCGTCGCTGCCGCGCTTGGTGAGCGCGAGATCCCAGGTGTAGGCGCACGCGTCATCGCTCGGCGTGCGGGTGAAGTCCGCGTCGCCGGACTGGTCGGTAAAGGGAGAGCGCGGGTAGCGCAGGTAGACCTCGTTGGGGTTGCCCTTCGCGATGCCGTGGTTGCATGCGCTGTTGAGCGGCGCGTTGTACACGGCGACCACGCGGGCGCCCGCGGTGAAGGCGTCGGCCCCGCCGAGCGCGGCGATCAGGTCGCCGGTGCGCACGGTGAAGGTTCCGTCCGCCGCTACCTTGGTGGCGCACTGGGCCGTGATGTCGGTCCAGCCCTTCGCAGGGTCGGTGCCGGCGCGGCCGTCCTTGCCGGTCTGGACGGCGTCGAAGCCGCCGTCCGCGCCCGCCGCCACGTACACGCGCATGCTCGCGGCGACCTTGGAGGGGTCGAGTCCCGCGCTCATGGTGTCGACAAACCGCACCGTATAGGTGTCGTAGGCGGTAAGACCCGCCGGGACCGTGGCAGAGAGGCGCCAGTACAGGTCGTCGGCGACCGTGGCGTCGGCGGCCTTCTGCCATGCGGCGGTGCTGTCCTCCAGCACGTGCTTGGCGACCTTGGGCGTCGCCGCCTTGGGCTTGACGGTGACGGCGCTGCCGCCGACCAGGGCCATGATCGGCGCGGTGCCGGCCTCGTCCTGGGCGATGGCGTCGTCGTCGGCGACGATGAGCCAGTAGCCGCAGGGCAGCTCGGCCGCCGTGCCCGCGTTGAGGGCCACAAACACGGCGCCAGAGCTCTGGAGGGAACGAGCGAGCTGTGCGCTCAGCGCGCTCGTAAGGTGGGAATCGGTGTTGAGCCACTCGGCAGCTTCCTGCGCGGTGGTCTGGGAATTGGGCATGCCGGCGCTGTGCAGCACAGGCAGCGCGGCGTCGCGCACGGCGTCGCTTGCCCAGGCGAGATCGGTGGCGATCTTGGAGTCGCTGTCGCCGTCGACGACGTTGGCGCTAAAGATCTGGTAGGCGTCGTAGCTGCGCGCCACGGTGCCGCTCACCGTGATGGAACCGGTCGAGGTCGGCGCGGCCTGCGCGGAAGCGGGGAACACAACCGCGCAGGTGCCGATCAGGAGGGCAAGCAGCGCAAACAAGATCGGGAAGGAGCAAACTTTCTTATTCACGACGCTTACCTCCCTTCGCATTCGCCTTGCGACGAATGTGCATCCAGGCCGCAGCAGCGCAAAGCACCGCCGCGCCGGCAAGGTACGTCAGAGTGACGCCCGACATACCAGAAAGGGGCAAAGAGGTGGAGTAGGTGTTGGTGAAGGTGGAGACGGGAATGATGGTTGGGTCCGCACCGGCGGAGGTTTGAACCGCGACGCCCTGCCCGTTCTCGCCAAGGGTGTTGCCCATGTCATCCTTCATCTGCGTAACGGTGGTAGAGGTGGTAAGACCGGTGTACTTGCCAGTGGTCTCATTCATGACGGCCTTCACCGTGACGGCAACCTGGTACTCGGCCTTGGAGTAGCGGAGCTTATCGATGGCACCGGTGGTAGGCGCGATCTCCTTCACCGTGTAGGTGTAGGTCCTGGCGTAGTCACCCGCCGTACCGCGGGTATCGGACAGGTGCGACTTGTTGAACGTCATGGCGCCAAAGGTCGCCGTGATGTTGTTGGGCTTGGCGGCGTCGGTCTCCCCTGCTGCGGGTGCAATGGAGAGGTCTGCCGGGTTAGGAATGGGCACGTTGGTTGCGTAATCCCCCGTAGCCTCGATGTTGAAGTCGAACGCAACGTATTTCCCGCTGGAATCCTTCGGCCAGTCCGTATTACGGACGGACTTAGTCACCGGGATTTCCACGGACGTGGTGGTGAGAGAATCGGAGATGTACGTAGTGCCCTCAACAATGCTCGGTTTCTTTCCCTCGGTCCACGCAATGGAACCGTCCGCCTTGGACACCGTGAACTCGTAGGTTGTCTGGTTCAGCTCGTAGCCAAACGGCGCCTGGGTCTCCGTGAGCGTGTACGTGCCCGGCAGCAGACCCTCGAGCTTGAACTTGCCATCGGCGGGATCAGAATCTGCCCACTTGTTGCTGACAGCTTCCGCATTCGTATCGTTATCAATCACAGTCAGGGATGCAGCGTCCGGAATTTCGGCACCATCGGCATCCTTTACCTTGGTAAGCGCCCACTCGGAACCAGCCAAAGGAGTGTGTCCCGTGTCGCTCTCCTCAACCTTGGTCCAAGACACCGTACCGGTGATCTTGGTGTTGGAGATGGCGCCCGTGGTGTTGGAATCATCGAATGAAACGAGCTTATTTCCGTTCACCGTGTCCACATGACCCTGAACATAGTTCACCTGCTCGCCGGTGTTGTTCATGGTTGCGTAGTAGATGGTGTCCGACTTCTGATAACCAGCCGGCGCCTTGACCTCGCGAATGTAGTACGTGAAGTAGTCTTTATCGTTGGGATCGCCAATTTTGGCCTTCTGATTCAAATAGTTGAACTGAAGCTCGCCATCATCCGAAGAGTAATCATTGGCACCGCCATCCGTTACCGTAACGATGGGATACGTTTCATTCTTGGCATCATCGACAGTGCCGTATATCGTCCACGAGGAACCAGAAAGCGGCGTCATGCCGTCCGCAGCGTCGACCTTGCTCCACGCAATGGCAGAGCCGTCCGGTGTATACGACCCAGACCACGGGAAGTTGTGACGCTCCTGATCCATATCG
This sequence comes from Collinsella sp. AM38-1BH, assembly GCF_003467545.1. Taxonomy (NCBI): domain Bacteria; kingdom Bacillati; phylum Actinomycetota; class Coriobacteriia; order Coriobacteriales; family Coriobacteriaceae; genus Collinsella; species Collinsella sp. AM38-1BH. Next base: position 151,889 of record NZ_QSHC01000002.1, on the reverse strand, counting down.
ATGACGGAAGCCGAGTTACCCTCGAGATTTGTGAAGTTGTACGCGATCTTAGGGTTGTTCATCATGAAATCTTCGCCCACGTACACACGACCGTTGGTGGTCACATGGTCGTCGAAGCTTCCGTTGGGAACGAGAATCGATCCGAGCATAGCAGCGGCGGGGTCATCGTCGGTCCACTTGCCGTCCCCGCCGCCATTGCCCCAGTCGCTTCTACCCTCGCCCGCAATGCCACCACGGATGGTGAGGCTCGTGGTATCGACAAAATTCCACATGATGGACTGGGAGGCCAGCGAGTATTTCGCGCGAAGGTCTTTATCGGCGTTACTCTCATAACCGCGAGATATTTCTGTATCGCCCCACCAGAAGCGCCAGCCATTGTGGAACTCGACAGGACCAGCACCTGTAACGTTCACGACAATGGATGCGCCTTCGGGGACATTGGTGAACTTAAAGTCGACGCCGCGGTAGTAGACGCCATCCTTCAAGTTGGAGAGCTCGGAACCGGCAATGGTGAAGACCTGTTGCATAGAAGTTCCATCGCCGGTAAAGGTGATAAGTCGCTCGGTGTTGCAAATCTAATAGTTCGGGATTCTGGTATCAAGCGCACCGGAAACAGACTTCTCACTACCATCGAAAGTGAGTGTATAGCTTGTTCCCTTGTTATCGTACTTGTTGATTGCGTAGCTGTTGTCGCTAATTGCGGAACCATCCGTAACTGTGCCGGTATTTGCAAACGAGGCGAGCTGTTTCGATAGCTTCGAGAGGTATCCATCTGCACCGTTGTAGCTCGAATAATCGTTACCGTTAACATTAGTCAAATCAACATTTTGATTGAACAGGTCGCTCTTCAGAGCATCCGAGCCCTCGAACCAATTACCTTGCTTTTTCACGACAGACTGGCGCCCGTTGTTAGCATTCGAATCCCAATAGGAATAGGTAATGGGACCGGCGATCTGCGCGGTATAGTCATAGCCAGGGTGGGAGTCAGTCTTTGTCGCCTTGCCGACCCAAGCACCCTTGGTCCAAGCACCAACCGTCGCAGCATCTGAGGTCGTTCCCTGACCGGTATTCATGTTCTCAATCAAGCTGTTTATGCCGGCGACCGCAAGCACCGTGCTTCCCTCCCTGGGACGAAACTGCGATCCAAAACCAACGGTGCCGAAACGGAAGCCCTGGCCGCCCCAACTCTCCTTGATAGGATTCATGGCCAGTTTGCCGTGGACCACGGTAAGGCCCTCCGCCTCAGCGGCATATGAGCCGGTGGGGGCGTTATTCGCATCAAGAGTGCTAGTTTTGTTCGGCTTACCACCGATGTACATGTCGCGGCCGACGTAGGTGGCCACGCCGGGATCGGGGGTGGAGATATCGATATTCGTACCGATACCGATAGACGTGGGCTTGTAGATGCCCTTGTTCACAGTAGTAGCCGCGTTCGCAGAGGTGGCGGCGCTATTCTGGTTTTCGGCATCCTCGCTGGTGTTATCTACAGCAGCGGACTCACTTGAGGAACTCCCCGTTACAGCTTCCTCGGTAGAAACTGTCTGGGTGTCGTTGGCAATGGCCTGCGAGATCGGAGGCATGACGAGCGACAGTACCAGGCTCAACACGGAGACTCCGCACAAAACGCCTGCCAGTACACGGCGCGTCGCTTTTTTACTCTGCTTAGTTTTTTCTGAATTCGCTTTCATCGATGTCTCCTCCCCAAGAGACCGCGATCTTGCTCTTTCACTATCAAACGTATCTGCGCAATCTGTAATTGCGCTCGCTTAGTAATACTATTGTAACTATTGTTTAAACATCCGGGCAACAAAACCGACATTTTTGTAGCCAGTTCTCAATTCTCTTGACATTTACTCAGATTTGCTTTCGTTTATTCGCTCTGAAATATCTGTTTCTACTGGTAATTAAGTTAGTTATCAGTTTTTTAATAGCATTTTATTTATTTGCACAACATTTTGCTCAAGAGCAAACATCCTGTGAACGGTCGAAAATCGACCGTGAACGGTAGGTCATTAACCGGGAGGAATAGACTGCCAAATTGATGGGAATATCTTTAACTCATCGGTGGTTAGAAGCGTAATGTTCAGACAACGTTATTTGGGTTTTCGCGCAGATTTTAGGCATCAATTCGCCCAAATCGCCTGAGACCACCGCAAAGGAGCCCGTCCCCTTTGCGGTGGTTCTCCCCCGGCGCTACAGCAGATGCTCCTCGATAAAGATCGCGATGCCGTCTTTGTCGTTGCTCGCGGTTACAAAGTCGGCGGCGGCACGGGTGGCGTCGCTGCCGTTTGCCATGGCCACGCCCACGCCGGCGTCAGCCACCATGCAGGTGTCGTTGTCCGCATCGCCAAACACGCAGATGTCCTGGAGCTCCATGTCGTTGAGCTCCGCCACGCGCACAAGGCCGCGCGTCTTGGACACGCGCGGATCCATGAACTCGTAGAGCCGCTGCGTGGTTTGCAGAGCCGCCGCCTTAACGGTGTCATCGGCAAACGTCGACGCCCGCTCAATCACCCGCGGCATCACCTCGGGCGCCATGGTAAACATCACCTTGGGCTGCGGCTCGCGCAACAACTCGGCAAAATCGACCACCTGGTAGGGCACACCGTCGACGCGCGACAGGTGCTCGACACACGCGTTGCTCTCGGGCACGTAGAACACGCCGTCTCGGGGACAGACGGGTGTTGCCGGAAGGTCCGCCATGTGCTTGCAGATGCGCGCGATGGTCTCGCCCGGCAGCGGATAGCTCAGCTCGTTGATGTCGTGCGCGCGGTCGATGACCTCGGCGCCACCGCAGCCCACCATCACGTCCACCAGGCCTTCGATGCCCCAGAGCTCGTACATGGCCTCGGTCGCGTGGGCGTCGCGCCCGGTGCACAGGCCAAAGAGCACGCCGCGCTCGCGCAGGGCGCGGATCGCCGCCACGGTGCGCGGGGACACCGTGTGCCGGCTCGTGAGCAGCGTGCCGTCGATATCGCAGAACACGGCTTTGATGTGGCTGAAGGTGGTGTCCATGGGGGCCTTTCTGGGTTGTGCGGCGGTGTGGGGTGTATTCGCGAACGGCGTACATGGTATACCAAGGCGGACACGGGGCGCTTTGGCGCAAAACCACCACAAAGGTGCCTGGCCCCCTTGTGGTGGCCGAACCCGAAGGGTGGCCTGGCCCGAGACGCAAAGCATCACAACATTCGACGTTTTTCGGCAAAATCGCGATTTTCGCTGAATGTTGTGATGGTTTTTACTGCCTTGTGGCACGATCAAAATGCCGGCGTCCAAACAGCAGCAACGCCGCGGGAACCGCCGTCACAACCATGCCCGCCCCTACGAGCGTCTGCTGCACGCCAAATGTCGCCGCCAGACACGGGGCAATCGCCAGCGGCGCCACGCCGGCGAACATGTTGCCAAAGCCCATGACCGAGTTCACGCGACCAAGCTGCTCGAGAGGAGCCGTCGTTTGCACGATAGTGTTGTGGAGCGGATTTACGACACCCCAGGCAACGCCCAGGGCAATCTGGCCGACAAGGGCTACGCCCACGTACGGTGTCCCCACATAGAGCAAACTTCCCAGGCCTACGAACATAAGCGCCACAAGCAGCGTCTTAAGGTTGACCAGGTGCGGCGGCAAGCGGAGCGCGGCCACGGCGCCCAGCACCGCGCCCACACCGCTGGCCGACGAGAGCCAGCCCATCCATTCGACACCGACGTGCAGGACACCGCGGTAGAAGAACGACTCCAGCGGGTCGAAGGCACCGTAGCCAAAGTTTGAAAGGAAAATAATGCAGAACAGCAGGGCAAGGACGCTGTTGGTAAAGACTGTCTTGATGCTGGTCGCGAAGGTGACGCGGGAAGATGTGTTGGGGTCGGGGCTTTGGCTGGCAGTGATTGCCGTTGTACTGCTGTCCGCGGGAGTACTTTCACGCGCGGCGACGCGAACTGCTTGCGGTCTAAAGCCCCAGCCGGCAATAAACGCCAGTACGGTAAAAATCATCATGAGCACGAACACCGCGCGCGACGACGCAGCAGCCGCGACAAAGCCGCCCAGCGTGGGGCCGACGATGATACTCACGTTTGAGAACATGGCAATGGCGGAGTTGATGTCTTTGAGCTCGACGGGGTCGTTGGTGAGGTAGGCCGGATAGGACGTGGCAATGGGCTGAGCGAATCCCATCGTAAAGCCTAGGAACACCGCGCCGAGCAGGATGACGCCGGTCGCGCTACCAAAGGCGAGGATTGCCGCGCCGGTTGCCAGCGTGCCCACGATGCTCAGCAAGAAATGACGGCGCGGACCCCAGGCGTCGAGCGCCGCGCCACCCGCAAAGGATCCCAAGATCACGAATACGTTCATAAAGAGGACAGCCAGCGATGTCGCCACGACCGAGGCATCGTCTGCATAGGTGAGCGTTCCGATGACGCCGATAAAGTAGCTGGTCTGAAAACCGGTGTAGATGAGAAAGCGCATCGCCACCAGGCGCTTGGCCTGCACGGACAGCGATGACTGAGGCTTTGAGAAAAGAGAGACGAGCATGGAGACTCCTTGTTTCATACGAATGCGGACGGCGGGCATTCGCCACCGTCTGTCGAATCAATCTATCCGCATGAAACATTAAGGACGCATCAAGAGCCCCTTCTCTCCGTTTTTCGCCCGTCATGAACTACTTGGTAGATTGTAAGGCATGTCCCACACATCTACTTAAACAAAAACCACCACAAAGGTGCCTGGCCCCTTTGTGGTGGAAGTGACGTTTGCCCAGATAAAACCTGCCAAAACAAACCTGTCCCTATTTGGCAGGTTATGGCAGCGCAGCGAGCCAGCCCTTAAAGGTAATCTTGGATAAGATCGCAGATGGCTCGGGCGTCGTTGATGTTGATGGCTCGGGTCGCAAAGCCGGCGTCGAATGCCTGGCGTGCCAGGGCCTCGTTGCAGGCAAGGGCCAGCGTGCGACCGTCGACCAGGTCGAGCGAGCTCTTGCCGCGCAAACGGTCGACACCGGAGCGCGCGACGACGATATTGTCAAAGCCCTCGGTCTTGTAGCCCTCGATGATCACCACGTCGACATCGTTGTAGCGCGACAGCAGCTCGCGCGCGGGCATCTCGTCCTCCTCGCGCGTGTCGGCGTACTCCGCCCAGCGCGTGGCGCAGATGAGGCCCACGTGCTTGGATCCGGCTTGGTGATGGCGCCAGGTGTCCTTAGCGGGCACATCGATATCAAAGCCGTGATGCCCATGATGCTTAAGCGAACCCACGCGCAGGCCGCGGCGGGTGAGCTCGGCAATGACCTTCTCGACGAGCGTGGTCTTTCCCGAGTTCTGGTAGCCGATAAACGCGATCGCGGGGACGGCCGGTGCCGGAGCTGCGGGCGCGACGGCGACGGGTGCGCTTGCGGGCGCGGCACCGTCAGCGGCCACGGCCTCAACAGCAGCGGCCTGGCGTTCGGCACGATCCCACACGCCCGAGCGGCCACCCTCCTTGTGCAGCAGGCGCACGTCGACGATCTCCATGCCGCGATCGACGGCCTTGCACATGTCGTAGATGGTTAGGCACGCGGCACTCGCGCCGGTCAACGCCTCCATCTCGATACCCGTCTTGCCCGTCACGCCGGCCGTGACCAGTACGTGAAAGCCAACCTGCCCGTCCGCGCGCGCCGGCGCCCAGCCCTCGGGCACGTCCTCGGCCGGCGTCCCCGCCGCAGCGATGGGCGCAATATCGCACTTGCTCTTGGTAATGAGCAGCGGATGGCACATAGGGATAATGTCGCTCGTGCGCTTGATGGCCATAATGCCCGCCACGCGCGCGCAGGCAAGCACGTCGCCCTTTTTGGCGCGGTCCTGCAGCACCATGGCCTGCGTCTCGGGGTGCATGAGGATGGTGCCCTCGGCGATGGCGATGCGATGGGTCTCGGCCTTGTCGGACACGTCGACCATGCGTACCTCGCCCTTGGCGTCCACGTGCGTCAGCTCGTCGCGACGGGCGTCGCGGGCGGGCTCGGCGGCAGCGCTGGCAGTCGGCTGTGCGGACGCGTCGGCGTTGCCAACATTCGCCGCAGCCGTGGCTTTGTGGGCAGACATCGCGGCCCTGCGAGCGGCCTTGGTGGCATCGGCGTACCTGCTCTTGGCCATATGATCATCCTCCGATTTGGGACATAAATCGTTGCGTGCCCTCAATTATCGCGTGTTCCTGCGGTTTGTGGGCCACGGCATCGCGCCAAATCGAAAGTACCTGCATATCATCACCACGGCGCAGCGCCTCACGCACCGAATACTCGGCATCGCTGAACAGGCACGGACGCACGTTGCCATCGGCCGTCAGGCGCAGACGGTTGCAATTCGCGCAAAAATGGTTGGACATGGCGCTAATAAAGCCAACCGTTCCCGCCGCACCCGGAAAGTGCCAGTAGCGCGCAGGGCCCGCGCCGGCAGGAGCGTCGTTGATGTCGAGCGGCTCGAGCTCGCCCAGTCCCGTCGCTGCGGCCCCGGCATTGATGCGCGCCCGCAGCTCGTCGCTCGGCACGGTATCGCTCGCGTCCCACAGCTCGGGATTGAGCGCAGGCGCATGCGGATCCACAGCGCAATGCGAGCTCGTGCGCTCGTCGCCGATGGGCATGTATTCGATAAAGCGCAGATGGATGGGGCGGTCGAGCGTGAGCCGCGCAAGGGCTCCCACATCCTGGTTGAGCCGGCGCACCACAACGCAGTTGACCTTAACGGGCTCAAAGCCCCAAGCCAGCGCCGCGTCGATGCCAGCCATGGTCTGCTCGAGTCGGCCCAGGCGCGTGATCTTTCCAAAGAGCGTAGGGTCGAGCGTGTCGAGCGAGATGTTGACGCGGTTAAGCCCGGCGTCTTTGAGCTGCGGCGCCAGCTTGGGCAGCAGGGCGCCATTGGTGGTGAGCGAGATGTCCTCGATCTGCGGAATCGCGCGGATGTCACGAATGAGCGGAATAATACGGCGGCTGACCAGCGGCTCGCCGCCCGTCAGGCGCACGCGGCGAATGCCCTCCCCCGCCACCAAGCGCACAAAGCGGGCGATTTCCTCGGCGCTGAGCAGCTCGTCGTGTGCACGGGGCGCCACGCCATCGGCCGGCATGCAGTAAATGCAGCGGAAATTGCACTTGTCGGTAACGGCAATGCGCAGGTAGTTGATATCGCGGCCAAAGCCGTCATGTTGCACGTGCCCGTCCACGCAACCCTCCCCTCACGCGGCGTTTTATTCTTCGGAAAACATAATACCCCACGAGAGAATCATGCCGACACCCGTACGACAGGACAGGTCGCTTCGAGCAAGACCGGCTTCCCAAGCCCATCCTCAGCATACAAACCATCACAACATTCGATGCTTTTCCCGTTTTTGGCGATAAACGTCGAATGTTGTGATGGTTTGCGTGCCCGCAGCACCCCGCAGAAGGACCAAAACGCCCCTAAAGACCGCCGTCCCAGTGCCGAATCACGAATTCTCGCAGGTCGTTCTGACGTTTCTGGAACGCTTCGCTTCGGTCGCACTTGAGGCCCATGGCAAGCGCGATGGCGTTCATCGCCCGGTGCAATTGCAGCTGGTGGGCAAACTGAGTCCCGGTGAGGACGATCATCCTAAAGCCCAGCGCGCTCAGCACGGTCATACGCTCCGCGTCCGACGCGCTGCGCTGTTTATCAAGATGGTCCGAGCCGTTGTATTCAATCCCCGTACCGCTCGCAGGCGCATATACGTCAATCTCGAAATACCCGGCCTTTGCGAGATACTTGAACTCGTTGGGAACATCGACCCGATGGTTGAGCTCGATCTTGGCGTATCCCAGCCCTCCCTGGGAACGTTTTGCTACGACCATGATTGCGGTGGCCGTCTCCATGGGCGACCGCGCGCCATCGTGCACGCGCTTGAGCACGGCGGCCGCGCGTATAGCCCCCTGACGAGATCGGTTCTCGTTGCAATAAGCAATCAAGTCGGCAACGGTATACCTCTGCCCCATCTCGATATAATCGCCTGTCGACAGATGATTCAAATGGTATCGGGCGCAGATTTCGTAGCCATATTCCAGCTGCTCGGGCTCGCTCATCCACGAACCCGCTTGGACAAAGCACATGGCCTCATCAACCACTAGAAGGCCCTCTGCCACCTCGATAAGATGGCCTGGAGGTATCGGCGCCCCAAACACGTGGCACCTAAATCCAGCCGGCGTCGAACGCTCAAAATCGAAGTTGACGAGCGTGTCGATATGATCGAGCTCTTCTCGTGGAATACCAAGCGAAACCAGATAGTCGGTAACGATCCCAGCTGCCGTTGAAGCCCTCAGACCCTTGGCATCGAGTCCCAATTTGGGCAGGCCCGCAGTCGGCTCCGCCTCGTTAGCAAGCGAGTCCTCATCGTATAGGCTGCTTGCTCGCGAGAGCGGCTCGGACGGACGCGCCACGTTGTGGTACAGCCAGGCAGTCTTATGGGACAGGACGATCGGCAGGTCCATGAGCCCTCCAATGGAGTCGGATAACCAACCTTATTCCCCGGCCCACGGGTCCGCACACCTTCGTGCGCAAGAAAGCGATTCCACCCGGTCGAGTGGCAGAAAAACCATCACAACATTCGATGCTTTTCCCGTTTTTGGCGAAAAGTGTCGAATGTTGTGATGGTTTGAGTCGAGGTGAGGAGCACGGAGGGGTCAAAGCATCGTGCTCGAACGGGTTAATCCAACTCTTTTAAGCCATGCGCCAGCTGCCAGTACTCGCCGTGCTGGGCGAGCAGCTCTTCGTGCGTGCCGCGCTCGATGATGCGGCCGTGTTCGAGGACCATGATGGCGTCGGCGTCGCGGACGGTGGACAGGCGGTGCGCGATCATAAACGTGGTGCGACCGCGCATGATGCGGTCCATACCGCGCTCGATGAGCTTTTCGGTACGCGTGTCAATGGAGCTCGTGGCCTCGTCCAGGATGAGCACCGGCGGATCGGCAACGGCCACGCGCGCGATGGCGAGCAGCTGACGCTGGCCCTGCGACAGGTTGGCGCCATCGGCCGTGACCGGTGTGTCGTACCCTCTAGGCAGGCGGCGGATAAACGAGTCGGCGCAGGCGGCCTCGGCAGCGGCGCGCACTTCCTCGTCGGTCGCGTCGAGCTTGCCAAAGCGGATGTTCTGCGCAATGGTGCCGCTAAACAGGTGCGTGTCCTGCAGCACAATGCCGAGCGACCCGCGCAGGCTGGCCTTGGCAATGTGCTTGACGTCGATGCCGTCGTACGTGATCTCGCCGTCATCGACCTCGTAGAAGCGGTTGATGAGGTTGGTAATGGTCGTCTTGCCGGCGCCCGTGGAGCCCACAAACGCAATCTTTTGCCCCGGCTTGGCAAACAGGTTGAGGTCCGTGAGCACGCGGGCGCCCGGCACGTAGGAAAAGTCCACGGCATGGAAGCGCACGTCGCCGGCAAGCGGGACCAAGCCGCACGTGAGCTCGGTGCCGTCGGCGGCCACCGCGCGGCCCGACTCATCAACGGCTGCCACGTCATGCAGGTGCCCGTAGACGCCCACGCCCTGGCCCTCGGGAATTTTCCACGCCCATGCGGCATCGCCCGTCTGCACCAGCTCCACGCAGCCCTCGTCCACCTCGGGCTCAAGGTCCATAGCCGCAAACAGGCGCTCGGCACCGGCCAACGCGTTGAGCAAGAAGTTGCCGAGCTGCGTAAACTGGTTGATGGGCATGGCGGCCTGGCGCACAAAGACCAGGTAGCTTGCAAGCGCGCCCACGTCGGAGAGTCCCTTGATGCAGAGCATGCCGCCCGCCACGGCGACGATGGCATAATTGACGTAGCCAATCACGACGGTCATGGGCACCATGGAGTTGGCATAGCTCACGGCGGCGGTGCCGGTGCGGCGAAGCTCGTCGTTGCGGCAGGTGAAGCCGGCAACATTCGCCGCCTCGCGGTTAAAGACCTTGATGACCTTTTGGCCCGAGACCATCTCTTCGATATATCCGTCCAGGTCGCCAAGCGATGCCTGCTGGGCGGCAAAGAAGCGCTTAGAGCGCGCGCCCGAGTAGCGCGCATACAGCACAATGGCCGCATCGCACACGAGTGTGATAATCGTGAGCTGCCAGTTAAGGATGATGAGCATGGCCGTGGTGCCCACAACCTGAATGGCGGCCTGAATCACGTTGGCAAAGCTGTTGTTAAGCGCCTCGGAGACGGTGTCGACGTCGTTGGTGAAAAAGCTCATGATGTCGCCCGAGCGCGTGCTGTCAAAATAACTGAGCGGCAGCGTCTGGATGTGCGCGAACAGGTCGCGGCGAATATCGGACACCACGTGTTGGGCCGCGCGCACCATAATCTGCGAGTAGCCCAGGGCCGAGAGCACGCCCGCAGCGTAGATGATCGCCGTCAGGATGACCTGCTTGGCAAGCAGTTCCTCCCCGCCCGTGGCCAAACCGTTAACGATGGGGCGCACCATGTAGGTGCCGGCGAGGCTCGCGATGGCGGCAACGGAGGCGAGCACGCCCACCGCGAGCAACGAGAACTTGGCATGCCCCATGTAGGAGAGCAAGCGACGCACAGTGCGCTTGAGGTCGGCCGGGCGTGCTTGGGCTGCGGTCTTAGGCATGGCGCTCACCCCCTTCCAAGGGCGATCCGCATGCGACGGAGGAAAATGGATCATTCGCGCAACCATCGTCGCTGCCGTCGCCGGCGTCCGCGTTCCTCGCAAACTCCATCTGCGAGGCGTAAATCTCCTGGTATATGTTGTCGCCCGCCAGCAGTTCCTCGTGCGTGCCCACGCCGTGGACACGACCGTCGTCCAGCACCACAATGCGATCGGCATCCATGACGCTCGCGATGCGCTGGGCGATGATGAGCACGGTCGCATCGGGAATCCGAGCGATGTGCTCGCGAATCTTAGCGTCGGTCGCCATATCGACCGCGCTGGTGGAGTCATCAAAAATGAGCACGCGCGGATGCTTGAGCAGCGTGCGCGCGATGCACAGGCGTTGCTTCTGGCCACCCGAGACACCGGCGCCGCCTTGGCCCAACTCGCCGTCCAGCCCGCCGATGCGATCAAGGAACTCGTCCACGCACGCCGCGCGGCAAGCCGCGAGGAGCTCATCGTCCGACGCCTGCGGATTGCCCCACTGCAGGTTCTCGCGCACGGTACCCGTAAACAGCACATTCTTTTGCAGCACAATGCCCACAGCGTCGCGCAAGGCGGCGAGGTCGTAGTCGCGCACGTCGCGTCCGCCCACAAGCACGGCGCCTTCGGTGGCGTCGTACAGGCGCGCAATCAGCTGCACAAGCGAGCTCTTGCCCGAGCCCGTGCCGCCGAGGATGCCCACCGTCGAGCCGCTCTCGATGCGAAGGTCGATATGCTGGAGCACATCCTCGGCTGCATCCGCGCGGTATTTAAAGGAAACGTCGCGAAACTCGATACTGCCGTCCGCTGGCGCCGCAATCGCGAGGTCTCCCGCGGGGTTGGCGATAAAGGGTTCCTCATCGAGCACCTCGGCGATACGGCCCACACTCGTAAGAGCGCGCGTGAGCAGCAAAAACACGTTGGAAATCATCATGAGCGAATTCATGATCAGCAGCACGTAGCTCATAAAGCCCGTGAGCGAGCCCACGCCCAGCTTGCCGGCGAGAATCATGCGGCCGCCAATCCACAGGATAGAGAGCGCAGCCACGTACATCGACAGCTGAAACACCGGCAGGTTGAGCACCGCGCTGCCAAAGGTCTTTGTCGCAGTGCCGGCGAGCTCGGTATTGACGGTGTCGAACTTGGCCTCCTCGTGCTCGGCACGCACATACGCCTTGACGGCACGCACGGCGGTGAGGTCTTCCTGTACCACGCCGTTGAGGTGGTCCATCGAGGTCTGGAGTTGGCGGTAGAGCGGACTGACGCGATAGGTGATGGCGCCCAGTACGATTGCCAGCACGGGCAAGATGATCGCAAAGACGGTGGCGAGCGGGCGCGACAGCATCAGCGCGTAGATAAGGCCGACGATAAGCGTCACCGGGCCGCGCACCATAGGGCGAAAGCCGTTGCCCACAGCATTTTGGATAACGGTGATGTCCGTGGTCATGCGGGTGACGAGCGAGCTGGCGTCGTAGTTGTCCAGGTTACCAAAAGCGAGCGTCTGAATCTTTTTGTACTCGGCCTCGCGCAGGTTAGCGCCTAGGCCCGAGGCAACGCGGGCGGACGTGCAGGCATAACCCAAGCCCAGTACCAGCGAAAGCGCAGCGCACACCAGCATGTACGCGCCCTGCAGCAGCATGTAGTTGATATCACCCGCAGGCACGCCCACATCGATGATGTTGGCCATGATGACCGGGATAAACAGCTCGAGCACCGTCTCGACCGACACAAAGAACACGCCGAGGATGGCATCGCGACGGTATGCCCCTAGATAGGAAAACAGTATTTTGAGATTGCGCACGCAGGTTCAACCCCCATCAAACGTTGTTCGCAAACGCACGTATTATTGCGCGCCGAATAATGGTGTCAAGTATTCCGAAATCGTTTTCTGCAAGGTTAGCGCCGGCGGCGAGTTCTCGTGATGTGTGTCCATATTCACTCGGAATAATGGTGCGCGAGACTTTTTCGCTCCGGCGTCAACACAAACCTTGACTCTACAATCGTTGTAGGGTTTTCACTACACTGGTACGTAAACAAACCCAGCCAGAAAGCCCCGCCCATGGAACACGACCTCACACGCGGCAATGTCCTTAAGACCATCGCGGTCTATGCCCTGCCCTATATGCTCTCGTACTTTTTGCAGATGCTCTACGGCATGGCCGACCTGTACATGATGGGGCAGTTTAGCGGCGCCGCCGGTATCACCGCCGTGGGCAATGGCGCGCAGACGCTCTATATCATTACCGTGACGCTCGTGGGCCTGGCCATGGGAACGACGGTGATCGTCGGCCACGCCGTGGGCTCGCGCCGCTTCGACCGCGCCGAGACCGCCATCGGCAATACCATCACGCTCTTTATGGGCGTCTCGGTGGTGCTGGCCGCTGTCCTGCTTGCATTGTGTCCGCAGATTGTGGCACTCATTGGCACGCCGGCCGAGGCGGTCGAAGGAACCGCCGCCTACCTGCGCATCTGCTTTGTCGGCATTCCGTTTATCGCCGCATACAACATCCTCTCGGCCATCTTTCGCGGGCTGGGCGATTCGCGCTCGCCCATGTACGTGATCGGCGTGGCATGCATCATCAACATCGCGCTCGACTTTCTATTTATCGGCCACATGGGACTCGGCCCCGTGGGTGCGGCGCTCGGCACGGTAACCGCCCAGACGGCAAGCGTTGCCCTCGCGCTCGTGTGGCTCAAGAGCCGTCGCACGAACATCCACGTTAAGCGTAGCGACCTGCGCCCCCAGCCCGAGGTGCTCGGCAGCATTCTTAAGATCGGCGTGCCCGTGGCCGTGCAGGACGGCTGCATCCAGGTGGCGTTTATGTTCATCACCGTCATTGCCAACCACCGAGGGCTCGTCGACGCTGCCGCCGTGGGCCTGGTCGAAAAGATGATCAGCTTTTTGTTCATTGTGCCGAGTTCCATGGGCGCTACCGTCAGTGCACTCACGGCGCAAAACGCCGGCGCGGGCAAGGGCGACCGTGCACGTCAGGTGCTCAAAGACGCCATGACGATCTCGGTGGTGTACGGCTGTCTGATCACGGTGCTGATGTGGCTAGTGGCGCCGGCGTTTATCGGCTTTTTTGCCAAGGACGCCGCGGTAGTCGCGGCCGGCACCGGCTATATGCGCAGCTATATTTTCGACGCGATTTTTGCCGGCATCCACATTTGCTTTAGCGGCTTTTTCGCTGCGTATGGCAAGAGCTACATCGGCTTTGCGCACAACGTACTAGCCGTGGCGCTCATTCGCGTGCCGGGCGCGTGGCTGCTGTCGAACGCCTATTCCGACACGCTGTTTCCCATGGGCATCGCCTCGCCGTGCGGATCGATTTTGTCGGCGGTCATCTGTGTTGTCGCGTTTACCGTGCTCAACCGGCGCGGGGCTTTTGACAAGTTGGCAGCGTAGCGGGGCAACGTGAGATTGCCCTGATCGACGACATCATCAGCGACGATCCCACAACCTACGTGACGCAGATCACGGTGCCGGTTGCCCCGTCCAAATAAGAACTGCCCAGAAAACGTTCGGCTGAAAGCAGAATCTTGACGTTATAGGCCATATTTTGCCTCAAGGTCATCGAGAGCCTCAAAGGCATCACGCGCCATGCCAGCAGTACGCTCCCGCTCGGCCACAGCTATACGAGCCATCAGACGAGCCTTAGCCTGTTCCTGAACCATGAAGTCATAGTCTTCAGATCGAAGTACAACAAATTTGCTATAGCCGTTTTTTGTAACAGTCACTGGACCAGGAGCCTCCCAACAAGCTCGCCAAACGCCGGGGACAATCCCCGATATGGCGGTTTTACTCCTCCGGAATCGGAAACGCACGGATGAACTCTGCAGGCGAGAAGGTCTTGATGGTCGAGCGCACAAAAGCGGCGCGGTCACGCGTGATGATAAAGTCCACGCCGGCACGCTCGGCCATCGCACGGATACAGCCGTCCTCAAAGTCCGGCTCATCGGAATAGGCGGAGGTAAAACAAGCTTCTTGGTCGAGAGGCTCTACCGAGTAGCTCTTAAGACAGTCGCGCACTACCTCGCGGGCGCGCGCCTCGTCTGTCTGTTTAGTGAGAATGTAGTACGCGTCCTTGAGAGAGCAGGCCGAAACAACACCCTCGATAAGTCCCACGTCAACGAGCCCCTTGATCGTTTGCGCCGCTGCGTGCTCCAGCCGGCCCGGAAGCACGCAATCGAGCAGAAAGTTGGTATCAAGAAATGCCCTCATAGGTAGCGCTCCCTCGCGACGCGCTTTTCATCTTCAACCGTCATCGTATCGAGCGGCGTTCCCTTTGGCATGTTAGCCACGATATCGAGATACTCCTGGTAGTCCTCATTCTCCGCGAGCATCTCACGGATCTCCTTCCAGGTGATCTTGGGATGCCACATCGTACCCACGTCGCGCTTGGGCTTGTCCGTGCCGCACGCCGGCTTTGCGCCCCCACGCTCCTGAGCAGCGTCATATTCCACCGCAACGGGGCTTTCATAGTCGAGCGGCACGATCTTGAACAACGGCTTGCTCCGCTTGAAGACCACAACCTCCTCGCCATCATTGGCAACCCTTTCGGCCACCTGCGTAAGGTTTTGGCGCAGTTCCGAAAACGCGACGGTAACCATAACTGCTCCTCTCAACATATATCTTTACTGCTAAGTATACACGTTAATGTTAATGTTAAAGTGTATAAAACTCATCACGATGGGGCAGCCCTGTTGTGGGACCTCACTGCGGGGCCCCTTTGCTTTGTATGAATCTTCTATCGCTCCGGAACGACACCGCTCCGCAGGGTCACCCTCAGCAACCTACATGACGCGGATCATGCTGCCCGCCACCACGCCCAAATAAAAACCTCCCGGAAAGTATCAACCTTTCCGGGAGGTTTTCTAATTTGATTATCGATGTCCTAAGCCTGGGGCACCTGACCAGTCGCCAGGATCTGCTCGAGTGCGTCCTCGTCCAGCACGGGCACGCCCAGCTGCTCGGCCTTGGTGAGCTTGGAGCCCGCTTTGGGGCCGGCGACCAGATAGCTCGTCTTCTTTGAAACACTGCCCGAGACCTTGGCACCAAGCACCTTGAGCGCCGCGCCTGCCTCGTCGCGCGTGCGGTTGACGAGCGTGCCGGTGAGCACGAAGGTCAGACCCGCAAGCGGCTGTGCGTCGGCGAGCTCGCCCGCCACGCCAGCGTCGGCTGCGGCTTGCGCGTGCGCGGCGCCCAAATCGACCTCGAGCGACAGGCCCGCCTGGCGCAGGCGCTCCAGCACGGCAAGGTTCTCGGGCACGGCCAGGAACTGCTTAACGCTCGCCGCAATCTTGGGACCGATGCCCTCGCATTCGGCGATGTCCTCTTCGCTCGCCAAGATAAGCTTGTCAATCGACAGGAATCGCTCGGCGATGACCTCGCCCACGCTCTTGCCCACATGGCGGATACCTAGGGCAAACAGCACGCGACCGAGCGGCTGGCTCTTGGACTTGTTGAGCTCGGCGATGATTTTCTCGGCCGTCTTGAGGCCCACCGGAATGGGGTCGCCCTTCTTGACGCCCTTTTTGCTGTTGGAGCTGGCATAGGTGCGCCCCGTGTCCAGGCCTGCGATGTCGTCGACCGTGAGCTGGTAGAAGTCTGCGACATCGTGGATCAGGCCGGCGGCGATCATCTTGTCGACGATCTCGTCGCCCAGGCCGTCGACGTCCATGCAGCCGCGGCTCACCCAGTGGAGCAAGCGCTCCTTGAGCTGTGCGGGGCAATCGATGGAGACGCAACGGTAAGCGACCTCGCCATCCTCGTGGACAACGGGGCTGCCGCACACGGGGCAGACCTCGGGCATGTGCCAGTCGACCGAATCGACCGGGCGCTTGTCGAGCACCGGGCCCACAACCTCGGGGATTACGTCGCCCGCCTTGTGCACGATGATAGTGTCGCCCTCGCGCACGTTTTTGCGGCGGATCTCGTCGATGTTGTGCAGCGTGGCGCGCGCGATGGTGGAGCCGGCGACCGTCACCGGGTCGAACTCGGCGACCGGTGTGAGCACACCGGTGCGGCCCACCTGGATGCGAATTTCGCGCAGGACGGTCTGCTTTTCCTCGGGCGGAAACTTAAAGGCAATGGCCCAGCGCGGCGCGCGGGCGGTAAAGCCCAGGTCGAGCTGCTGCTGGAAGCTGTCGACCTTTACGACCACGCCGTCGATATCGTAGTCCAAGTCGCCGCGGTGCTCGAGGGCCTGGGCGCAGAACTCGTGGACCTCGGCCGGCGTGGCGCAGCGTGCCACGTTGGGGTTGACGCTAAAGCCGGCGCTACGCAGCCAATCGAGAAACTCACGCTGGCTGTGGACGTGCAACGGGTCGGTATCGGCGATGGCATAGATAAAGGTGGCCAGGTCGCGGCGCGCCGTGACCTTGGGGTCCTTTTGGCGCAGGCTGCCGGCGGCGGCGTTGCGCGGGTTGGCGAAGGGGTCGCGGCCCTCGGCATCGGCCTCTTCATTCAGACGCACAAAGCTGCCCTTGGGCATATAGACCTCGCCGCGTACCTCAATGGTGCGCTCGCGGTCGGCGCCCATGTGGGCGAGCGCCGGCTCGGACAGGTGCATGGGCACATCCTTGATAGTACGGACGTTGAGCGACACGTCCTCGCCCGTGGTGCCATCGCCACGTGTGGCTGCGCGTACGAAGGTGCCGTTTTGGTAAGTAAGGGCCACGCCCAGACCGTCGATCTTAAGCTCGCAGGTATAGGTGACGCTACCGGCACCGAGGGCATCCTCAGTGCGCTGGAGCCACGCGTCGAGTTCGTCCAGGTCCATGGCATCGTCCATGGAATACATGCGCGCCATATGCGTGACCGGCGTAAACTGCTCGCTCACGTAGCCGCCCACGCGCTGGGTATAGCTGTCGGGCGTCACCAGGTCGGGGTAGGTGGCCTCGATTTCCTGCAGTTCAACAAGCATTTTGTCGAAGGCGGCGTCCGTGATCTCGGGCGCATCGAGCATGTAGTAGCGATAGGCGTGGTAGTCGAGCTCGTGGCGCAGTTCGGCCGCGCGCGCTGCCGCCTGGGCACGGGCATCGGTCGGTGCGGTGGCTTCCGCGGTCGCGGGCGTTTCGGTATCGATGTCCACACCGTCACCAAACAGGCTCGATTGCTCCATAGCAGCACTCCTTCGCTCGATTTCAAACGGATACTAGAGTACCACCGGTCGCAATGGGGTCGAATAGCCCTTTCGAACCGCACCGAATCGGCAGCCGCCAGACCGGGGTGGACAGTTAGTTCAGATACGTATAAATCCTAGAGCTGAATCAGGCACGAACACCCCTGTTTCAACTAATTTGGGCTCCTCGAGACCATGTAAACGTCCCGCTCTCCCTTCCAAACACCCATTCGAGCCCCATCCCAATCAAAAATTGCTCAAAACGCATCCCAAGCTGCCCCAGATTTATACGTATCTGAACTAACTGTCCAGGCCATTCCGAACCAAGCCTCTTGCCAGCCACAAGTGATCCGTTTTCCTCCGCCCCCAAGGGATCATCGCGAAAAGAGGGGGGCTGCCCCGCGTTGGCGGGACAGCCCCCCCCCTCTGGCTTCGATATGTGTGGAGTGGCTCGTTAGTAACCCTGACCGTAGCCCTGGCCCTGGTCCTGCTGGCCTAGCAGCTCCTCCAGGTACTGGCGCAGCTGTTCGTCGGTAATACCGCCGTTGCCGGTGTCGGTCGCGCTGTCGTCCTGCTGCTGGTTCTGCAGTTCCTCGTCGGAGCCCAGTTCAACCGTGACCTTCTTCTCTTCCTTGCCGCGCATGAGCGTGATCTCGACCTTCTCGCCCACCTCGTGGCTGCGCAGTGCGATGATCAGGCCATCGGCGCTCGTGATCTCATCGTCGCCCAGCTTGGTGATGACATCGCCCTCCTGAATGCCGGCCTTGGCAGCAGGACCATCCTCAACGACGCTCGCCACATACGCGCCGCTATCGGTGCTCAGCTTGTTGGTGCGGGCGTTGAGCGCGTTGACGCTCGAAAGCGTAGCGCCCATGTACGGATGCACCGGCGTCTTGCCGTCGATGATCTGGTCGGCAATGTTCTTGGCATAGTTGACCGGAATGGCAAAGCCCACGCCCGAGCTGGAGCCCGAGTAGCTCTCGATGAGCGAGTTGATACCCACAAGCTCGCCGTTATCGTTAACGAGCGCGCCGCCGGAGTTGCCCGGGTTGATGGCGGCATCGGTCTGGATCATGTTGGCATAGATGGTGTTACCGTTGGCAGAGCTCATGGCCGTGGAGCGATAGAGCGCCGAGACGATACCCGTGGAGACAGACTGCTCGTTGCCGAACGGCGAGCCGATCGCCATGACCCACTCGCCCACGTTGAGCTTGGAGGAGTCGCCGATCTCGATCGGGGTGAGCTTGGAGGCATCGGCATCCTTGAGCTTGATGACGGCGAGGTCGCTCGAGGCATCGTTGCCCACGAACTCGGCCTCATAGGTGGTGCCGTCGTCCATGGTCACCACGTACTGGTCGTAACCATCGACCACGTGGTTGTTGGTGAGGATGTGGCCCTCGGTATCGAGCACCACGCCCGAACCGACGCTGCCCGAGCTATCCGACTCGTCGGCAGACTGCGAAAGCGAGCCATTCTGGCTACCGCTCGAAGTGGCGGCGATGGAAACGACGGAGGGCAGGGCCTTAGCAGAGACGGCCTCGGCCAGCGTGGTGTCCTCGGAGTCGATGGTGATCTTTTGCGTCGATGAACCCGAAGCACCCGCCGTCACGGCATTCTTACCGCCACCAATATCGAGCGTGCCACTCATAATGAGTGCGATGACCAGCAAGGCTCCGCAGGCACAACCGGCAAGCGCCGTAATAAAGATCGGCAGCTTTTTGGTCTTGGTCTTGACCACCGTGTGCTTGTTTACAACCTGCTGGCCGCCCAGCGGCTTGCCGGTCTGCGTGTCGTAGGCCTGCACGTAGGGAATGTTGCTGTCGGCAGGCGTCGACTCTACCTGCACGCGCGGCTGCTGCTGGGTCTCGCCGGCATTGCCCGCATCCTGAGGACGCTGGGAATCGTTCTCGCTCATGGCTGCGATCCTTTCGTCAAATAACCAAAGGCCCGCCAAACATGTGGCGGGCCATCATTGTTCACGTTGAGTTGTACCCCAATATGCGGGCGAACGTGTATGAGAACGCAATCTTTTAGGAAGGCTTAAGTTCTGTTGCAGACCCGAAAGGGACCCCCACCTGTGGCAAAGCCACCACAAAGGCACCTGTCCCCTTTGTGGTGGAAATCTAGTCCTTAAACAGATAGCCCACGCCGCGGACGGTGGTGATGTGCGCCGCGATCTGCGGGCCCACCTTGGAGCGGATGCGTCGGATATGCACGTCGACGGTACGCGTACCGCCGCAGTACTCAAAGCCCCACACGCGGTGCAGCAGCACCTCGCGGCTGTAGGCGCGGTTGGGGTGCGTGGCCAAAAAGCTCAGCAGCGAGTACTCCATCAACGTCAGGTCGATGGGCTCGTTATCGAGCGTCACCTGGTAGGTAGCCAGGTTGATCTCGAGGTTATCGATGTTGAGCACATCGTCGGCGGTGACGGTCTCCTCCTCGCCCATCAGGCGCTGCGCGCGAGCCTTGAGCTCGTTGGGCGTCGCCGTGGGGCATACAAAGTCGGCATGCGCGTGATTGGGCAGGCGCAGGGTGCCGAGCGCCTCGTCGTCGACGATCACCAGCATGGGGACGCCGCCACGATCGTCAAGCCACTTGGCAATCTGATCGATGCGGTCGCTGCGGATGCCATCGGAATCGAGGATCAGCAGGTCAAAGTCGTGCGCCGCAGTCGGCGAATCGGGGGTGGCCAGGCTCACCTCGACACCCAGGGTGGTCGTCAAGCTGCGGGCAAACTCGTGGAAGCGCGTCGTGCGCGCCATGAACAGGGCACTCTTTTCGGACATATCGGCCTCCAAAGAAATGAGCTCAATCGTACTGGGACAAGCCAGCGCGATTAGGAGTTCGCCAGGTAGTGCTTGATCTCCCATTCGGTGATCGTGGATTCGAACTTATGCCACTCGTCACGCTTCTTTTTGAGGAAGAAGCCGTGGATGTGATCGCCGAGGGCATCCTTCATAAACTGCGAGTCCTCAAAGACGTCGAGTGCCTCTTTAAGCGAGCGCGGCAGCGGCGTGTAACCGGCCTCGAGCATCTGGCGGTCGTTGAGCTTAAGCGTCTCGGCCGTGGCCTCGGGCGGGAGCTCCAGCTTGCGCTCAATGCCGTCGAGACCAGCCGCCAGCGTGACGGCGTTGACCAGATACGGGTTGGCCATGGGATCGGGGCTACGAAGCTCGATGCGCGTGGACAGCTGCTTGCCGGGCTTGTAGACCGGGATGCGAACCATGCTTGCGCGGTTGCGCAAGCCCCACGTGGCGTACTGCGGCACGGAGTCACCGCTCGTGGTGATGCGCTTGTACGAGTTGACGGTGGGGTTGGTGATGGCGCTAATCTCGCGGGCATGCGCCAGGATGCCGGCCATGTAATGCTTGGCAATATCGGAGAGGTGGTACTTCTCGTCGTCCTCGCCCCAAAAGACGTTGTTGCCGTCGTGGTCGAACAGCGACTGATGCAAAAACATGGCGCTGCCGTCCTCGCCCGCCAACGGCTTGGGCATAAAGGAGGCATGGCAACCGCTCTCGTAGGCCTGCTGCTTAATGATGAGCTTGGCCGTGGTGATGGCGTCGGACATGCTCAGGGCCTCGGCGTGGCGCAGGCTCATGCCGTGCTGCGAGCGACCGGCGGCATGGAAGGTGTACTCCACGGGCACGGACATCTTCTCGAGCGTAAGGACCGTGTTGCGGCGCAGATCGCGAGCGGCATCGCTCACCGAAAGATCGAAGTAGCCCACGTTGTCGAGAGGCTCGGGCGTGTGCTCGTCGGGGAAGTAGTAATACTCCAGCTCGGCGCCCACGTTGAGCAGATAGCCGGCTTTCTCGGCCTTGCGGAACATGCGACGCAACGCATCGCGCGGATCGCCGGCGAAGGGCTTGCGGTCGGGGGTGCACACATCGCAGAACACGCGGGCAACGCCGTTATGGCTCGGACGCCACGGCAGGATCTGGAAGGTCGAAGCATCGGGAAACGCCAGCATATCGGCTTCCTCGGGCGTGGCAAAACCCTCGATGGCGGAGCCGTCAAAGCCAATGCCCTCCTCAAATGCGACCTCGAGGTCCTCGGGGCTAATGGCAAAGTTTTTGAGGCGGCCGAGAATGTCGACAAACCACAGACGCACAAAGCGGATGTCACGCTGCTCTACGGAGCGGAGTACGTAATCGATGTTCTGCTGGTTCATGTCGCTCCCCTTTCTTTCGGGCGGGTTTCGACTGGTCTATACCGCAGATACTATCGCAGAAAAATGTTTCCGCAGGGTTAAAGCGTATCAAGCGCTCAAAAAACGTGCGCGAGCAGGCGGTTGCGAACGAGCGGCTAGCGTTCAGATTCGGAGACAATTTGTCTACAGGCTCGTTCCAGCGTAGGGAACTCCATCGTCACTGCATCCCAAACAACCGAGCGGTCGACATTGCCGTAATCATGCGCAAGATAATTTCTCATGCCGATAATTCCACGCCATTCGATTTCGGGATGAAGCCGCTGCGAGCGTTCCGACAATTTGCCCGCTTCTTCCGTTACCCTAAGCGCACACATCAAAAGGGAGTCCGCCAACGCCCTCGTCCGCACGTCATTCGCATGCAGAAACTGGTCCTCGGTGATATCAAAAACCTTGATGCGCTCGTTCGTTTCAGAAATGGCATCCAAAACCTCTTGGGCGCGAAGGCTGTCTGACTTACGCGCGATCATAAAGGATCACTCCTTCGCGCTCGATTACCGCGGCAAGATCGTCATCAAGATGATCACTAGAGACGAGATCAACCTGCCTCCCGGTTTCTTTGCGCACCGCCTCACCAAATGCCGACAGCGCGAAAAGACCAAAGCCCCGCTCGCGATCGACTTCGAGGCGCAAGTCAATATCACTATCGGCATGCGCCTCGCCACGGGCATACGAACCAAAAAGAATCACGGTTTTGATGGCGGGAATCGAGCTGGCCGCCTCGCGGACGGCGGACTCAATCTGGGCAGTATCCAAAATGCCCGCCGCGGCGCTTTCGCTCGCAGAGCTTTTACCGAGTGAAGGAACAAACGGCAGAGAGCGTTCGCGCAGCATCTGCCTCATAAACATATTGACCGCAACAGACGAAGTCATGCCAAGCTCTTCGCACAGTTCGGCAAATGAGTCTTTAATTGACGAGTCCACTCGCACACTCAGCACAGACGCAGCCATGGATACCTCCTGTATGACATTGTCTATATATTATCACACAGACTAGCGCGAGGTCGATGCGCGATGTTCGATGTGGCCGGGGATCTCGATGCGCTTGGGGGCGAGCTTTGCGGCCTCGCCCACGGTGGTGGTAACAACATCGATGCGCTCGGACAGGCGCTCGACTACGCGCTCGGCAATGGTAAGGGTGTCTTGCGCTGCCGTGGTCACGCCGCCAAAGAGCACGTGATTCCAGGGATAGTCGTCAAACGTTGCGATCTTGAGACCCGCCGGCAGCGAGGGACCAAGCTGCGCCAGCGCCTCGGTCAGACGCAGGAAAACCAAGCCGTTGACGGCAATGAGGCCGAGCTTTTTGCCTGCATAGCCGCGGATGGTCTCGTCCAAGCGACCGACGCCCGTGGCGCCACCGTCGGCCAGGGTGACGACCTCGCCCGCAAGGCCGCGGCGCGAAAGCTCGTCGGCAAAGGCCTCGGCGCGCTCTCGACGCACGGGGCTATCGTCGCTTGCCTCGGTGAGCAGGCACAGACGCTCGCTGCCCGCAGCGGCGAGCTCGTCTACCAAGCCGGCGACGAGCTCACGGTTGTTAGATGTCACCAGATCGACACCGCCGTCGGCAACATCGCGGTCGAGCAGCACAACGGGCAGACGTCCCGCTGCCGCGACGATCGCCTCGTCATTGCCTCCGCAGGTGTTGACGACCAGGCCGTCCACGCCGGCATCGATAAGTCTGGTGAGCGACTCCGCTTCCTTAGCGGGGTCGTTGCCGCTAATGGCCGTCATGAGCGAGCAGCCGCGCGCCGCGGCGCTGGCGGAAAGGCCCTCGAGCATGGCGCTCGAGAACGGGTTGGCGATGTCAGCCAGAATCACACCGATGAGGTTCGTACGCGAGCTGCGCAGATTGCGCGCGGCGGCACGTGGGCGATAGCCGGTGCGTTCGATAACCGCTGCGATGCGAGCGCGGGTTTCCTCGGTCATTTGCCCGGGGCGGTTGTTGAGATAGCGCGAGACCGTGGCCGGGCTCACGCCCGCCTCGGCGGCAATGTCCTTGATTCTCATCTGCGCCATAGCGCACCCCGTTTCCCAATTGTCGGCGATCTGAGCCATTTTAGGCATTTTTTAAAAATCTCGGTTGCAAAACGCTGTAGGTGAGTATACTACAACTCGAAACGAAACCGATTTCGTAAACCGATTTCGGCAAGCGTTGGCACGCAGGTGCAAAGACGCACCCTACCGTCTTGGCACCTGCGTGCCAACGCCATATCAAAGGTGTACGCACGAGTAAAAGGAGCTGCGCGACCATGGGTAAAACGGTTCTTACCTTCGGCGAGATCATGATGAGACTCTCGCCCAAAGACCACCTGCGTATTGAGCAGGCAACCGAGTTTGACGTCCGCTACGGCGGCGCCGAGGCCAACACCGCGCTTTCCCTGGCCTACCAGGGCGACAAGGCCGCTTACGTCTCCGTTGTCCCGGCCAACCGTCTGGGCGAGTGCGCCCTGCGTTCGCTGAAGGCCTACGACGTCGACACCACGCGCGTCGTGCGTCGGGGCGACCGCCTTGGCTCCTATGTGTTTGAGGTCGGTGCCTCGCAGCGCGGCAACGGTTGCGTCTACGACCGCAAGTACTCTGCCATCAACATGGCCAAGCGCGACGTCTTTGACTGGGACGAGATCCTCAAGGGCATCGATGTCTTCTATTTCTCCGGCGTGACCCCCGCCGTCTCCGATGAGATGGCCGCCGCCTGCAAGGATGCGCTCGCCGCCTGCCGCGCCAAGGGCATCACCACCGTGTGTGACGTGAACTATCGCGGCAAGATGTGGTCGCCCGAGAAGTCGCAGGCCACCATGAAGGAACTCCTGCCGCTCGTCGACATCTGCATCGCCAACGACGAGGATGCGCCTGCCGGCCTTGGCATGACCTGCGTCTCTGGCTCCCTTTCCCACGGCATCGAGGAGCGCGACACCTACGTCGAGATGGCCCGCCAGATCTGCGCCGAGTACGGCTGCAAGAAGGTCGCCTCGGTCGTCCGCAACATCTCCTGCGTCGAGCGCTCCATCTGGATGGGCATGCTCTTTGACGCCGAGAGCGGCGAGCACTGGTTCTCCCCTGCTCACGATGTACACGTGCTCGAGGGCGTTGCCGCTGGCGACGCTTTCAACGCCGGCCTCGTCCATGCCCTCATCAACGACTTTGACCCGCAGGCTGCCGTCAACTACGCCATCGCGGCCTCGATCCTCAAGCTCACCATCAAGGGCGATTCCAACTTGGTGACCGCAGACGAGATCGCAGCCGTGGCATCAGCCGCCAACGGTGGCACTCGCGTCGCACGCTAGTCCGTCTCCATTCCGCGGGCCGCAGCTTTCCAATCCCATACCCCTGCGGCCCGCTCCCCGATTCCTCCGGCCGGGCAAAACCACCAGTCCCATTCCGGTTTTGCCTGGCATTTCCTACATGACTGGTCGAGCAGCCGGTTTTGGAATTGCTTGAACCCCAAGCAGTGCCTCCGATAACCAATCCAAAATCGGCTCCTGACCAGCACATTTGGCAATCACGCGCCCATGCGCGCCACACATCGAAAGGAACATCATGTTCGATCAGTTCTACACCACGCTTGAGTCCCTGGGCATCGTGCCGGTCGTTGTGCTCGACAAGGTCGAGGACGCCGCTCCGCTCGCCCACGCCCTTATGGCAGCTGGCATGAAGTCCGCCGAGGTCACCTTCCGCACCGCCTGCGCCGCCGAGTGCATCGCCGCTATGGCCGAGGCCGAGCCCGAGATGTGCGTTGGCGCCGGCACTGTCCTGACCGTCGAGCAGGTTGAGCAGGCCCGCGCAGCCGGTGCCAAGTTCATCGTCTCCCCGGGTTACAACGAGGACGTCGTGAAGCACTGCATCGACATCGACCTGCCCGTCCTTCCCGGCACCGTGACCCCCTCCGAGGTCACCGCAGCCGAGAACCTGGGCCTCAAGGTCACCAAGTTCTTCCCCGCGTCCCAGTATGGCGGCCTGAACACCATCAAGGCCCTCGCCGCTCCGTTTGTCGGTCACCGCTTTATGCCTACCGGCGGCGTGAGCACCGCCAACGTCGAGGAGTACCTGAGCTCCTCCGCCATCATCGCCTGCGGTGGCACCTGGATGGTCAAGCCGGCCCTGTTTGCCGACGGCGACTTCTCCAAGGTCGAGCAGATCGCCCGCGAGGCCATGGACGTCGTCAAGAAGGTCCGCGGCTAGGTTTAGCTCTCTATCGTGAAAGGGGGCGTGCCCTAGACCTCGCCCCCTTTCTTTTAAAGCGGCTCGGAAGCGCGCCGTTTCCGTCACGGACAAGAACCGAAAACGTCTTGTATGCTGATAGAACGTGACGGAAGCGACACGCCCCCGAGCCGCTTTGCCTACTCGGTTGGCAACCGCGCTCAACTGAGCCACTTCGACAAAAGCCGAGCCACCAAAACAGCTGCGGCGCCGTCTGGAGGAATGGACTCTTGCTTCCGGTCTTTTCCTCCAAGCAGCGCCGCAGCTTTTTCGTGCCCCGATGTGCCCCGTCACTTGCGGTGGAATACGGACTGCCTACACCATCAGAGCCGCAAAACAATCCCTATTTCACCGCAACTAATGAAGGGGACGAGTTAGATGGCCGAGTCTTTGGACAGCTCAAAATAGTCGGGATGCAAGGCGATAACCGGACCTTGCTCCTCGGGCATCAGGTGCAGGTGCGTCTCTGCCAGATAGCTCGCCGCGTCGGTATCGCCCCTCTTAATGGCCTCGAGAATCCGGCGGTGCTGCCGACGAATCGGCTCCCAATCCAGATCCTGCGACACCATACGCAACCAGTTGTATCGCTCAAAATGCGTGTTGATGCTCTTCATCCAATCCCACAACATGTGGCGGCCGGCAATCTCAAAACATGTCTCATGGAACAGGTTGTCCAGATCGAAAAAGCGACGCGTTTCGCTATGGTCGAGCGACTCGGACTCGGCAAGAATCTGCTCGAGCCGACACTTCTGCTCGGGTGTGGCGGCAGAGCAGCATTTAATGAGCACGCTTCTCTCGAGTTTCTCACGCAAGAAACAGGCGTTCTCGGCGCGCTCCATGCTGATTTTTGAGACATAGGTGCCGCTTTTGGGACGCGTTTCCACCAGCTCCTGCTCACGCAGGCGCACAAAGGACTCGCGAATGGGCGTGCGTCCGATTCCCGTCTCCTTTTCCAGACCAATCGCCGAAAGGCGCGTGCCGGGCTTGAGCTCGGCATAGATGATCTTGGACCGCAATGCGTTGTACGCCTGGTCTTGCAGGCTCTGATAATGCTGCTGTTCCATAAAGCCCTCGGATGAAGCCTCGGTTAATCGAATACCACCATGCAATACTATCGCATCCCCCGCCCCCCCATAAGTTGCGGTGGAATAGTTCCTGCTCAAGGCCTTCAGCAGCAAAAACAGGAACTATTCCACCGCAACTACAGCCAACGAGTTGTTGCAATTAGGTGAACGTTCACCTTTTTATTGTTTTTCTCTTCGCAAATAAAATCCCGTCGTATACTTAGGCTCAAACGAAACCGATTTCGTTGAGCGTGGGCAATATGATGCTAAGACGCACCCTACCATCTTGGCATCTTATCGCCCACGCAATGCCATTTGCTTTCTTCCCGTCTCGTTGGACCTTTAGTCCCATTCCGGCACAGCGAGACACTTCCTAGACGACTGACCGTGGGGCCGGCTTTTCTGCTTTTGCAGCAGTGCCTCCGATAACCCTCTTTTGCCGGCCCGGGTCAGCTTTTTCACACAACCGAAAGGACGGGTAGCAACATGCGACCGCTCATCATCATGCATGGCGAGAACATCGACTGGTGCCATACCGTCATCAGAATGCTGATGTATCTGGTGGGCGTTGCAGTACTGGCACTCGGTATGAGTCTCCAGACGGCATCCGGCCTGGGCGTCGCCGCGCTCACGTGCTTTGCCACAACCCTATCCATGCTCACTGGCAAGACGCTCGGCTTTTGGATCACCGCAACCTACGTCGCCTACATCGTGGCGCAATTAGCCATCTTGCGAAGCGAGTTCCAGCCGCGCATCCTGCTCGAGTTGTTCTTCTCAACGCTGATTGGCGGCTTGACCGACCTCTTCATGGCGGTCAACCCACTGCATCCCACGGCACTCCCCACACAGATTGCGACCATGCTGCTCTCCCTCGCTGTCACCGCATTTGGCGTAAGTCTCGTCGTCAACATGGGCGTTGTCCCCAACGCGCCCGACGGCTTGGTGCAAGTCATTGCCGAAAAGCTTAAACGCCGCTTTGGTGACGTAAAAGTCGTGTTTGACTGCTCACATGTCGCCGCCTCGCTCGCGTTGTCGCTGATCTTTATGTACAACCTGGGCGGCTTTGGCGTCACGACCGCCATCTCGGCACTGTTCCTGGGCCATGTCATCAACGTCGCCAACAAGCTGTTCGCCCAGCGCTTTGTGCGCGCGGCATTCGGGAAATAGCACCACCGTAAGAACCCGCGAACAGCGCTATACGTTGCTATATCTCACTATACTTTGCTATACTTTGCTATACTTTGCTATATCTTGAGCAAAGGTGGCTCACATGCAAACAAACCCTTTTAAGCCCACAGCAGGTAAAACACCTCCCACGATTATCGGCCGCGAAGATGTACTTGAAGAATTCAGTGAAGGCCTCACCAACGGGCCTGGTGCCCCTGGGCGCCTAATGCGCATAGCCGGCGTCCGTGGAACGGGCAAGACGGTCCTCCTTGACAAGTGCTCACGTTTGGCGCAAAGCCGTGGCTGGACGGTCATAAAAGAGGTCGCAACCGAGGGACTTTGCCAGCGCATTCTCGAACAGCTGCAGCCCAAATTCCAGGCCAAACACGCCAGATTTGAGCCCACCGTAGCTGGCATATCCATCGGCAGCATAGATATTGAGCGAATCGGCCCATCGCTACGCGACGCCATGAGACAGACAATATCCAAGAATGGAAATGGCCTGCTCATCACTCTCGACGAGGTTCAAGACGCAGAGCTCGATGAGGTCCGAACGCTCTCCATTGCGATTCAGCAGGTTATCGGCGAAGACCTTGATATCGCCTTTGTTTTTGCTGGGCTGCCTTCGATGATTGAAAGCATCATCAACGGAAAGACACTTACGTTTTTGCGCCGTGCCCTCCCCTTTGATCTGAAGGCTGTGGCAGTAACCGAAGTGTCGTACTCCCTCGAGGAAACCATTGAAGCGTCTGGCATGGAGTTGCAGCCAGGTATTGCCGGCCAACTTGCCGAGGCAACGCAAGGCTATCCTTTCATGATCCAACTCGTTGGATACTACGCATGGCAGTTGGCAAGACGTGCACATACAGCGATTATTGGAGAAGAAGAAGCCGAGCGTGGCATTGCAACGGCACGCGAACGCTTCTGCGCCATGGTGATTGAGCCCGCGCTGCGGCGCATTCCGCCCACGTGCATCGCTTATCTGCTGAGCATGGCGTCTTTGGGGCAGACGAGCTCGACTAGCATGGTTGCCGATGGCCTAAACAAAACGCCTCAACAGGTGAGCTCCGTCCGCAGCCGCCTGTTAAGAGAATCGATTATCGAGGCCCCCTCGTACGGCAAGGTCTCATTTGCCATCCCCTACATGCGCAATTACCTCTACGAACACAAAGCCGAACTGGAAGTTGAACTGTAGAAGCGGTAACTGCCCTGCAAGACGAAAACCGTTTTCGTACGGATTTAAAGCAGACGTAAACGATTTTCGTCTTGATTTGCGTACGGAATTAAGACGTAAATTGCGCTTTCGTACGCTTATTACCAGACGCAAATTGTTTTCGTCCGGCCATGCGTCCCCAATCTAGACGAAAAGAGCCCCGAGCTCGAATCGGGGCTCGATGTAAGTTCTAGGGTGTCAGAAGTTACATCAGCCGCTTACGACCGCTCTGTCTATCTCTCCGAGCGGGACGGGCGCCGATGCCCTGATCTCTGCCATGTCGAGGTGCGAGATCAAATCCTTGGCGCGCTCGCCGGAGTGGTATGCCTTGTTCGGCGCCACCTTCCTGTAGAGCTTCTTGAGCTTCGTCTTCCCCTTGTTGCCCGGCGGCATCTCCGTCTCAGGTGGCAGCCCTAGGAAGGACAGGACGCCGGGCAGGTCGCACAGCATCACGTCCTCGATGTCGGCCTTGGCCGCCAGGTCGACGACTCTCTGCGCTGTCGGCGAGATGTTCGGGGTGCTGCTACCGCCCGCTGGTTCGGAAGCTGGCGGGCAGTAGCGGGCAGTAGCGGGCAGTAGCGGCAGTAGCGGTGTGGCTCGATAGGCCCGAATATCCGTAAGGAAGGTGCTCGCTCTCATATGTGCTGATATGCCTCGCCTCGCGAACCTTGGGATGCTTCCTGAGGTAATCCCTCAATTCGAGCCACTCTTTATGCTCATAACGCTTCGAAATCGTTTCCCCGTCGACAGTTTCCTTCACATAATGGTATGTTCGAACGCCTTCGAACTTGCCGAACCCGTTCTCGACGCTGAAGTTTCTGAACCAGCGCGAAAACCCATTCAGGTCCATGAAGTTGACTTGGGGATGCCTGTCTTTCGTTCGTTCGAATGAGTGGACGAGCGGAGTGCCTTTGACTTGTTCCAGGCCGAAGGCTTCCATTTCGCGGGCCTGCTCCTTTTTCCAGAATTCGAGATACGACGTCAGCGTCTCGCTTATCGAGATCCTCCGCACGCTTTTCTTGCTTTTGGGCGAGCGAACGCTTCGATCGGCCGCGAACTGCTGCTCAATGAGGATGCTTCTGTTCTCGACGGAGGCATCGGACCACGTCATCCCGAGGGCTTCTGCCCTTCTCATGTCGGTGTCGAGCATGAGCATCACGCATGTGATGTGCGCGTCCGTTCTCAATTGAGTAGGATGTCGAGTAGGCGAGCGGCGTGATGGTTCCTTCGCGGTTGTCGTGGAACTTTTTTGCGTACGAGCCGACGGTGTCCCTCGATTTTTGGACGTAGGTGCCGCTGTTGAGTTCTGCCTTGTAGGCTTCGAGTGCGGCGTCGACCTCTCGGCTTTTGGTGGTATGTATGGTCTGCCACGGCGAATAGCGGTATTTGCCCGTGACCGGATCCTTGCCGAGGCTGTGACGGTAGCGCCACGTGTATTTGTCGCGGCGTTGCTTCGTTCCTTTGCCTATGACGAGAGGTCGGTCGTTCATCGTGTTCCTTGCCTGAAGTGCCTGAGAATCGCGCTCGGTTGCGCGGAATGGCGCAAAGGGCTGGGGCGAGTGGGCATTACCCTTGGTGGTGGGCCCTGCGTGGGGTCACACCCCAAGGGTAATGCTCCGCCTGACCGCTTTCAAGCTCGTTGTGGGTCGAATTTGGGTCGAATTATTCCGCGTACTTTTCTTTCGTAAATCTATGAAAACATCAAATGACCTGGAGTTATATTGACTTCAATTTGGGTCGAAATGTCTGAATGAAACAACGTCGTAGCGACCTCATAACCCGAAGGTCGGTGGTTCAAATCCGCCCCCCGCGACCATGAAACTTCAGGTCGGAAGCATAAAAGCTCCCGACCTTTTTCTTTGTCTAGGGGTTTCGGCATCTCTCGTTCTTTGGGTACCTCGAGGCGGGCAATCAGATAGATGCTTACGAGTATCATAGGGTCTTTTTACGTCGCGGTCGTGTCTCGTACTGGTGCGCCGCTCTTTGTGGGACGTGTCACTTTGCCATAGGTTGTCCGGCGGCGGGGCGCAGGTCGTTCCCCGTGGCGTCGCTCCTTTCGACGCTACGCTGCCTGGCTACTCGTTCCACTGGTGCTTTTTCATGTCGACGCAGCCGTTGTCTCGGAAGGCGACTCCTTCCTCCGTCAGTAGTGCTCGCTGGTCGGGGAAGTTTGGCGCGAGGCGTCCCGCGTGGTTGACGACGCGGTGGCAGGGATAATCGCCGTAGCGATCCGCCTCGCTCAGCACCGCTCCGACCAGGCGAGAGTTTTTCTCCCTGCCGATGAGGCGCGCTATCTGACCGTACGAGGCGACGCATCCCGCCGGAATCTCTGCCACGACGGAGAGAATCTCATAAACCAAATCTTCGTCCAGGACTTTTCCCATCGTATCGCTCCCGTGTTCGCTTTTGCCTTCGGGGGCGCGGCGCCGATCACCCGTGCTGCGATTTTCGCAGCTCCCCTTACCGAAGCATCGAGGGAAAGCGCGTGCGTGTCAAGGTTGTCTGGTCCAGTTGCTGGCTCGATGCCTCGAGATGTTCGCCTCAAGTGCGACCTGCCCCTATTGGAAAAGGATGCCGAAGATGTATTTGGTGATGGCGGAGCGGCGGATGACCCCCACGAGTTTGCCCTCGTCATCAACCACAGGAAGCTTCTTGAACTTCTTCTTCGCCAGCAGCGCGGCGACGCGGGCGATGCTCTGCTCGGGACGGGCACACACTACCTGGCGCGTCGCGAAATCCATGACGCAGCGATCCTTCAGGTCTTCGATGCGCTGCTCAAGGCTCTGATCGTCGAAGTACAGCATGGACGCGTCGCCGCCCGTGAAGATGGTGTGAGCGCGATGCTGCGCGATGGCTCCCATGACATCGCCGTCGGAGATGAACCCGACCACCTGGTTGCGCTCATCGATTACGGGCATGCTGCTCACCTCGTTTTCGGCGAGCATGCGCACCACGTCGGAAATCGTGCAATCCTGCGTGCAGGTGAACGGCTCTTCAATCATGATGCTCGAAACGGGCGTCCCCTCGAGCTCGAGCGGGATGCGCTCGGACAGAATCTCGGACATCGCTTATGCCTCCTTCGTTTTCGGTGCGGTTTTCTTGGTGCGCACGCTGAATATGGCGCAGATAAGGGAAACGAGGCCGATTGCCGCGCACACCTTGTAAGCGACGCCCGCGCCCACGGCGGTGGCTACTTGGATGCTCGCATCGACGCCGGCCGACGCGGTGACGCTTGTCATGACCGTGATGATGAGCGCCGTGCACAAACCGCCGGCGACCTGGCGGCCGGTGTTCGCGATGGCGTTGCCGTGGGCGATCATGTCATTTTTCAAGGCATTGACACCCCATGTGTTCACCGGCATGTTCGCGAGCGACTGGCCGGCGGACTGCAGCATGCAGAACAGCGCAACCACCAAGATGGGCGTGTTTACCGTCGAAAGCGAGAGCAGGAACAGGGCGCCGGTCATGAGGGCCAGGCCGACGATCGAGATGGCACGCGGACCGAACTTGTCGAACACCACGCCGGAGATAGGGCTGATGATGATGCCCACCGCCGCGGCGGGAAGCATGGCCATGCCGGTTTCGAAGGCCGAAGCGCCAAGCGAGGTTTGCAGCAGCAACGGCAACAGCGTGTTGGTGACCAGGCATGCGGCGTTGATGAGCGTGACGATGATGGCGGCCACGCGGAAATCGCGCGTCTTGAGCGTGCCCAGTTGAAGCAGCGGGTCCTCGATTTTGCCCTGGCGTACGACGAACAGCACCAAGCACACGACACCCGCGACGATCGAGCCGAGCACCACGGGGTTGCCCCAACCCATCGACGAGGCGCTCGAGAACCCGTAGAGAAGTCCGCCGAAGGCGATGGTGGAGAGGACGACCGAGGGCAGGTCGAGCTTGGGGTTCTTCAGCTCGCCCACGTTTTTCAGCATGAACACGCCCAGCACCAGCACGAGAATTGCGAGGGGGACGATGGCGCCGATCATGGTGCGCCAGCCGTACGTGTCGATCACCGCACCGCCTACGACGGGGCCGACCGCGGGACCCGCCGACATGACGATGCCCGCCATGCCCATAGCCGTTCCTCGTTTCTCGACGGGGAACACCAGCATGGGAACCACCGAGACAAGCGGCATGAGCACGCCTGAGCCCGCCGCTTGCAACACGCGACCGATGATGAGGAACAGGAAATCAGGGGCTGCGGCGCACAGCAGCGTGCCCAGCGCGAACACCAGCGTCGCCCCGAAGAATAGCGCGCGGGTGCTGAACTTGTCGATAAGGAACGCCGAAACGGGGACCATGATGCCGCTCACCAGCGGGTATATGGACATGATCCACTGGGCAGTCGAGGCATCGATGGCGAAATCGGACATGATGACCGGCAGCGCAGGCGACATCACCGTTTGGTTCAGTAGCGCCAAGAAGGCACCCAGGACGACGACCGCGACGATGCGGATCTGGGTACCGGTAATGCGCCCATTGGCGGGCGCGACCGTACAATTATCAGACATAAGCTTCCTTCGTATCTATTCGATTCTTCGCCGAAGGCGCGCCGGCCCACGGGCGAAATAACATGCACGTGCTATGCGTGCATCAGATACGACAGGAAGAAAGCGGCTGCTCAGAGCGCACTTGGGGAACAACAGGAGAGGCCCCGTATACCAGGGGCCGCCGAATTGCGATGTATGCTTTGGTCAAATCCTTCATAGCGGGGAGGTATTCTAGCAGCCGTCTTCGCCCCTTTCAAGGGATGTAACCCAGACGTTGATTTTCTTCACCGAGGCGCCATCGTTGACGGGTGGCGTGCTTCTCTATCGCCACACCGCGGGGCGAGGGAACGCCGCGGCGAGCTTGTACATCGGCTATGTGTGCAGCTGCGAGCGTGTCGCCGGCGCGCGCTGGGCGCCAGTCCGATCCGGCCGACTCTTGCCGACGGTCGGTCGCCGTCCTCCTCCATCTCCGCCTGCTCTGTTTTTGCTCGGCTCCCTTGTCGTATCATGGACGGACGAGAATTGAGCGAAGGCGGTACGTATGAACATCCAGATATTCGGCACGAAGAAAAGCTTCGATACTAAGAAGGCGCAGCGCTATTTCAAGGAACGTCGTGTGAAGTTCCAGTTCATCGACTTGAAGGAAAAGGGGATGAGCAAAGGCGAGCTCGAAAGCGTGGCGCGCGCCGTCGGCGGGATCGACGCTGTGATCGATCCAAAGGCGAAAGATGCCGACACGGTTGCGCTCGTACAGTATCTTGCTGCCGACCAGAAGTTCGAAAAGGTGCTCGATAACCAGCAGATTCTTCGTGAGCCCATCGTTCGCAACGGCCGCCAGGCAACCGTTGGCTACGAGCCTGACGTGTGGAAGGGCTGGGAATAAAGTGAAGCGCCCACGCCCGTGGTTTTATCCACGGACGCGGGCGCTTGCGTAAGACGTCTCTTGTCGTTTGAGTGGAGCGCCCCGGCGGCGCTGAACAACGCGCCCCGGTGACGTGGCTCGGGGCTCTTTGTGCCGCGCATCTATGAGAGGAGATATTCGATGCGTACGTGCGCTACTCCATGTAGCCACCCTGAATGGCGGAAACTGCATGCTCGGTAAAGAACTTGAGCGTGCCGGAGGTATAGCGATTAGCCTTGGGCTTCCAAGCGGCTCGGCGCTCGGCCAGGACGGCATCGATCTCGGCCGGCTCCATCTCCTTGCCGGCGATGCCCACAATAGACAGCGAGCGCTCGGGGATGTTGATCTGGATAAGGTCGCCCTCCTCGATCAGGGCAATCGGGCCGCCCACGGCAGCCTCGGGCGAAACGTGACCGATAGCCGGGCCCTTGGAGGCGCCGGAGAAGCGGCCATCGGTGATAAGGGCAATGCTCGCACCCAGCTCGGGATCGCTGGCGATAGCCTCGGTGGTGTAGAACATCTCGGGCATACCGGAACCCTTGGGACCCTCATAGCGAATGATAACGGCATCGCCGGGCTTGACCTCGTGCGTCAGGACGGCGTGGATGGCGTCCTCCTCGCAATCGAACGGACGGGCCTTAAGCGTGGCCTGGAACATCTCGCGCGGAACAACCGTGTGCTTGACGACGGCGCCCTCGGGGGCAAGGTTGCTGTGGAGGATGGCGATGGAGCCGTCGGTACCAAAAGCCTGGTCAAACGGGCGAATGATGTCCTCGCGCTTGAGGTTCCATTTCTCCAAGTAGCGGCCGCACTTCTCGTAGTAGCCGTTGTTCTTAAGGTCCTCGAGGTTTTCGCCGAGAGTCTTGCCGGTGACGGTCATGACGTCGAGGTGGAGCATCGACTTGATCTCCTCCATGATGCGCGGCACGCCACCCGCATAGTAGAAGAACTGCGCCGGCCACTCACCTGCGGGACGAACGTTGAGCAGGTAGTGAGCACCACGGTGCAGACGGTCGAAGTCGTCGGCGGACATCTCGATGCCAAACTCGCGGGCGATCGCGGGAATGTGCAGCAGCGAGTTGGTGGAACCGGAGATGGCGCCGTGGACCATGATGAGATTCTCGAAGGACTCCTTGGTCACGATGTCGCGGGGGCACAGGTTGTGCTCGGAGAGCCACACGGACTGACGGCCAGCCTCGCGCGCAAACTCACGCAGATCGGAGCTGGTTGCGGGCAGCAGAGCCGTGCCGGGGAGCATAAGGCCCAGGGCCTCGGCGGTAACCTGCATGGTCGAGGCGGTACCCATAAAGGAGCAGGCGCCGCAGCTGGGGCATGCGTTGTGCTTGGCAAACTCGAGCTCCTCGCGGGAAATCTCGCCGCGCTCATAGCGGGCCGAGATGGCGCCGAGCTGCTCCAGGGTCAGCAGGTCGGGACCGGCATCCATGACACCGCCGGTAACGACGATGGAGGGGATGTTGATGCGGCCCATGGCCATGAGGTTCGCAGGCAGACCCTTATCGCAGCTGGCGACAAAGACGCCGGCGTCGAATGGAGTGGCCTTGGCATGAATCTCGATCATGTTGGCGATCATGTCGCGGCTGGGCAGCGAGTAGTTGATGCCGTCGTGGCCCTGGGCCTCACCGTCGCAAATGTCGGTGCAGAAGTAACGAGCACCGTGACCGCCAGCCTCGGCAACGCCAGCACGGACCTCCTCGACCAGATCAAACAGGCCGGCAGAACCCGGGTGCGAGTCGCCGAACGTCGACTCGATAATGACCTGCGGCTTGTCCAGATCCTCGATGGACCAGCCAGAGCCCAGGCGCAGCGGGTCCATCTCGGGGCTGATGGTGCGGAACTTGCCAGAACGCGGCTGCAGCTTGGCAACCAGGTCGGCGGCCTCCTGCTGAATCTGTGCTTTGGTTTTCTCGTCCATGATGTTCTCCTCTTTTGGTTTGAACGGTTGTACCAATCGTTGGTTAATGAATCAGGTGAAAATGGGTACCGAGCGATGCACTCGGTGAAAGATGCTTAGCTACGCGAACTAGGCGAAGAACGAAATCACCAGGGCGCAGGCAAGACCCGAAAGGCCGATGAGCGTCTCCATAACGGTCCAGGACTTGAGGGTTGTCTTCTCGTCAATCTCCAGGAACGAGGAGCACATCCAAAAACCGGCATCGTTGACGTGCGAGAGGGCCGTGGCACCGCCGCAGATAGCAAGACAGATAGCGGCACGCATGAGCACCGAGGCTCCTGCAACCGCGGGCATGGCGGCCATAATGCCCGATGCCATGGTCATAGCGACGATGGAGCTGCCGACAGAGGCACGCACCATGACGGCAATCAAAAAGGCAACGACCACCAAAGGCAGCGGAGAAGCCTCGAGCATGGGGCCAATAACCTGACCTAGGCCGCAGTCCTGCAGCATCCAACGCATGACGCCACCGCAAGCGATAACCAGCAAGATCATGCCGACGGGCTTAAGAGAGCGGTCGAGCAAGGCCTTGAGCTCGGCGCCGGAGTAGCCGCGGCGCGCGCCCAGCAGATACATCGCGACGAGCGTGGCAAGCGTCAAGGCGACGAACGGCTTGCCCAGGAAGGCGAGAATCGAAGCGAGCTCGGCGGGCATGGGGATATAAGAGGACAGCGTGCCCAGCAAAATCAAACAAAGCGGCGTGAGCACGATGGCAAGCACCATGCCAAAGGAGGGAAGCTCCTTTTCGTCGCTCGCGCCCTCGGCAGAGGTAAAGTGCTCCGGAACATCGGTAAAGATGCGACCGCCCACGTTGCGACCCCAGATGACGCCGGCGATCGCCATGGCGATGAAGGCGGTAGGGATACCGACGAGAATCATGGTGCCCAGGTCGACACCGAGCGTGCCGGCGACCAGAACCGAACCGGCCGATGGCGGCACAAACGCATAGCCAGCGGCAAGTCCTGCGAGCAGCGCGATGCCGTAGTAGAGCGTCGACTTCTTGGTCTGCGACGCCACGCTAAAGGCAAGCGGGATCAAAACGACCACGCCGGCCTCAAAGAACACCGTAGTGCCGATGACCAGACCGGTAATACCCAGTGCCCAGCTAGAGTGACCCTGCCCAAAGGTATCGATGAAGGTCTGGGCAATCTTCTTGGCGCCGCCGCTCTCTTCAAGAATCTGGCCAAACATCGAGCCCAGGCCAATGAGCAGGGCGATGTTTTGCAGCGTGGCGCCCACGCCCTTGGTGACAGTGTCCGCCACCAGGTCGAGCGGCATACCGGCGCCGATGCCGATCGCGAGCGCCGAGACCATCATCGAAAGCACGGGGTGCAGCTTGAACTTGATGATGAGCGCAAGCAGCAGCGCGATGCCCACGATGGCGGCGATGACCAGCCTGGTGGGATCAGCCATAAACGTTGGGTCTGACATCTTTCCTCCAATTCATCAGACCTTTTGAATTCGTCTGATGACTATAGCGTGTTTTGGAAAGGTCTGATGTTTCATTTTGAAATTTGTTCGAAATACATCTGATGTATTTGGTAAACGGTCGTATTTGCGCTGCGAACGGTATATCTAAGCCGCCCGACTCAAATCCAGCGGCCAATATCGCATCCGTGGTGCGCTAAAATAGCTCAGATGAATTTTGTAATGAAAGGTATAGCTATGGCCCGCGCCGAATCGGGACTCCCCGAGCAAATATCGGAGAAAATCATTCAATTGATTCTGGATGAACACCTTGAGCAAGGCGATCGCCTACCTAAGGAAACCGTGCTGGTCGAGCGCTTGGGCGCCGGCAGGAGCACCGTGCGCGAGGCCATGAAGTTGCTGCAGTCGCGCAATATCGTGCGCATTAAGCAGGGTTCGGGCACCTATGTGGCGTCAAACCCCGGCGTTGCCGACGACCCGCTGGGCTTTACCTTTATCGACGACAAGCAGCGTCTGGCGCGCGACCTACTCGAGGTGCGCTTTATGATCGAGCCGCAGATGGCACGCATGGCGGCCGAGCACGCAACCAACGATCAGGTCGTCTGTATCGAAGAGCTCTGCGATGAATCCGAGCGCCTGGCCGAGGCCGGTAAGGATTACTCCGCCGCCGACACCGCGTTCCACAATGCCATTGCCGAGAGCTCCGGAAACCTCGTCGTTCCCCGCCTGATGGGCGTGCTCAAGGCATCCGTCCCCCTCTTTATCGACGTGACTGGCAAAAAGCTCGTCGAGGAAACTATCCGCACGCACCGCGATGTGGCCGACGCCATCGCCTCGCGCAATCCCACCGCCGCGCACGACGCGATGTACCTGCATCTGGTGTACAACCGCAACATGATCGCAGAGGGAGCGCAGGAACAGAGCAAATAGACGTCCGCACGGCAAGGGCGAGACCACCGTTTACCTTTTAAAAGTGAACGTTCACCTGTTTTTAGGAGAATCTGTCTTTTAATTCCCCCTCTTCTCCTATACTGACCTTGTATGAAAAGCAAGACTTATATAGATGAACGTTTCTTTTGAAAGGATCGCTATGTCTGATCTTATGGACAGCTTCCGCCTGGATGGCAAGGTCGCGCTCGTGACCGGCGCCACCTATGGCATCGGTATGGCCATTGCCGAGGCGCTCGGAGAGGCCGGCGCCAAGATCGCCTTTAACGCACGTCACGCCGACAAGGTCGCCGAGGCCGAGAAGCACTACCGCGAGCTGGGCTTTGAGGCTCATGGTTACGTGGCAGACGTCACCGACGAGGCCGCCGTTGCCGAGCTCATCGCCAAAATCGAGGCCGACTTTGGCACCACGCCCGACATCCTGGTCAACAATGCCGGCGTCATTCAGCGCACCCCGATGCTCGACATGAGCGCCGAGGACTTCCGCCGCGTCGTCGATATTGACCTCAACGCACCGTTTATCGTGTCCAAGGCCTGCCTGCCCGGCATGATCGCCAAGGGCCACGGCAAGATCATCAACATCTGCTCGATGATGAGCGAGCTAGGTCGCGAGACCATCGCCGGCTATGCCGCCGCCAAGGGCGGACTCAAGATGCTCACCAAGAACATCTGCTCGGAGTTTGGCGAGGCCAATATCCAGTGCAACGGCATTGGACCCGGCTACATCGCCACGCCGCAAACCGCACCCCTGCGCGAGACGCAGCCCGACGGCAGCCGCCACCCGTTTGACCAGTTCATCATTGCCAAGACGCCGGCCGCCCGTTGGGGCACGCCCGAGGATCTGAAGGGCCCCGCCGTGTTCTTGGCTTCCGATGCATCGAACTTCGTCAACGGCCACATCCTCTACGTCGACGGTGGAATCCTCGCATACATTGGAAAGCAGCCTCAATAAGCGTCGCCGCAACTGCCCATATCAGGTTTCATCCACTCGTTTTTCATTTGAGTTGCGGTGAGATAAGGATTGGTTTTGGCTTCTATCAGGCAAAACAGTCCGTATTTCACCGCAAGTTAGAAATAGAAAGGTAATTCGCAATGAAGATCGCTCTGATCAATGAGAACTCTCAGAACTCCAAGAACCCTATGATCGAGGCTGCCCTTAAGAAGGTTGTCGAGCCCATGGGGCACACCGTCTTTAACTATGGCATGTATGCCGACGCCGATTCCAAGCCCCTCACCTACGTGCAGAACGGCATCCTTGCCGCCGTGCTGCTGAACTCCGGCGCTGCCGACTACGTCGTGACCGGCTGCGGCACCGGCGAGGGCGCCATGCTCGCCTGTAACTCCTTCCCCGGCGTGCTGTGCGGCCACGTTGCCGACCCGCTCGACGCCTACACCTTTGCCCAGGTCAACGATGGCAACGCCGTTGCCATGCCCTTCGCCCTCAAGAACGGCTGGGGCCAGGAGCTCAATCTTGAGTACACCTTCGAGAAGCTCTTTGGCTTTGGTTCGGGCAACGGCTATCCTGCCGAGCGCGTTGAGCCCGAGCAGCGCAACAAGAAGATCCTCGACGGCGTGCGCGCTGTGACCATGCGTCCGCTCGTCGACGTCCTGGGCGAGATCGATCAGGACCTGGTGAAGGGCGCACTTGCCGGCGAGCACTTCCAGGAGTACTTCTTTGCCAACGCCACCGACGAGGCCATCATCGCCAAGGTCAAGGAGCTCCTGGGGCTCTAATCGCACGACTCATTGCGGCTAACGCAAGCGGCGGTCGTCCCACGTACGGGACGACCGCCGCTTTTTGCTATCTACCGACTGACGCCGCGGGGATAGGCCTCACATGCACCAAGGGGTTGACTAGAGCTCGCAGGCAATCTTGTAGCCGTCGCCGATGGCGTCGCGGATGTTGCCGCACTTGTTGGCATCACCCAACACGTGGGTGGTAACGCCGGCTGCAGCAAGGTCGTCGGCCAACTTGGTATTGGGACGATAGCCCATGGCAAGCACCAGCGTATCGGCACCGGTGATGGTGTGGACCTCGCCGTCCTTTTCGTAACTGATGGTGTCCTCTGTGATCTCGGTCACCTTGGCCTCGGTCAGCACGTGGACGCCCTTGGAGAGCATGCGCGTGATGAGCACCGCGCGACCGGCGCCACCCTCGTTGGCGGCGAGCGTCTTGGTCATCTCGATAACGGTGACATCGCGGTTGGCCGGCGAGAGGTCATTGACCAGCGGGG
The DNA here is from genome assembly GCF_003467545.1 of Collinsella sp. AM38-1BH. Classification (NCBI taxonomy): domain Bacteria; kingdom Bacillati; phylum Actinomycetota; class Coriobacteriia; order Coriobacteriales; family Coriobacteriaceae; genus Collinsella; species Collinsella sp. AM38-1BH. The sequence continues at coordinate 110,359 of NZ_QSHC01000002.1, read as the reverse complement.
CCAGGTAATCTGCCGTCTCGCAGCCGACGGTGCCGCCGCCCACGACGACGATCTTCTTACCCGGGAAAGCCTTGCCACCCAGCAGGTCGTCGGCCGTCATAACCTGCTTAAAGCCCTTCATAAAGGCCGGAGCGATGGGCTCGGCGCCATTAGTCAGGACGACCTCGTAACCCGCGTAGTCACGCTGAATGTCCTCGGCAGTAAGCTCGGTGCCAAATACGCACTTCACGCCGGCCTCGGCCAGGCGACGGTACTGATACTTGATCACGCGGGTGAGCTCCTGCTTTGCCGGCGGAACGGCTGCGATGCGCATCTCGCCGCCCGGCTCATCCTGCTTATCCACGAGCACCACGTTGTGGCCGCGCTTGGCGGCAATGTAGGCTGCCTCCATGCCCGCAGGACCAGCGCCCACAACGAGCACGTTCTTGGCCTCGGCGGCAGGCTCGTAGCCGGCCTCGTCGCGCTCCACGTCCGGGTTGACGGTGCAGGAGATGCGCTTGCCAAACATAATGCCGTTCAGGCAGCGCAGGCAGCCAATGCAGGGACGGATATCATCGGCGTTGCCGGCAGCGGCTTTGTTGCAGAACTCGGCATCGCACAGATTGGCGCGGCCCATCATGCATATGTCGGCAGCGCCGTCCTCGATCAGCTCCTCGGCGATCCAGGCCTCGTTGATACGTCCGACGGTGGCGACGGGAATGTTGACGTGCTTTTTGATCTCGCGCGAGCAGGCGGCATGCGAGGCCTGCTGGGTACCGGCGGCGGGAATTGCGGAGCCGCGCTTGATGGTGGTGCCGCCCGACACATGAATCATGTCGACGCCGGCCTTCTCCAGGCGACGCGAGACGTAGATCATGTCGTTGAGGGTCAGACCGCCATCGGTGTACTCATCGCCCGAGATGCGGACGTCGATGATAAAGTCCTTGCCGCAGCGCTCGCGAATCTCGGCGATGACCTCGAGCAAAAAGCGCATGCGGGCGTCGAGCGAGCCGCCGTACTCATCGGTACGCTTGTTATAGAGCGGGGTCAAGAAACCGCCGAGCATGCCGTGGGCGTGCGCCGCATGGACCTCGATGCCATCGACACCGGCCTTCTGCATACGCACGGCAGCGTCGCCAAACTGATGCGTGAGCTCGTGAATCTCGTCGACCGTGATGGGACGCGGTGCCTCACGGGCATAGGACGGTCCCACGAAGGACGGAGCGATCAGGCGCGGCGTGCCCGGAATGTTAAAGGCCATGTAGGCGGGGTGAAAGAGCTGCGGCATGATCTTGCAGCCATACTCATGCACGGCGGCGGCGAGCTTTTCCCAGCCAGGGATAAACGTGTCGTCGTAGCAGCACATGTCACCCGGCAGATAGGTATAGGTGGGCTCGACCGTCACGACCTCGGTAATGATGAGGCCCACGCCGCCCTTGGCGCGGGCACGGTAATGATCGACCAAGTCGTCGGTCACATAGCCATGATCGGCCAGGTTGGTGGACACCGGCGGCATAAAGACGCGGTTCTTGACCTCGGTCGTACCGACCTTGATCGGACTAAAGAGCATCGGGTAGGCGGAGGACTCCATACAGGGTTCCTTTCATTTGAGCCGCTCGGCGGCAGTTGCTGACGTACCTATCGTACCAGCAACCGCGCAGCACCCGACCGTGCGCGTTCCTCCAGCCTCTGCTCAACCCCAAAAAGTTGCGGTGAAATACGGAGCAATCGAGGCTTTTGACAGCCAAAACAGTCCGTATTTCACCGCAACTGATGGGTGGGATGGAGTTAGAGGCCCAGATAGGTAGTCATGCCTTCGACGGCGAGCTTGGCGCCGGCTACGGCGTGAACAACCGTCAGCGGGCCGTTGACCACGTCGCCGGCGGCAAAGACGCCAGGCACGGTGGTCATGCCGCGCTCGTCGACCGAAAGAAGGCCGCGATGGTCGGTCTCCAGACCGCCCGTCGTAAGCACAAGCTTGTCCTTGGGCACCTGCGAAGCCGCAATCACAACTGTGTCGGCAGACGCATGGTCGAGCTCTTCCTCGTAGCCCACCACATTGTTGTCCTCGTCAAAGATAGCCGTCTCGAACACCGGACCGTTATCATCGATGGCGCAGATCGCCTTGCCGCGCACAATCTCGGCACCGTCAAGCTCGGTCAGCTCGACCTCGTCGTCGATGGCCGAGATATGGCGCGAGCGTGCATACACAGTGACCTTGCGAGCACCCGAACGCAGCGCCGTGCGGGCAACATCCATGGCCACATTGCCGGCGCCGATAACCGCCACGTTCTGCCCGATTGCCACGCTCGTGGGATCGACCAGATAATCGATACCAAACAGCACGTTGCCGCGCGACTCGCCGGGAATACCCAGCTTTCGAGCTCGCCAGGTACCAGTACCGACAAAGACCGCATCGTAGCCGTCGCGCAGCAGGTCGTCGATATGCAGCGCGCCACCGATGGTGGTCGAGGGGCGCACGCGCACGCCAAGCGAGCACATCACGTGGCGATACTTTTGCACGAGCGCACGGGGCAGGCGGAACTCGGGGATACCGTACTCCAGCACACCGCCGATCTCGGGCCGCTGCTCAAATACCGTGACGGCACAGCCCAGCTGGGCCATCTTAATGGCCACGGTAATACCAGCGGGACCGGAACCGACCACAGCAATCTGTTTACCGCACGACGGTGCGGGCTTCCACTCCTTACGATCCAAATATGCCGTGGAGATATAGTTCTCGATGCTCGAGAAATGCACCGGCGCGCCCTTGCGGCCCTGGATGCACGCGCCCTCGCACTGGCCCGAATGGTTGCAAACCATGGAGCAGACCGCGCTCATGGGATTGTTCTGGAACAGTAGCTCGCCCGCCTCTTCTAGACGACGCTGTTTGAACAGGTCAATGACCTGTGGAATAGTCGTCTGAACCGGGCAGCCCTTAATCTGGCAGAACGCCCTTTTACAACCCAGGCAACGATTCGCCTCTTCGACAATGTGGATAGCCACGCAACTCCCCTTTTTAATGCAATCCAATGGGGCGACGATAAAGACCCTTCACCGCCGCCCCCATACAGGTAATCTCAATCTGCCGACACGGCAAAAGCCAATGCTATAACTCGCGATGCGAAGCCTCGCAGCGAGCGGACATGTGCTCGAGTGTCGCCAGGCAGTCAGCCGCCGTCGCCGGCACGCTGTTCTCGACCACGCAGGGAATCCCAGGGCAGGCGGCAGCCGCCCAGGCCACCACGGGCTCAAAGTCATATCGTCCCGTCTCGCCCACGCCATGACACACCAGGCGCGAACCCGTACCGTCGCACCAACCGGCTTCATCCTCGTTATCAACGACCTCAAAATCCTTGGCGTGCAGCGCGCGGATCTTACTGCCGCATAAGTAGAGCATGCGCGCGGTGATTTCCTGCGCTTCGTCAACAACACTGGGGTGCAGCAGTGATACCGGGTCATAGATCACGCCGAGCGACGGACTCGAGACGCGCTCTAGCACCTCACGGCAGCGATCCGGCGTGTTGACCGTTTCGTTCCAACCAGGCTCGATCAAAATTTGCCCACCCACGGCCTCGGCCCGATCGCAGACGTGTGCAAGCCCGTCTGCAAACGCATCGAGTGCCTCATCGGTCATGCGGTCGTCAGCAACGCGGTTCTGTGCATTGGGGCGACCGGTCTCGGTGCCAACCGGGCATCCGCCGAGCATCTGGGCAAAGTTCAAGCATGCCTCGTACTCGGCAAAGTTATCCATGAGCTGTTGGCGATCGGGCGTCGCCAGATTCTTATAACAGCCGAGCACGGTGACCGAAACGCCCGCCTCGTCGAGCACCGCACGCAAATGGTCGGCAAGCTCGTGGGTCAGGCCGCCTCGATCGATCCCCATCGATGCGTAGAGCACCTTGCTCGGCAGTTGAATGCACGAAAAGCCCAGCTCTCCCGCCATGCGAATGCGTTCCTCGACGGTCCCCTGCGGAAGGTCGTGCAAACGTACGCCCGGAGTAATAGCCCCCACGTTATTCACATCCCTTATGAGCGTTGATGCCCGGGGTGTATCCGCCAAACGGGTCCTCGATGGAGCACACGCCCGAGGGGGCGAGCGGATCGCGCTTACCGGCCAGCTTGTCGTGATGCATGGTCTCGATATAGGCAAGCACCAGCGGCGCCACACCCTTTGCATCATTTTTGACCACGGGCTCGCTCATGTAGTAATCAAACGTGCCCTCGCGGTGCGCGGTGTTGCCCAGGCCCGCAACCAGGCAGATGTTGTCGAGCGCCAGCTGCCCGTCATACTCGGACAGGCAGGTCTCGCAGATGCCGTCGAAGGCGCGACGGCCGTACTGGTAGTAACGCTCGCCCAGCACGCCCAGACGCACGCCCTTCATGATGGCGTTGGCAAAGATGGCGCTGCCCGACTCCTCCAGGTAGTTGGGGGCGATATTGGGCAGGTTGATGACCTGGTGCCACATGCCGGTCTTCTCGTCCTGATACGGCAGCATGGCGTCGATCAGATCGTGGAACATCTTGCGGATCTCGTCCTTCTCGGCCGACATCGAAGGCGGCATAAGCTCCCAGGTGTCGATGAGCGCCATGGCAAACCAGCCCTCGGCGCGCAGCCAGAAGTTAGCCGAAAGGCCGGTGACCGGGTCGCACCAGAACTGTTTGCGGCTCGCGTCGTAAGCGTGATAGTACAGACCGTTGAGGGGGTTGCGCATCAGGTCATGCACGACCTGGAACATATGGAAGCTGTCCGAGCAGGCACGACGGTTGTGGAAGCTCAGCTCATACTGCATGTAAAACGGCTGCGCCATATACATGCCGTCGAGCCAGATCTGGTTGGGGTAGACGGCCTTGTGCCAAAACACGCCCTCTTTGGTACGCGGCTGGGTTTCGAGCTGACGATAGATGGTATCCATGGCGGCGCGATACTTGGGCTTGCCCACCAGGTCATAGAGCTTGTAGAGGGTCTTGCCCGCATTGACGTTATCGAGGTTGTACTCCTGCGGGTTGTAATGCTTGATGGTGCCGTCGTCCTGGACAAAGAAATCGATATAGTCGTCGGCAAAGGTCAGGTAGCGCTGCTCACCCGTGATCTCGTACAGTTCGATGAGCGCCTTGATCATGCAGCCGTCAATATAGTTCCAGGTGTTCTCCTTGCCGGCGCGAATCTTTTCGATATTCCAAGCCGGCGCCTGCGGCGTAGAGGTTTCGATCAACTGCTCGATATAACGGTCCAGGATTTGATTGCAACCCATTGCTGTCCCCTCTGACATAAACGATAGGTGAACGTTACCCCTAGTGTAACGCGAACGAGGAATATAGGGTGAACGTTAACCCTATATTCCTCGCGAACGGCAGACTTTTAGCGGCAAACGGCGGTGAGACCCGCGGCGATGCGATGCGCCAGGCGCTCATAGCCAGCCGGGCTGTAGTGCAGACCGTCCGGCATATAGAGCTCGCGGTGCTCCGGCAAAAACGGGCTGATACCGCTTTGCGCATACAGGTCAATCACCGGAACGGAGTAGCGGTCACAGACCTCGAGCATCGCTCGCACGTAGGCGACCTGCGTCAGGCCCAGGTGGTTGAGCTCGTCGCTTGCCGGGATATCCTTCTCGTGCTTACCGCTCGTCTTGCACGGCGTCATAAACACGAGCTTTGCCCGAGGCGAGCGTGCCGTGATGGTGCGGACCAGATAGTCGAGTGCACCATAGAACTCATGCACGTCCGTGCTGCCCAGCTCTCCAAGCGGCACGTTGCGGCTAAAGTCGTTGATGCCGCCAAAGACAACATAGACATCGGCCGCATCGTCGATGCCGTCCAAGCGCTCGACAAATGAATCGGTACGGTCGGCCTTGATGGCGATACGCGAACCCTTGATGCCAAAGTTCTCGACGACTGCACCTCCCAGCAACGCGCCCAGATGCGAAGTCCAAGAGATGTCGTTGCCGCCTGCGCCGCATCCGTTATCCCCCCATGTGGTCGAATCGCCAAAGCAGCAAATGGTCGATTCACTCAAGTTCTTCGTTTCCATAATCTTCTCCTCATCCGCCCATTGGCGGCCATACAGGTACGTACCGTTTATTTGCAGCATGCCGAGGGGCTATGCACGGTCGCATTTCGCAACGTGCGAATCGAGCCATTCGATATCCTCGACAAGATGTGCCACGCCCAGATGGTGTCCACCCGGACACACCTCGTGCCGCAGAGCATCTCTGCGGCCCAGCAACTTGTAGGCATCGCGCACGATCTTGAGCTGTTCATCGACATTTTTCAGCCCGCGCGAACCGTTCAGATGATCCTCTTCGCAGCTCTGCACCAACAGCGGGCGTGGCGCAATAAGCGAGGCAATATCGCCCATGTCGAGCAAGCGCCAAAGTCCGGGTGTGTAGTTGCAGCTGCAATTGCCGTTGAGGTGCAGCAGCGAATCATCGACACCGTACAGATAGCCCGAGACAAACGCCTTGCGCACACGCGGGTCGAGTGCGGCCAGGTACAACGTCATGTAGCCGCCACCCGAAAAACCAAAGCAACCCAGGTCATCCATGGCAATATCGCCGCGCGCCTCTAGGTAATCGATCAGACGCATGTTGTCCCAGACGTTGAGGCCCGCAACCGTAAGGCCCAGTGGCTCGGCCATGCGCGCCTGGTTTAGGCACGTGCCGCGCAGAAAGCTGTTCTCGCCATCGCCCTGACCCTTCCAGTCACGACGGTATCCCCAACCGCGTGCGTCGGGGCAGACGGTCACGTAACCCATACGCGCCAAACGTAGACCGTAGTCGTAATTGAACTTACGCACAGCATCATCGACCGCCGGCACGCCCGTCACGCCCGCAACACTTGCGGCGCCTGCTCCCTGATGGCCATGCGGGCAGATATAGCAACACTTGCGGCCGCGCGCATCGAGCTTAGGCGACTGCGGCTCGAGCAGGTAGAACGGCATCCAAACGTCGCGCTCCACCTGCAGCATCGCATGGGTGCGCACGATACCGCCGGCAATCTGCACCCGATCGAGTTCGCGCGCCTCAATCGACACGCGATCCATAATCGATAAGCCCAACAGGTCAAACAGCCGAACCCTCGTCGCAACCTGCCATGTCTCAAAGTCTTCGGGCGTCGTGCCCTTAAATGCGGCGGAGCGACCCTCACGCTTAAGGCGCTCACGAAATGCCAGTTCGTCTTCGTAATAGGTGTCGATATGCACCGTGCGACCGTTATCGGAAAGACTGTCGGTCTCCGCAGCGTCGCCCGGGCCACCTTCGGGGTCCCAGCCGTCCGCACCGGAAAGCACCTGTTCGCGGGCGTATCGGGTAGTGGCTGTCGCATCGAGCTCGTGCGCCCATGGCGCCCAGTTTTCGGCATCACTCGCCGGGCCATGTAGGCTTGCACCAGCGTAGTGCGCCCTCTCGTGCGCCGCCGGCTTAGCCCAATCCCACCAACCTTCGCGCTTGATATGCTGTCCCAGCCAGCAATCGATCAGCACGGTCTGGGCCCACTCACGCCAAGGACGACCCAAATAGACCGAATCCGGTGCCACGTCTTGCGCGGCTGTAAACGAGCAGCCGTGGAACACGAAGCCATATGGCTCTCCCTCGGGCGTCGATGCCGCCGTCACGTAACCGTTCACGTCCATATTGCGGTTGAGCGAGCGGATCTCGCACCCCTCAAAATAGGCACACGCGCCACCAAAGATAAAGTCGACGTCGCCCTCAATCCGGCAGCGTCGAAAATACTGACGGCCCACCCGACGCGGCGCAAACTGCTTGGGCCCAATGAATCCGCCCGGTTTGACTTCGCGCGGGGGCAACGGGCCCAAAAACAGCGTGTCCTGGCGCCCCGTAATGCAACAGGCGTCGACTACCAAACGGTCGCCGTCGGCGTACAGGGCAATCGCCTGCCCCACCTCGCGACCGTCGCCGGCATCGTTGACGATTGTGAGGTTCTCGAGCCGCACGTCGTCGGCATCGACCAAAACGGTATAGGTCCTAAAGGTGCCTAGCTTTCCGTCAATGCCCGATCCGTCCCCCGAGGGCATCTTGGCGCCCAGGCTGCCCACGATACGCACGCTGTCAGCCGTCTCGCCCACCAGCGTCACATACGGTCGATGAATCTCGACCCGTTCGCGGTACTCACCCGGCTCGATATGGATTGTCACCGGTCGTCCGTCATTCGGACAGGATTCATCAATTGCCTCCAAGGCCTTAGAGATACTGTGATATGCCCCCGCACGCTCGGGTGAAACCTCAAATAATCGTCTCTCACTCATCATCAGTCACCGCGTCCTCCCGTCGCAGACCGTCTACGTCGCAGTTTCGGCATATTAAAAGTGCGCGCAATGGGTCGGGAAGGCCCTGCCCATCGCGCGTCGCGACATGCCGAATTCGATTGTTTAAGAGCAAACGCCTACGCGCGGATAACCTTGTCGACGTTCTGGAGCTGCAGCTCCTCGCCGTCCTGGCCCTCAATAACCACATTTTGCAGGTCGAGTACCTTGACGTTTTGCGCGATGATGCCCTGGCGCACCATCGGCTCCACACCACAGGCCATGGCCGGCACAAAGGGCTCGGCATCGTCGGCAAAGGTAACGTGAACGTCTTGGAACGTCAGACGTGTCACCTTGCTCTCGGGCAGACCCGTGATATAGGCCGCGGCAGCATGGCAGTTGGTGGCCTCGATATCGCAAAACGTCGTGGCACCAAAGCCGGGCGTGCGGTCGTCGACGGGCAGTGCCTCGCGAGACTGCACGTAGTCGGTCTTGCCGTCCTTGTCGCAGAAGTAGAACGAGTTGACCACGAAGGGCGTAAGCACCTCGTCCATACGAATGTGCTCGAAGGTGATGCCCTCGTTAACGGCGTCCTTGCCGCGACCGCGGCGGGTCTTGACGCGCAGGCCGCGGTCGGTGCGCTCGAACAGGCACTTGCTCACGGTGAGGTCCTTGATGCCGCCGGCGGCCTCGGACCCCAAGACCACGGCGCCGTGGCCATCGTGCATGTAGCAGTGCGAGATCAGCACGTCGTGCGTAGCGGGGCGAAGCTCGGGGTCAATGCCCAGCTTGCCGCTCTTGACGGCGATGCAGTCGTCGCCCACCGAGAACTGGCAGCCCAAGATGCGGACAAAGCCGCAGCTCTCGGGATCGAAGCCGTCGGTGTTGTGGGAGTTCTTGGGGCCCTCGATGGACAGGCAGAGCGCATCGACGTGCTCGCACAGGATGGGATGGATATTCCACGCCGGGCTGTTGCGCACGGTGAAGCCAGCCAAGCTCACGTTCTCACACTCGGACAGGAAGATCATGCGCGGGCGGGAGACCTCGCGGCCCTCCTCGGGGCGAAAGATGTTCTTAAAGTCCTTGTTCCACCAGTTGTCCTCGGCAAAATCGGTCTGGCCGTCGATGGCACCACGACCATAGATGCACACGTCGTGCACGCCCAGACCCGTAAAGGTAGAACAGTAGGTCGAGAAGCTCTCGCCCTCCCAGCGGCCCAGGGGCAGCATATCGGTACCGGCATAACCGGCACCCTCGTTGCCCGTGACCGTGCCCGGAATGTAGGCAAGCGCGGCACGATCGTGGCGGGCCAGCAGCACCGCCCCCTCGGCGAGCTCGATGTTGATATTGCTCTTAAGGAAGAGGGACTTGATGCGATAACTACCGGCGGGGATCAGCACGCGCCCGCCCTTGGGGCAGGCCATGATGGCAGCCTGGATGTTGGTGGTGTCGTCGTGCTCGGCATCGCCCTTGGCGCCACAGTCGCGAACGTTGATGGTAAAGGGCTCAGCCGGCGTGGTGACACCTACGCTCAGCTCGCGCTCGCCACAAACAAAACGAACCAGGTTGCGCTTGCCGGGGGTCAGGCCGTCGACATAGGTCTCGACCGTATTCGTGGTACCGGCGGGCTCATCGTTGACAAAGATCTCCCACGTATCGGCACAGGTAAAGTAGCCGCCGTCGTCAAGCTCGATAACCGCCGCGCGCGCGTTGCGCCAGATAACGTTCGTCTCCATGGGTTTCTCCCTCAAAAAGATGCTCTAAAGGCAAATTGTACGCTGTTGAAAAAGGGCCGTGCCTGCCGGCGGAATTCCGGTGGCACGGCCCTGTGATTTGGACGATATGTCGGCCTTACTCGGCAGGAGTTACGCTACCGTCCTGGAAGCCAACGTTGTTGTGAGCAAAGCAGTCCTCGTACTTAAAGCCGGAGAGCTCCTCGCAAAGCGCCTTGACCTCGGGCTTGACGTCGGCCATCTTGCCACCCTCCTTGACTCGGTGAATCTCGTCGCAAAGGACGTCGCACTGCTCCTTGTCGATCTTGATGCCGCGGGCAAGGACGGCCGCAAGCAGGAAGAAGCCGGCGCAGCCGATGATCATGTAGCCGCAGATATACAGAGGCACGGTAGCGGGCTGAGTCACGGCGTCGCTATTGCCGGCGGTCTGAATGAAGCCGGAGGCAGCAAGGACGATAGCCCACACGTTGACGGCGATAGCCTGGGCGATCTGCTGGCAGAGCTGCTGCGCGGAGCTGTAGATGCCCTCGCGACGGCGCAGAGTGATGAGCTCATCGACATCGGGGATATAGTTGAGCAGAACATCGGGCAGGTACTGGAAGCCGACGTAGAAGAACTTCCAGATGGCGAAGATGATGGGGTAGGCGATCATGGCGATGGCGACCGTGGAGGTGCCGTTGATCTGACCAAAGGCGAAGTAGTTGTAGGCAATGATGCACGCAGCGCAACCAACATTTGCGAGGTACCAAGACTTGTGGAAGCCCTTCTTGGCCATGAGGGCGACCCAGATGGCGGTGCAGACGATAGCGACGACCTTGCCAGGCATCTCCATCACGGACTCGTAGGACTTAGGAATCTGTAGGCAGTAGACGATGAAGAAGGACAGGCAGGCAGACCAGCAGGCAGCAGCGAGCTTCGTGGAGACCTGTGCATACAGGACCTTGCGGAAGGACTTGTTGCGGAAGGTGGAGATAACGTCCACAAAGAACTTCTTGATGCCCTCGCCGACGCTCTCGATCTTCTCCTGAGCGACCTCCTCGGGGGTGTGCTCCCACGTGGACAGGTACACGCAGAGCAGCGAGATTGCCATAACCGAAGCGTTGACCGTAGCGATGATGAAGTAGCTGAACGGGTTGGTCTCGCCGAAGGTGCCAAAGCCGAAGCCCACAAGTGCAGCCATCAGGAAGCCGGCGGCGTTACCAAAGAGGTGCTTGTAGCCGGTGAGGTACGTACGCTCCTTGAAGTCATCGGTCATCTCGATGGTAAGCGGCGACAGGTTGGCGGTGCAGAACGTGTACGCGACGTTGTAGATCAGGTACAACACAAAGTAGTACGGGAAACCAAACGGCGTAGCCACAAAGATGAGCGGCTCGGCGACCATCATCGGGATAGCCAGCAAGATCCAGAAACGGCGGCGGCCAAAGATGCGGCCGATCTTGGTAGCGTAGAAGTTATCGGCCACAAAGCCCATGAGCGGGCACAGAATGGCGTTGAGATAGATGGCGAACGAGCTGATCAGCGCAGCCTCGCCTGCGGACAGACCGCACTCCGTGGACAGGAACAGCACCATGTAGCTGTGCGTAAAGCTCAGGGCACCGGAGTTGAGCATGCCGCCCATACCAAAGCCCAAGCGCGTCCAAAATGTGATCTTGCGCTTTTTACCGATCTTGTTAGTCATCGAGCTCCCTCTCTTTTCTCGATTGTCTTGTAACAAGACATTGGAGTCCATACCGATGTCTGTCTGCATATCGCCCACTCGTAGGGTGAACGTTTAGCTAGATTATGCGCGATTGCATATGATAGGTGAACGTTCACTTGTATATTATCCTTGAACGGTCGTTTTTTGCCGTTAAACGGATATCTGACTTGAAAAAAATCACGATTACATGGGTATTGAGTGGGTTTAAATTTGAGGTCGATTAGGTGAACGTTTATTGTTTTCGCCGCTCCCGTACCCTCAGGAAGACACGCCCGAACAGACAGAACAAACATGGCCCCGCCGGGAACACTCCCGACGGGGCCATGGTCAATAGCGCCCTATGCGAACCCATTTACCGCTACAGGCAGACGCCATCCTTCCAAATGCTGATCTCGTGGCAACCGCGACGCTCGGCACTCGTAAGCTTGCCGCTCGCCGTGTCCAGCACCATCTGATACAGGTCGTCGGCAGCCTCATCGAGTGTGCGCTCGCCCGTAGCCACCACGCCGGCGTTAAAGTCCATCCAGTTGGCCTTGTGGTCGCACAGACGCTGGTTGGTGAACACCTTGAGCGTAGGCGCCGGTGCGCCGAACGGCGTGCCGCGGCCGGTCGAGAACAGGATTACGTGGCAGCCGGCAGCCGTCAGGGCCGTGGTGGATACCATGTCGTTACCCGGGCCGCACAGCATGTTCAGGCCATGCTTGGTAGCCTGACCGGCATACGGCAGCACGTCGACGATGGGGGCAGATCCGCCCTTTTGCACGCAGCCGCAGCTCTTGTCCTCGAGCGTGGTAATGCCGCCGTCCTTGTTGCCGGGGCTCGGGTTCTCATAGACGACCTCGCCGTGGCTGATAAAGTAGTCCTTAAAGCCGTTGAGCATGTCGGCAGCTGCGTTAAAGACGTCCTGGCTCTCACAGCGATCGAGCAGAATGCTCTCCGCGCCAAACATCTCGGGAACCTCGGTGAGCACCGACGTGCCGCCGCGGGCGACAACCATATCGCTCACGCGACCGATCGTGGGGTTGGCGGTAATGCCCGAAAGACCGTCAGAGCCGCCGCACTTAAGGCCAATGACCAGCTCGGAGGCAGGAATGGGCTCACGCTTGGCCTGCTTGGCCAGGTCGGCAAGCTCGGACAGAATCTTGTGGCCCTCGACCTGCTCGTCGGCTACATCTTGGCAGGCGAGGAATCGAACGCGCTCGCGATCGAAGTCACCGAGCTCGTCGAGTACCTGCTGGTGCGTGCAGTTTTCGCAACCGAGGGACAGGAACAGCACACCCGCAGCGTTTGCGTGACGCGAGAGCGCCACCAGCAGACGGCGCGTCTGGGCATGGTCGGCACCGGTCTGCGAGCAGCCAAAGGGATGCGGGAAGTAGTAAACGCCCTCCAGCGAGCCCTCGACCAGATCCTGAGCCTGCTCGCACATGGCACGTGCGACCTCGTTGACGCAGCCGACCGTGGGGATGATCCACAGCTCGTTGCGCGTGGCGGCGCGGCCGTCAGCGCGGCGGAAACCCATAAAGGTCTCGGGCTCAACCGGCTCAACGACCGGATGCGTCGGGTTGTAAGCGTACTCGACCTCGCCCGAAAGGTTGGTCTTGACGTTATGCGTATGAAGCCACTGACCGGGCTGGATGTCGCCCGTCACGTGGCCGATAGGAAGACCGTACTTGACGACGTCCTCCCCCGCCGTAATGGCGCGCACGGCCATCTTGTGGCCCTGCGGAATATCCTCCGCGGCAACGACCTCGCCCACCCCGGGAACCGCGACGGCGGTGCCCTTGGCAAGCGGCGACAGCGCGACGATCACGTTGTCGGCCGGATTGATCTGGATAGTATTCATTACAAAGAGTCCTAACCCTACAGGTTGAGCAGAAGTCAGCGGGCGCCCGTCAGTTGCCCGGCGGGCGCACAGAAGGATTTAGGCCTGGGCGTTGGCAAATGCCTGCTTGGCGCCCTCGGCGCGCACAACGGCAAGCGCGTTGACGACAAACTCCTCAAGGCCGGCGATCTGCGTAAGGTCCTCGCCCCACATCTGCTCGTTGCTGAGCACATCGTGCACCAGCTCGGCATCGTCTGCACCGGCGTGGGCGGCGTAGAAATCGAGCACGAAGGCATCGTCCTGAGCGGTGTACTCGGTGCCGTCGGCGCGGCGCAGGTGCAGGCCGTCACCCTCGCGAGCAACGAGCTCCTGCGTATAGAAGGCAATGAGCGTAGCGAGGCTCGTCGCCAGGCACTTGGGCAGGCTGCCGGTCTCGGCAACATAGTCCTTGAGCGTGGGCAGGTCGCGAGCACGCCATTTGGCGGTTGAGTTGAGGCAAATGGAGAGCAGCGCGTGGTCGATAAACGGGTTGTCGAAGCGGTTCTCGACGGCGGCGGCAAAGGCCTTGCAGTCCTCGACATCCAGATCGGCGGCAAGCGTCGGGATGACCTCGTCGTAGAGCATGGTGTTCATGAAGCCACGGACGGTCTCGTCGTGCATGCAATCGCGCACGATGTCAAAGCCGGCAACCCAGGAGCCCGGAACAAAGGCAGTGTGGGCGCCGTTGAGGATGCGGACCTTGCGCTTCTTGTACGGGGTGACATCGGGGGTCACAAAGACGCCCGGCAGGCCGGCCTTCACGAAGGGAAGCTTCTCGGCAAGTGACTCGTCGCCCTGGATACCCCACATCTGGAAGGGCTCGCGCACGGCCAGGAAGGGATCCTCGTAGCCCAGGCGCTCGGCCACGGCAGCGGCCTCCTTGGGGTCGCGGATGCGGCCGGGGACGATAGTGTCGACGAGCGTGGTGCAGACGGTGCAGTCGTTGGCCATCCACTGCGAGAACTCGTCCTCCCAGCCCCAGTCGCTCACGTACTGGTTCATGATGCGCAGCAGCTCCTCGCCGTTGTGATCGATGAGTTCGCAGGCGAGCACGATGACGCCCGGCTTGCCGGCGGCCCAGCGGGTGTGGAGCACCTGGGCAAGCTTAGCGGGGAAGCTCGCGGGCGGCATGTCGTCGGCCTTGCAGGACGGATCGTAGGCAATGCCAGCCTCGGTGGTGTTGGAGACGATAATCTCCAAATCGTCGGAGACGGCGACCTCCATCATGGCGCGGTAGTCGTCCTCACGATACGGATTGAGGCAGCGGCTGCAGGCGCTGATCACGCGGGACTCGTCGACCGTGTTGCCGCTCTCCTTGCCGCGCACCAGCACGGTGTACAGGTCATCCTGAGCGTTAATGCCGTCGGCAAAGCCAAAGGCACCGCTGATGGGCTGGACCATGACAACCTTGCCGTTCCAGCCGGTTGCCTCGTTGCCCATGTCAAAGAAGCGGTCGACGAAGGCGCGCAGGAAATTGCCCTCGCCAAACTGCAGAACCTTCTCGGGCGCGTCCTTGGGCAGCAGGTAGCCCTTGTAGCCGATCTTCTCGAGCGTCTCGTAGCTGATGTTCTCCATCGATGTCTCTCCTTAGATTGCTGTTAGCGTGCAGGCAAAACGGGGGCGCCGCGTGTGGCAACGGCGCTCCCGAGTTCGGTGTGATTCGATGCGGGTTTAGGCCTCGACGGCATCCAGGTCAAAGCCAAAGTAGCGGACCGCGTTGTTGTAGCTGATGTCGCGCACGATGGCTCCCAGCAGCTCCATGTCGGCGGGGTACTTGCCCTGCTCGACCCACTCGCCGATCACGCCGCACAGCACGCGACGGAAGTACTCGTGACGCGGGTAGGACAGGAAGGAGCGGGAATCGGTAAGCATGCCCACAAAGTTGCCCAGCACGCCCTCGTTAGCCAGAGCCGTAAGCTGCTCGCGCATACCGATCTCGTTGTCGTTGAACCACCAGGCAGAGCCGTTCTGGATCTTGCCGGCGGTCGGAGCCTCCTGGAAGCAGCCCATCACGGTATCGATCATGGTGTTGTCGATGGGGTTCAGGCTGTACAGGATGGTCTTGGGCAGACCCGTGGACTCCTGGATGGAGTTGAGGAAATCGGCCAGCTGGTCGGACGGCGTGTAGTTGGAGATGCAGTCGTAGCCGGTGTCGGGACCGAGCTTGGCGAACATAGCGCGGTTGTTGTCACGCTTGCAGCCAAAGTGCAGCTGCATGGCCCAGCCAAGGCGGACATACTCGCCGGCGACGAACTGCATAAAGGCCGTCTTGTACTTGAGGACCTCGTCCTCGGTAAGCGGCTCGGCGGCAAGGCCCTTGGCAAAGATAGTCTCGATCTCGTCGGCGGTAGCCGGAACGTACATAACGTAGTCGAGCGCGTGGTCGGAAGCGCGGCAGCCCAGCTCGTGGGCAACGTCGTAGCGCTTGGAGATGGCAGCCTTCATGCCCTCGAAGTCGCTGATCTCAACGCCAGCAACCTCGGAGAGATGCTTGCAGTAGTCGGCGAACTCCTGGCCACGCTCGATGCGCAGGGCGGCATCGGGGCGCATGGCGGGAACGACCTGAACGTCAAAACTGTCGTCGGCGGCAATCTTCTTGTGCCACTCAAAGCTGTCGGCGGGGTCGTCGGTAGTGCAGATCATGCGGACGTTGGACTGCTTGATCAGGTTGCGGCAGGTAAAGCTGGCCTCAGCGAGCTTGGCGTTGGCAAGGTCCCAGACCTCCTGAGCGGTTTTGCCGTTCAGGACGCCCTTGTAGCCAAAGTAACGCTTAAGCTCCAGGTGGCTCCACTCAAAGACGGGGCTGCCCACACAACGGCCCAGGGTCTCGGCCCACTTCTGGAACTTCTCGCGAGCAGGGGCATCGCCGGTAATGAAGCGCTCGTCGACGCCGTTGGCACGCATCAGGCGCCACTTGTAGTGGTCACCGCCCAGCCAAACCTCGGTGATGTTCTCAAAACGCTTGTCGTCCCAGATCTCCTTGGGAGAAATGTGGCAGTGGTAGTCAACGATGGGCATGCCCTCGGCAAAGTTGTGGAACAGCTCCTCACCGGTTTTGGTGCTCAGCAGGAAATCCTGATCGTCCATGAAGTTTTTCATCAAACAACCCCTTTGTTGGCGGAGCGGGCGCACGATGCGCTCGTTATCCTCTAGGTGAACGTTCACTATACTAATTCATTGCGACTTAAAAGGTGAACGTTCACCTAACCACCATGGGGTGAACGGTCGATTTTGTCCGTTCAACGGTTGTTGGAGCCGTGACACGCATGCATTGCGGATGGACTAACGTCCCCGAACACCGAACCTGGGCGTTTTTGCTCAGGTGGGTCATGTCTCGGCGTACATTTTTGGGAATATTCAGCATCGGGGCGTACTGCGCACCGTCCTCGACGCCCTATTTGATGCGCATATCGCGCCCGATCGGCATAAAAAAGTGCCTCCGATGGCGATTTACGCCATCGGAGGCACTTAAAACAGTCGTTCTGAGCCTCTTTCGGAACACGCCATTGCTGAATACTCCAAAAAATGCACGTCGCAAGAGGGGGTACCTGACCAAACGGCTAAATTCCCGCAAGCTCGCAGTAGCGGTCGACGTTGCTGGCAAACACCATCTCCACAGCACCCTTCTGCACGGGCTCCGCCGGAGTTTTACCCCACAGCAAATACTCGCCCAAGGTCTTGGCACCACGGTAGGCCAAGCTCACCGGGTCCTTATAGACGATATTGGTAAAAATGCCACGGCGTAAGGCCAGGGCGCTCTCGGGGAACAGGTCGTTGCCGATCACCATGACCTTGCCGGCCTTGCCGCTCGAAACAAGCGCGTCAGCGACCACCTCGGAACCAACGGCAAAAACGCTACAGATGAGCTCGGGAGCATCCGGCGCACTCAAGCGCTGCTCAAGCTCGCGCTCGAGCTGTTTGACTTGCGCATGGGCACCGGCAAGGTCCTCAACCCGCCATGGAATATCGTGCTCGCGCAGGTAATTATGAAAGGCGCGGGCGGTCAGATAGTGCGAGTCGGTATAAGGGTCGCCCGCCAACAGGAGCACGCGGGCGTCAGCCCCAGAAGCGTGGACCAGGTTAGCCGCCTGCTCTGCCATAAGACTGCCCGCCGCGGAATAGTCCGCCAGACTGGCACCCAGGCGATCGAGGTGCGGTCGGTCGCCGTCGACGAGCTCGATCGCCACACCCGCCTCGGCAATCTGCCTCAAGAGTTCGGTTGCGCGGTCATCGCCCGGAACATAGGCAAGCAGACCGTCAATCTTCTCGCCTACCTGCAGACGCTCATCAATCTGCTCGAGCGCATCGGCGTAGCCGCCCACGCCAAATTCTACGCGCTCAACCGTAATGCCCTGATCGATGACCTCCTGCTCAAAGCGGTTGCAGCCTTCCCAAAGGTAACGGAAAAAGTACGCCCCCTCGCGCGATGCGCGGGGCAGGCAAAACACCAGGTTGATATCCTTGCGCCGCAGGCTTGAGGCACTTGTGTTGCGATGGTAGCCCATGGCCTCGGCCTTGGCATTCACCTTGGCACGCACGGATTCGCTCACGCCGGCCTTGCCCGTCAAGGCCTTATGCACGGTATTGATGGAAACGCCAAGCTCGGCGGCTATGTCCTTCATGGTTACGCGAGCGCTCATGGGGTTACTCCGTTATAGATAAGTTGCCAATTAACAGTACAGGTAACGATACCCCAAAATCACTCTTCAACTCGCCGCGCTCTCCCCCAAATGTGCAAAGCGCCCCGCGAACGGATGCTCGCGGGGCGCTTGGGTGCCTGGACCTTTATTTGATACCGCGGCCCAAGTCTTCGGCGATTTTGTCTACGCCCTTAAGTGCGGCGCAGGTCTTTTTGTTGGAGCAATGTCCTGTGCAAACGCCACCTTGAGCGCAGTCGGCGCAGGTGCCCTTGCGATAAATGCGCACGCACACGGCGACAAACGCAATGCCGATAACAGCCAGTACAACAATATCGATAGGTGCCATAGCAAGCCTCCTCTAGTTAACCACCACTTACTTTACCCCATTCTCCACCTGCCAAAAAGGGACAGGTATATTTTGGTCGGTTTTATCTGCGGAAACGCCACATCTCCCTCACCAAAAAGCCCGAGTGTCGCTGGGACACCCGGGCTCGTGGAAAGGGGCTAATCCTTATTCGGACTTAAGCGGAAACTGCGGCGGAAGCAGTGTTGGTCTCGTCCTCGTCGGTCCATGCATGCTTGGGCATGGGACGGAAGATCTGGAAGAGCATCGCAACCAGCAGCACGATGGCTACAATCGTCCAAATACCAAACTGGCCCAACACAAACAGGTTGTAGAACTGGTTGATGAACAGGCCGATCACCCAAGCGAAGGCGCACTCATAGCCGATGGCAATCGCGGTCCACTTGCCGGAGTCCATCTGGTTGCGGATAGTGCCCATGGCGGCAAAGCACGGAGCGCACAGCAGGTTGAAGGCACCAAAGGCCACGCAAGCACCCATGGTGGGGAACATGCCCGCAAACGCGGTCCACAGGCTCGGGTCGGTCTCGCCAGCATCGGCGACGGAGAGCAGCGAGCCGGCGGTAGCGACGACATTCTCCTTAGCCACGAGGCCAGAGACAGTCAGCGCGGTGGCCTGCCAGGTGCTAAAGCCGAGCGGGGCGAAGATCCAAGCGACCAGGTTGCCGAGCATGGCGAGCACGGAGTAATCCATGAACTCCTCGGGGATGCCGTCCATCGCAGGCAGGAAGCCAAAGGAACCGTTATAGCTGCCAAAGTTGGAGAGGAACCAAACGACGACGGTGGACGCGAAGATGACCGTACCGGCCTTCTTGATAAAGGCCCAGCAGCGCTCCCACACGTGCAGCGCCCAAGAACGGATCGCCGGGAAGTGGTAGGCAGGAAGCTCCATAACAAACGGCGTCGGGCGACCGGCGAAGAGCTTGGTCTTCTTGAGCATGAGGCCCGAAGCAATGACGGCAAAGACGCCCAGGAAGTAGAAAAGCGGGCTGATCCACGCGGCGGTGGTGGAAGAATCGCCGATGATGGAACCCATGAGCAGGGCAATGATCGGCAGCTTAGCGCCACAGGGAATAAACGTGGTGGTCATGACCGTCATACGGCGGTCCTTCTCGTTCTCGATGGTCTTGGTGGCCATGACGCCGGGGACGCCGCAGCCAGAAGAGACGAGCATCGGGATGAACGACTTACCGGACAGGCCAAAGCGGCGGAACACGCGGTCCATGATAAAGGCGACGCGGGCCATGTAGCCGCAGTCCTCCAGGAACGACAGCATCACAAAGAGCAGGAACATCTGGGGCACAAAACCAAAGATGGCGCCCAGGCCGCCGACGATGCCGTCGCAGACCAGCGAATCGACCAGGCCACCATCCTCGGTGCCACCCGCCACAAGGGCGTCGTGCACCACGGTGGTGATACCCGGAACATAGGGGCCGTACTGTGCCGGGTCGACCGAGTCGGCGGCGTCACCCGCAGCCTCGACAGCTGCGTCGTAGGCGTCGCGGCCCTGGCCGAGCACATACCAGCCGTCGGTGCCAAAGAGCTGGTCGTTGGTGAAGTCGGTCACCGTGCCGCCCAAGGTAGAGACGGCAATGTAGTACACGCAGAACATGATGACCACAAAGATCGGCAGGCCCAAGATACGGTTGGTAACCACACGGTCGATCTTCTCGGAGGTGCTCATCTTGGCCGGAGCCTTGGTGAGGCACTCGTCGATGATGTGGGCAATCACGCCGTAGCGCTCGCCGGTAATGATGGACTCGGCGTCGTCGTCGCAATCCTGCTCGCACTGGGCGACCAGCTGCTCGACGCGAGCGGCCTTCTCCTTAGTGAGGTTGATGAGCTTGCAGGCGTCCGCGTCGCGCTCGAACAGCTTGACGGCGTAGTAGCGACGCTTGTTGGCGGGAACGCTCGCCGGCAGATTGTTCTCGATGTGGTCCAGAACGTCCTCAATGGAGGAATCGAACTTGTGCTCCGGCACCTGGCCCTTGGAAGCAGCGGACTTTTTGACCTGCTCGAATAGCTCCGTGATGCCCTTGTTCTTAAGAGCGGAGATCATCATGACCGGGCAGCCGAGCTTCTTGGAGAGCTTGTCCGTGTCGATCTTGTCGCCGTTCTTCTCGACCAAGTCGGCCATGTTGAGGGCAACGACCACGGGCAGGCCGGTCTCGATAACCTGAAGCGCCAGGTACAGGTTGCGCTCGAGGTTGGTAGCGTCGACCACCTGGACGACGACATCAGGCTCGCCGCTCATGAGGTAATCGCGCGAGCACTGCTCCTCGGGGCTGTAGGGGGAAAGCGAGTAGATGCCAGGGAGGTCCGTGATGGTAACGTTCTTGTCGCTCAGGAGCTTGGCTTCCTTTTTCTCAACCGTGACGCCGGGCCAGTTGCCAACGTAGCCGTTGGCGCCGGTGATCAGGTTGAAAAGCGTGGTCTTGCCGCAGTTGGGGTTACCCGCCAGCGCGACATGGATCTGAGAATCCGCCATTCAATCCTTCTTCCTTGTGTGCCTGCGCTGCTTTCTCCGCGCGGGCTGGATAATGTGCTTCAACGTTGCAAGTTTAAGTTAGAAAAACCTAACTTTATCTGCAGAAATATGTGCCGCCGGCCCTTACTGGACCTCGACGACGGCAGCCTCCTCCTTGCGGATGGAGAGCTCGTAGCCGCGCACGTTGATCTCGACCGGATCTCCGAGCGGTGCAACCTTTACGACCTTGAACGAAGTGCCCTTGATGAGCCCCAGGTCCATAAGGTGACGGCGAAGTGCGCCCTCGCCGTGAAGTTTGACGATGGTAGAGCTCTCGCCCACCTTAACGTCACCCAACGTCTTCATATTCTTTTCCCCCTTTCAGCTTTTATGGAATGCTGCGAACTAACCGACAGTCATGATGTGCATGGCGACCTTGGAATCGATACCAAAGCGCGCGCCGAGCACGGTGACGATGATATTGGCGCCACTCGAGCTCACCACGTGAACCTCGTTGCCCTCGACAAAGCCGAGGTCCTTAAGGTGGTGCTTCATGTCCTCATTGCCCTTTACACGAGACACGCGCACGGTTTCGCCCGCCTTTACCATCGAAAGCGGCATAGCCGGCATCTGCGGTCCGCAAGACATGAGTGAGCTCCTAACATCGGTTCGTCCTCAACATCGACATGGCAAAAGTTAGCCACGTCTATGTTCGCTTTAGTAAACTAGCACGTGGTTAACTTTTTTGGAAGGGTCCCCATTCAGTTTTCGAAAAAGTTTCCTATACGAAACAAAAGAGGCACCGCAAAGACCATCTCTTTGCGGTGCCTTGTCATACCAATTTATGCAACAAAGGGGCCTGTCCCCTTGTCACATTGTTGAGGTTAGAGCGAGAGGTTTCTGATCGATGTGACGCAGGAGGCCTCATCCACGCCCGAAACGCGGAACACGATGTCTTCGCCACATTCGCCGTAGAGAGCCATGAGCCCCATCACATCGCGGCCGTCGGTATGGCGATCGCCGATGCTGACCGATACGTCGCTACGATGCTTGGCAATAATGTCATAGAGCAGCGCAACCGGGCGGGCATGCAATCCCAACGGATCTTTAATCGTCTTTGTAAACTCGACCATGTCCCCTCCCGCGGCATCGCACATTCGGCCGGCAAACCCAGCCACGTGGTAGTTATTGTACGTTACCGGCGCACCCCCGTCCCACAAAAAACGAGGGAAGGCACACGTCCTTCCCTCGTTACAGGCAATAGGTAGCCGCTCGCCTACATCAGGCGCAGGCTGACGTCCTTGAGCTGGGCGCCGGAAACGGCACTCGGAGCACCCGACATGAGGTCGGAGCCGCTGGCCGTCTTGGGGAACGCCATGACGTCGCGGATGGAGTCGGAACCGGTGAGCAGCATGCACACGCGGTCCAGACCCAGAGCGAAACCGCCCATCGGGGGCGCACCAAACTTGAGGGCCTCCATGAGGAAGCCAAACTGCGACTCGGCGCGCTCCTCGGTAAAGCCCAGGAGCTTGAGCATGGACATCTGCATCTCGGCGTTGTGGATACGCATACCGCCGCCGCCGGCCTCAAAGCCGTCCATGACAAAGTCGTAGGTGCACGAACCGGCTGCCAACGGATCGGCCTCGATCTTGGCGATGTCGGTCTCGGTCGGCAGGGTGAAGGGCTGGTGCTCGGCAGCGTAAGCCTTACGGTCCTCGTCCCAGTGGAACAGCGGGAAGTTGACGACCCACAGGAAGTCGTGGCCCTCGCGCTTGATCTCGAGCGCGTTAGCCATGTGGGAACGCATGCCGCCCAGGATCTCGTCGGAGAGCAGGCGCGGGCCGGCGGCGAACATCACAAGGTCGCCGGGCTCGACGTCCATGCGCTCGCGCAGGGCGGCCATCTCCTCGTCCGAGAAGAACTTGACGATGGGGCTGTTGATGGAGCCGTCCTCGCGGAATGCGATCCAGGCCAGGCCCTTGGCGCCAAACGTGGAAGCCACGCCGGCAAGCTTATCGATCTTGGCGCGAGCCCAGGCACCGGCGCCCTTGGCGTTGATGGCCTTGACGACAGAGCCCTCCTCGTTCGCGGCAGTCGCAAAGACCTTGAACTTGGAGTTGGCGAAGATGTCGGTCAGGTCGACCAGGTGCATGCCATAGCGGGTATCGGGCTTGTCGGAGCCATAGGTGTCCATGGCCTCCCAGTAGTTCATGCGACGCAGCGGCGTGGGCATCTCGACACCCATGCGGCCGAAGGCATCGGCAAGAACCTCTTCGAGCGCGCTCATAACGTCGTTCTGGTCCACGAAGGACATCTCGATATCGACCTGGGTGAACTCGGGCTGACGGTCGGCACGCAAGTCCTCGTCGCGGAAGCACTTGGCAACCTGATAGTAGCGCTCGACACCACCGACCATAAGCAGCTGCTTCAGGAGCTGCGGGGACTGCGGCAGGGCGTAGAAGTTGCCCGGCTGGATGCGGCTGGGGACGATGAAGTCGCGGGCGCCCTCGGGCGTGGACTTGAACAGGGAAGGCGTCTCGACCTCCATGAACTCACGGTTGTGCAGCGCCTCGCGAATGGCAAAGGTAAAGTCGGAGCGCAGCTTGAGGTTGGCCATCATCTCGGGACGACGAAGGTCCAGATAGCGATAGCGCAGACGGGTGTCCTCGCTGGTCTCGATGCCGTCCTCGATCTGGAACGGCGGGGTGACGGACGTGTTGAGCACCTCGGCGTGGTCGGTCAGGACCTCGATCTCGCCGGTCGCGAGCTTGGTGTTGGTGGTCTCCTCGCCACGGGAGCGCACGACGCCGTGGATCTTGATGGGCCACTCGGGACGCATGGTCTCGGCGATCTTAAAGGCGTCGCCGTCGGAGTGCTCGGGGTCGAAGGTGAGCTGCGTGATGCCCTCGCGGTCACGAAGGTCGCAGAAGATAAGGCCGCCGTGGTCGCGGCGACGGCTCACCCAACCGGTGAGGGTGACCTCTTCGCCCACGTTCTCGCGGCGAAGCTCACCGCAAGTACGGGTGTGCATGGAATGCTCGTCGATGGGACGGGTCTGGCTCATACCAGTGATCCTCCTTTATGGATCTGTGCCGCCCCGTGTCGTTCCGGGCGGCGTCGTACAGATTTACCCGGCCTGCGTAAACCGCGCAGCCAGACATGGCGTTCTATGTTATCGCACCTGCGTCGATGTGCCGCGAAAAAGTAGCTCCTGCCCAAAGACTTGACGGAGACGAAACAATTGACGCACCGTGACCGTCGCCGACGCGCGCCACGTGCGACAATGTGCCCCAATACAACTGCACTCGGAAAGGCCCGCCATGACTGCACGCCTCATCGTTATGGATATCGACTCCACGCTCATCAACCAGGAGGCCATCGACCTGTTGGGCGAGGAAGCCGGCGTGGGCGAGCAAGTTGCACAAATCACCGAACGCGCCATGCGCGGCGAGCTCGACTTTAAGCAGGCGCTCGAGGAGCGCGTGGGGCTGCTTGCCGGCTTGGACAAGAGTGTGTTCGAGCGCACCTTTGAGCGCGTGACGTTTACCCCCGGCGCGCTGGAGCTTGTGCGCTCGGCACACAGCAAGGGCTGGAAGGTCGGCGTGGTAAGCGGCGGCTTTCACGAGGTCGCCGATAAGATCGTGGCCGCCGCGGGCATCGATTTTTGCCTGGCCAACCGCCTGGAAGTCATGGACAGCAAGCTCACCGGCAAGCTGGCGGCAGACATTGTAACCAAGGAGTCCAAGCTCATCCAGCTGCTAGATTGGGCAGTTGAGTGCGGCGTCGATATGGCCCACACCGTCGCAATCGGCGACGGCGCCAACGACATCCCCATGATTCAGGCCGCGGGCACGGGCATCGCGTTTTGCGCCAAGCCCAAGACGCGCGAGGCCGCCCCGTTTGCCATCGACGAGCGCAACCTGATGCTCGCCATGGACATCATCCTGCGCGACTAGTCGATCCGTCTAACAATTGAATCAGTCTGTCCTATAGTTTCCGAACAATTTTGTCTTAGTGTTCGGAAACATACCCTTTGAGTGCTAGACTTTGCGCCGTCGAAGGGAACATATATGGATAAGCGAGATCTTGAGCAATTGCTGAGCGATGTTGCCGGCGGAGCAGTCACCCCTGCCGACGCCCTCACGCGCATCCAAACGGCTCCGACCTCCGATTTGGGCTTTGCGCAGCTCGATCTTTCGCGCGGGGTGCGCCAGGGGGCCGGCGAGGTTGTCTACGGGGCCGGTAAAACCGCCGATCAGATTGCCGCCATTATCGAAGCACTGCGCGATGCCGGCCAGGAGCGCATCCTGGTCACGCGCCTGGATGCCGAAAAAGCCGCGCGCACCGCTGAGCTTCTTGGCAACGGCATCGACCTGGGATATGTCCCGGACGCACAGCTCGCCCTCGTGGGCGGCAAGCCCTCCCCCACCGGCAATGGACGCATCGTCGTCGCCTGCGCCGGCACGAGCGACCTGCCCGTCGCCGAAGAAGCCGCGTTGACGGCCGAGTTCTATGGCAACGAGGTCGACCGCCTCTACGACGTGGGTGTCGCTGGCCTGCACCGTCTGCTCGCGCATGCCGAGGAACTTGCCCAGGCACAGGTGGTCATCGCCATTGCCGGCATGGAGGGCGCACTGGCGAGCGTTGTCGGCGGCCTGGTAAGCTGTCCGGTCATAGCCGTTCCCACCAGCGTGGGTTACGGCGCGAGCTTTGGTGGCGTAGCCGCGCTGCTCGCCATGCTCAACTCCTGCGCCAGCGGCGTTTCGGTCGTCAACATCGACAACGGCTTTGGTGCCGCCTACCAGGCAAGTCTTATCAATCATCTGAGCGCCGGCACGCCCTGCGCCCGTTAAGGAGCATTCCATGTCCAATCATCAGCGCACGCTTATCATCGACGGCACCTCGGGCATCAGCGGCGATATGACCGTCGCGGCCCTGCTCGACCTAGGCGCCAGCGAGGAGCACCTGCGCGAGCAGCTCGCCACGCTGCCGGTCGACGGCTTTACGATCGCCGTCACACGCGTAAGCAAGCATGGCATCGACGCCTGCGATTTCGACGTCCAGCTTGCAGAGGAGCTCGAGAACCACGATCACGATATGGCCTGGCTCTACGGCAACGAAGCAGCTGCCGAGCACACGCACGAGCATGAGCACCACCATCATGATCATGGCGAGCACGAACACGAGCACTGCCACGAGCATGACCACGACCACGAGCATGACCACGACCACGAGGGTCACCATCACGCCCACCACCATCACCACCGCTCTTTGGCGGACGTCACCGCCATCATCGATGGCTCGCAGCTAAGCGATGGCGCCAAGCGTCGCGCGCTCGCCATCTTTACCGCGCTCGCCGCCGCCGAGGCCAAGGCCCACGGCAAAACGCCCGAGACCGTCATGTTCCACGAGGTGGGCGCCGTCGACTCCATCGTCGACGTCTGCTCCGTTGCCATCTGCCTCGACGATCTGGGTATTGAGGATATCGTGGTCGAGTCGCTCTCCGAGGGCCACGGAACCATCCGTTGCGCCCACGGCCTCATGCCCATTCCCGTCCCCGCTGTCGTCAACCTGTGTCAGGCGGGCAATATCGCCCTCACGCCTGCACCGGTCGCCGGTGAACTCGTGACGCCCACGGGCGCTGCCGTCGTCGCCGCACTGCGCACGTCCGAGCACCTGCCGGCCCGCTACCGCATCGAAGCCGTCGGCTACGGCGCCGGCAAGCGCCCCTACGAGGGCTGCTCCGGCACGCTCCGCTGCCTGCTCGTTCACGCGGACGCATAGCCATGGATGCCCGCAAGGCAAAAAGCCGCGCTGCCATCGTTGCAGCATTCTCCGAGCTCCTTCGCGAGGAGGACTACGGCAAGATCACCGTCGGCGACATCATCGCTCGCGCCCATGTGGGTCGGGCCACGTTCTATGGCCTCTTCAAGAGCAAAGATGACCTACTGTCCGAACTCGTGAGCGACATCTGCACCCACGCCCTCGACGACGATGGCACACCGCTCGACGACTCACTCGTGCAGGTCGAGCATATCCTCAACAACTTCTGGGAGCGCCGCCAGGGCGTACGAGCCCTCGTAGCCGGTGCCGGCTCACGCGTCTTCGCCGACTGTCTCCGCAAGATCATCATGGCCCGAGCAGCCGAAACCGTCCCCACCGACCCAAACGGCCCCGCCGCCACCATGGACCGAAGCTTCCTACTACACCACATAGCCTCAAGCTTCGTAGGAATGGTCCAATGGTGGGCCTGGCACAACTTCGAGGCAGATAAGACCGACGTAGCCAAAGACTACCTATCAGCCATTAAGCCCCTCTTCAACTAAGTAAGAAGCTCATCCCAAAGCACCGCCCCACCCCAAGGCGCCACGCATCCCAAAGTGTCAACAACAGCCCAGCGCCCCTATCAGCAACAAGCCCCTCCCATCCAAATTCAGATTTATATGTTGGGTTGCTTGCTCGAGCGCAGCAAAGACCCCGCAGCCGTCCGCATGGGGTAACTTCCCAGCGCATTCCGCAGGACGAAAGAACCCCCGCCGCACGAAGTGTGAACTGCGCCCCAATTCTTGGACGGGCTAATAAGCGGCCTACGCCGCACATAGGGACTGATTCCGGAATTCCTCCGGGGTCAGTCCCTTCAGTTTAACCTGCCTCCTTCTCGTGTTCCAATGGATGATGTATTCGTCCAGGTCTCTCTTGAAGTCTTCGAAGCAAGGCCATTTTCTTCCGCGAAAGAACTCGTCCTTCATATGGCCGAACACCTGCTCCGTCGCGCCGTTGTCGATGCAGTTGCCCTTCCGGGACATGCTCTGCACCACGCCGGCCTCCTCCAGCCGCTTGCACCACCCGGCCTGCTGGTACTGCCAGCCCATGTCCGAGTGCAGGACCGGCCTGGAGCCCTCGGGCATCTTGGACACGAGCTGGTCGAGCAGCTCGTGCTGCTGGGCCATGTTGGGATGCAGCGACGTGGACCAGGCGACGATCTCCTTGCTGCCGAAATCGTAGACCGGCGCGAAGTAGGCCTTGCCCCAGGGCTGCTTGAACTCGGTGACGTCGGTGCCCATCTTCTCCCACGGCCCGTCGGCGGCGAAGTCCCTGCCGATGACGTTCTCGAAGGTCTTTCCGACCTTGCCCCTGTACGAGTTGTACCTGTGGTAGTCGGTCTCGCGGCGGATCCCGCAGCTGATGCCCATCTCGCGCATCATCTTCAGCGTCGTCTTGTCGGCTATGCGCACGCCCCGCTCGGCGCGCAGGCACATGGCGATCTGCCTGTGGCCGCACCCGTTGGCGGTGCGCGAGAATATCTCGGCGGCGGCCTCCCAGAGCTCGGGCCTGGTGGGAGCCTTCGGGTGCGACAGCGCGTAGTAGTAGCTCGACCTCGCCAGGCCGGCGCACTCGAGCAGGTCGGCGAGGGGGTATTGCCCTGAAAGCCCGCTCACGACCGCGGCCTTCTCGCCGTTCGAGAGCGTTTCTCCGCCTTCATGGCGATCGATTTTTTTAGGTAGGCGTTCTCCGCCTCGAGCTTCTTGATCCTGCGCTCGAGCTCTTGCTCGCGCGTCGTCTCCCCGGACGGGGAGCCGGACCCCCTCGGCCTCCCCCTGGGCTTTGGCCTGAGCGCCTCCGGGCCCTCCTCCCTGTAGGCCTTCAGCCATTTCTTGAAAGGGCTTGGCGAGGCTATCCCGAACTTCTCCATGGCCTCGGGCTTCGTCATGCCCTCGTCGACGACCGCCCTGACGGCGGCCAGCTTCGTCTCGAACGAATAGGCGGTGTGTTTCTTTCCCATCATGGCCAGAACCTCGATACCAGCAGACCTGTAGGTGCACAGCCATTCTCTCACGGTTTCCTCCGGCATCCCGAGAAGGGCCGCGATCGCCGCGCGGCCGTGCCCCTCGTCGTGCAGCTCTGCCGCTCGCAGCCTCATCCCGACGTCGTACAAAGCGTTTCCAGCCATAAAAAAGCCTCCCATTTCTTGTGTCCAAGAAATGGGAGGCAGTTCAAGTGCGCAGCGGGGGTTCTTTCATGTCCGAGGACGCGCTGGGAAGTTACCCCATGCGGCCAGCGGACAACTATGTAGCCTTGGACTAGAACATGCCCAAGAAACCATGCACAAACAGCGCGGCCACAATAGCACCGACAAACGGCGCGATGCCAGGAACAAGCAGACCATACTTCCAGTTGTTGTCGGCCTTGTTCTTGATCGGCAGCACCTGATAGGCCATGCGAGGACCAAGGTCACGAGCCTGGTTCATGGCGAAGCCGGTGATGCCGCCCATGCCCATGCCAACGGCCCAAACGATCAGGCCGACGCAGATTGCGAGCATCAGAACGTTCTCGCCGGCGCGGCTAGCGGCAGCAAGGATGGCGCTGATGAACACGAAGGTGCAGATAGCCTCGCAGAAGAAGTTACGAGCATAGTTCGTGCCCTCGGTGGTGGGGTTGGTCGAGAAGATGTTGCGCTGGGCAATGGGGTCGACGACGTCCTCGGAAGCCTTGAACTCATCGGCATACATAAACCAAGCGATCACGGCACCCACAAAGCCGCCGAGCATATCGGCAAGCATGAAGGGGATGCAGTTGCCCCACGGCACCAGGCCGACGATGCACTGGGCAAGCACCATGGCGGGGTTCATGCACACAGCGCCACCAAAGACAAACAGGCAGACCGAGATGCCAAAGGACCAGGTGGTGATGGCAAACATATGGCCGGAGCCCTGATACTTGGTGCCCTTGAGCACGGTATCGCAGTGAACACCCACGCCAAAGACGATCATGAGGGCCGTTGCGCCGAATTCGCAGAGGAGTTTGGTAAGCATAAAACCTTATCTTTCTTGTCGGTTATAAACGATTCGTTTAAGCCGCGCACTAGTGCTGTGCGACAACAACACCCAGGCCATCGGGGATGACGGCGACCTTGGCATCGGCACCCTTCATCTCAAAGGCGAGCTTGAGCGCTTCCTCGATAGTGTTGACCGGCGTCATGTGCATATCCTTGAGCATCTGGTGATCGCACAGGTCGGTGACCATGATCACAGGGTGATGCGCCAGGATGCGGGCAAAGATCTGGCTCGTCCACTGATCGGGCAGGGTCTCGTCCTTAGGACGATCGATGCAGGCGCGCTCAAACTCTGCCGGATCGTTGTCGGCGATGTTGTGATAGAAGCCCTCGCCGCCGTGACCGTCGGCACAACCGGCGACGTCGATGATCACGCCGCCCTCGGGAAGCGTGGCCTCGGCAGCGCACATGCCCTTCACAGCCTGATAGATGTTCTGATCGAGGGGGTAGCCGCCGTTAGTGGTAATGGCGATCTCGCACTCGACGGGCTCAACGCCGGCAAGGCTCTTCACGAACTCGCAGCCAGCCTCGTGCGCCTTGTGGATGTCGCCGGCAAAGGAGCCAATGACCTCGTGCTTGCCGTTGAGCACCACGTTGAGCACAAAGGCAAGGTGAGCCATCTCGGCGGCGGCAAACATGTCCTCGCTCACGTGGTTGTGGCACAGGTTGCCGGCACGCGAGTGGGAATCGTTCACAAACTGACCGTTGTGGTTGTACATGATGGTCTTGTAGCTGGCGATGCCAGGCAGGACGGACTTGCGGCTACCAGAGAAACCGGCAAAGAAGTGCGGCTCAATAAAGCCCTCGGCAAGCAGCAGATCGCAATCGGCCGCAATCTTGTTGATGATGCACTCGCCACCAGAAGGCAGGGTGCCGATCTTTTTCATCATGCTGTCGTCAGTCGCGACGTGCATAACGATTTCTTCGTTGGCAACGATCTCCTCGCCGTACTTGTTGACGAGCTCCTCGTGCGTCGACGGACGATGCATACCCGTAGCAACCAGAATGCGAACGCGCGCCTCAGGCGCAGCGGAGTGGATGTGATGCAGCAGAATAGGCATCGTCACACGCGAGGGAACGGGACGCGTATGATCTGAGCTAATGATGACAATATCCTTCTTGCCAGCACAAAGCTCCTCGAGCGAAGGCGAGCCGTAAGGGTTGGAAAGCGACTCCTCCACCAGCTCTTCCTGCGATTTCGTGGTCTTAAACTCGTTTTGATGACCTTCCATCACACCCGCGAAGTTCTTATCCTCGAGCTCCAGATGCAACGTCTTGTGGTCAAACGGCAGTTCACATTCAAACAATGACGAGCGCCCTCTTCCTTTCAACTGACACACTAGATAAACCGTTGGAAGGATACGCCGCTCACCGAAAAACACCACCGTCCACCGACTCATTAACACAACGTTCATATTTGACCCACAACAAAACAACCGCGATCCCAAACGGGACCGCGGCCGCTACAGTCATAAGTCGAGAAGCGCCACATGCATCTCAAACCCGATCGATAAGACGCGAGGCGCAAAGCGCACTTTAATCTCTTCAGCCCCAATCCCAGAAGACCGAGGACAAAGAGGCCCGACGGGTTTCCCTCTGAATGCATTCCGCAGCACGAAGCCCTTTCCAAACGCGCGAAGCGCGCCATTATTCCCCCAGCAGTAATCCGCCGAAGACCGGACATCGCAGGGCCCGCCATCAGTTTACTTTTAGGCACACTCCGCAGGACGCAAGAAGCCCTCGCCGCACGAAGTGCGCAGCGAGGGCTTCTTGCATGTCCGAGGACGTGCCTAAAAGTAAACTGATGGCGGGCCCGGACGACTACAGGGCTATCGATTACCCCGTGTTCTGCAATCCTGCCGAGACGCCAGTCACAGTCGAAAGAATCAGGCTCATGTACTCGGCCTTCTTCTCCTCGGCCATCTCGTCCTGGTTCATACGCACCTCACGAAGGGCGCGGACCTGGGCGATGGACAGGGCGTCGACATAGGGGTTACGCACGCGAACGGCGCAGCCGAGCACGCGACGACGCTGCAGCGGCCACTCGTCACCGACGATGGCAAGGACCCACTTACGCGTGAGCTGCATCTCGGTGAAGACCTTCTCGGACAAATCCTGGCGATCGCCCAGGTGTAGATACATCTTGGCAATGCGCTGATCGGTCTTAGCAATCGACATCTCGATGTTGTCGATGAACGTGCGGAAGAACGGCCACTCCTGGTAGGCAGCCTTGAGCTGGTCAAGGTCACCAAGCTGCTCGCAGGCGGTGCCCAGGCCGTACCAAGCGGCCAGGTTAATGCGTGCCTGGCTCCAGCTGAAGATCCACGGAATGGTACGCAGGTCGTCGAGCGACTTGGCGCCCAGGCCGCGCTTAGCGGGACGCGAGCCGATCGGCAGCAGACCGACTTCGGTCAGCGGCGTCACGGTCGAGAACCACGGTGTAAAGTCCTCGGTGTTCAGCAGGTCCAGATAGCGCTCGTGGCTTGCAGCGTTAAGCTTCTCGGCCATATCCCAGAACTTCTGCGTGGTCTCTGTGTTGGTCTTCTCGACACTCGGGGCCGACTGCAAAAGCGTTGCGGCGGCAACGGACTCAACATGGCGCTGAGCCAGCGTGCGGTTGCCGTAACGGGCAAAGATGACCTCGCCCTGCTCGGTGAGCTTAAAGAAGCAGTTGACCGAACCCTTGGGCTGCGCCAGCACGGCCTTGTTGGCCGGGCCGCCGCCACGGCCAACGGCACCGCCGCGACCGTGCATGAGCACCAGGTCGATATCGTTCTTCTCGGCCCACTTGGCAATGCGCTCCTGCGCGGAATGCAGCGCGAGCATGGCCGTGGTAGGACCGGCGTCCTTGGAGGAGTCGGAATAGCCCAGCATAACCTCCATGCGGCGGTTGGTCTGGGCAAGACGCTTCTGCACCACGGGCAGCGTAAGCATCTGGTCGAGCACGTCGACGCAGCCCTCGAGGTCCTCGAGCTGCTCGAATAGCGGGATCACGTCGAGCTCGGGGACATCTTCCTCGTGTGCGAAGGACAGGTGGGCCAGCTCGAAGACGTCAGCCACATGCTGGGCGCTCTTGGTAAACGAGATGATGTAGCGGTGCGCCATCTTCTTGCCGTAGCGCTTTTGGATGGAGCCGATGGCACGGAAGGTATCGATGACTTCGCGCGTCATGGGCTGCAGGTCGCCATGGATACCGTTCTCGTGGATATCCTTGAGGGCGCGGGCATGCACCACGGAGTGCTGACGGAACTCCATCTCGACCATATGGAAGCCGAAGGACTCGACTTGCCAGATGATGGTCTGGACCGGGCCGTAGGCGGCACGGACGGCACCGCAGGCGGCCAGCGAACGCTGGACGACGCGCAGGTCATCCAGGAACTCGTCGGCGCTGTGGTACATGGTGTCGGTGATACGGCGCACGGTGGCGTTCAGACGGTCGGCCATGACGAGCATGACGGCGCGATGCGGCTCGTGCTCGGAGATCAGCTCGGCGCGGGCCGTGTACCGAGGGCTCATCTCGACCTGATGGTTCCACAGGTTAATGAGCTCGGCCGACGGCTTGCTGTAGGTAGCCTCGAGCGTGAGGTTGCGGCCGATGTGGCGGCACTTGTCCTCGAGCTTGAGCACCATGTGCGTAAAGTACTTGGCGGCGACCTCACGGCTCACCTTGGCGGTGACGTTGGGGTTACCGTCGCGGTCGGAACCGATCCAGCTGCCGGGATGGAAGAACGCCGGGCACAGCGGCGGCACAGTACCGGCCTTGTCGCCCAGCACCCAATCGTCAAAACGACGATAGATAACGGGGATAACGTCGAACAGCGTGTTATCGAAGATGTCGATGATGGTATCGGCTTCCTCGACCGGCGTGGGCTTCTTGAGCGCGATGGGGCTCGTACGCACCAGGGCGTCGATCTCCTGCAGCATATGGCGCTCGTTCTCCACCAGGTCGGAGCCGCCCAGACGCGGACGCTCCTCCAGCAGGTTGGAGATACGGCGAATCTTGCCCTCGACGGCCTTGCGACGGGCTTCGGTGGGATGTGCGGTAAAGACAGGGTGGAACTCGAGCTTGTCGAGCAGCTCGTTGGCACCCTCGACACCCAGCTCATTCACCAGCTGGTGATAGGCAACGGTAAGCTCGTTGGCAGGATCGACCTCGGTATCGGTCGACGCACCGGCCTCGCGCTCGCGCAGCTGCGCCACACGGTAGTTCTCCTCCGACAGGTTTGCCAGATGGAAAAAGCTCGTAAAGGCGCGGACAATGACCTGCTGCTTATCGAGCGGCAGGCTGTCGATCAAATCGACGACCTCACGAAATGCCACGGCAGTGGGCTCGTCGGCGGTGGGCACGCCCTGCTCGTCGACGGCTTCGTCGGCAGCGCAGGTACCGGGGTTGCCGGCATTGACCACAATCTCGGCTGTCAAAATCTTGTCGAACAGGTCCGCGATCTCGGGATCATACTCGCTAAGCACACGGCGCTCCAGGCGCAAGAACAGCGCCAGATTGTCGCGCAGCTCCTCGGGGATCTCGATCTCGGCGAGACGCTCCCTGGACTCGGCATTCGAGCCGATTCGGTTAACGAGGCGGTTGACCACGGCAGCGACGCGCGCCGCGGCTTCGGGTACAGACTGGTTGCTTAGGTTCTCAGCCACGTTTCCTCCCATTCCTCCTTCTATGCACGTAACATGCGGTATTCATTATAGGCGCTTGAGAAATACTTTCGACACTGATTGCGCTTTACCACACAAAAGTATTTTCTGCATTGCAAGGGTTTTTGCCCCAAATGGTCGTATTTCTCGGTGGACGGCATATGCAAACGGGGGCATTCCGCATAAATGCGAAACACCCCCGTAACAATCGCTCTCCATGAGCAGGGCACGTTAGCAGGCCCGCAGCTCAAAAAGATGCGCTACAGGCGCTCGCGAACCGCCTCGACCACGTTGGCCAAATCGACGAGAACCTCGTCGTGACTCTGCATGTCGCGCACCTTGACCTTGCCGGCGGCAAGCTCGTCGCCGCCCAGGACCAGGATGAGCTTGGCGCCCACCTTGTCGGCCTGCTTAAACTGGGCCTTGAGCGAACGACCCTGGTAGTCGGCCTCGGTCACGATGCCTGCGGCGCGAAGCTCCTGCGTGATGGCAAAGACGTTCTGACGCAGCTCCTTGCCGGCATTGGCGACGTAGACGCACGGGGCCTCCTCGGCACCCAAGTCGTTACCAAATGCCTGAAGGGCCAGCAGGGCGCGCTCAAAACCGACGGCGAAGCCGACGCCGGCCGTGGGCTTGCCGCCCTCGAGCTCGACCAGGCCATCGTAGCGGCCGCCGCCACCGATGGAGCCGACGCCGGCGCCAGGGGCCTCGACCTCAAAGACGGTACGGGTGTAGTAGTCCAGGCCGCGCACCAGGGTGGGATCCTCGACGTACTCGATACCGGCGACGTCCAGATAGCGCTTGACCTGCTCGTAGTGCTCGCGGCACTCATCGCACAGGTTGTCGCCCATCAGCGGGGCGTCGGCCATGATCTCGCGGCAGTGGTCGTTCTTGCAGTCGAAGGCGCGCAGCGGGTTAAGCTCGGCGCGCTCGCGGCACTCGTCGCACATCTCATCGGCGTGGTCGAGAATGAACTGCTTAACCTGCTCGCGATAGGCCGGACGGCATTGGGCATCGCCCATCGAGTTAATGAGCAGACGGAGCTTGGACAGATCGAAGCCCAGGCGCTTGTAAAACTCCATGAGCATAATGATGCACTCGGCGTCTGCCGCCGGATCGGGAGCGCCGAGCCACTCGATGCCCACCTGATGGAACTGGCGCAAGCGGCCCTTCTGGGGACGCTCGCCACGGAACATGGCCTCGGCGTAGTAAGCCTTAAACGGCGTGGAGCCCTGGGGCACCAAGTTGTTCTCCACGACGGCGCGCACCACGCCAGCCGTGCCCTCGGGACGAAGCGCCAGGCGCTGCTTGGGCTTGAGCTTGGTATCGGTGCCCTCGGTAAAGACGCGCTCCAGGTTGGCGCCGCTAAACACGCGGAACATCTCCTTGCGCACGACGTCGGTCGACTGGCCGATGCCGTGGACAAACACGTCCACCTGCTCGATGGCGGGCGTCTCGATGGGCTTAAAGCCAAACGGCTCGAACACGCCGGCAGCAATCTGCTGCATCTTTTGCCAGGCGCGCATCTCAGCGCCGATAAGGTCGCGGGTTCCCTCCGCCTTCTGTGCCTGCATGGGCAAACACCTTTCTTTTGTATCGCGTCATAGGTAGTGGTCATTATACGGCACAAACACAAACAGCGGCGGTGCATCTGACCGAACGAGGGTATGGGGACTCGTTCGGCCAGATGCACCGCCGCGGTGTGCAATCTGCAATCCTTCCGCCTCTTCGGATCACAAAATCCGTTGGACGGAAAGACTTCGGGTCATCTCTTGAGCCCGTGGCTGCATGGGAAACCGAATGACGGTACGAGCATCCATTCGGCTTCCAAGGCAGCCACGGACAAAACGGGGCAAAGAGCTACGAGCGACGTCGTCCCTACTCCCCCGCCACGCTCGCGCGCAGCTTAGCCGCGATGGGCTCAGACGCCAGCAGGAACACCAGCATTGCCACCGAGCACGCCAGGCACACGATCCATGTGCTCGTAAAGGAGCCCGTGGCATCGAACAGTATTCCCGAGACGATGGCGCCCACCGTGCCGCCAACCATCTCGAGCGAGGTGATGGTGCCCGTTACCTTGCCCAGGTCGGCCATGCCAAACTGCTTGGACGCGGCAATGGTAGGCGTGATGGTGCCCATGCACGTTCCGATTCCAAAGCTAATGGCAGCCACAATGGGGCCAAGGTCGGTTGCGGGAAAGCACAGGGCGGCGCAGGCGATGATGCACGCGACAGAACCCAGCACATTGCCAAAGCGCAGGCCAAAACGGTCGTAAATGGCGCCGAGCGAAATCTTGGCGATAACGACGGTGACCATGTAGGCCGAAAGAACCGTACCGGCCCACATGGGGTCGTGGCCACCCGTGACGATCTTGGCACCGTTGACGGTAACGCTCGTCATGTTGGTGACCTGGTTGGGCAAAATGGCGCCGTTAACGAGGCCCATAAAGAGAAAGGCGACGACGAGCAGCCAAAACGCCGGGCTCTTCTTGATGCGAGACCAGCCAACGTTAACCTCGGGCGCCGTGCGCTCGTCCTTGTCGCCAGCCGTCGAGACGGACGGATCGCCCGGGTTCTCGCCGAGCGGCTTCAGGCCAATCTCGGAAGGTTTGGTGCGGAAGGAATACGCCGTGATGGGCAGCGCCGCCACCATGCAGACGGCGGCAAGCACCAGAAAGGCGGAGCGCCAACCCACGCTCACGATAAGTGAACTCACAATCGGCGAAAGGATGGCACCGCCAAAGCCCGAGCCCGAAAGCGCGATGGAGATGGCAAGACCGCGCTTGGCGGTAAACCAATTAGCGGTCACCAGGCTAATAAGCAGACGGGTCGATGCGACGGCGAAGCAGCCCGAGACGGCAAAGAGCACGTAGACCTGCCACAGCTCACCGACAAAGCTCATGCCCACGAGCACCGCCGAGGTGGCGATGACGGTAAGCGAACCCAAAATACGACCACTAACCTTGTCGGCAACATGGCCAATGACAAGCGATCCGATAACGCTCACCACCGTGGAGATCGCATTGGAGATGTTGTACTGCGCAAGAGATATCCCCAAGTCGCTGACGATGAGCGGCTGGAACAGGCTCATGCAGTTGACGAAAATGGTGTAGCACGTGGCCATGATCACAAAGCCGGAGGCCACCACGAGCCAGCCGGGGAAGAACTTACGTTGCTGAGACATACTGTTCCTTTTTAAGCAAACGAGTAGCAAGATTGGGTGCTACCGGTGGTCGGCGATGTAGCCCAAAGCGACGGCGGCATAAGCCGCGGCGCCAAGGGGAAGCTCGGCATCGCTAAAACGTGCCTTGGGATGATGCTGAGCAAAATGCTCGTCCGTATCAGTCACAGCAGCGCCCACGGTAAAGTACGCGCTCGGGATCTCGCTCGAGATCAACGCGAAGTCCTCGCTCGCCATGGCGTGGAACAGCGGCAGGAAGGCGGACTTGGGCAGCACCGCGCCCACGTAGCCAAGCGACGCCTGCGTCATGCCGTCGTCGAGTACGAGCGGGGGAACATCCGAGAGTGTCTCGATAGTCGCCGGCGTACGATAGGTCGTGGCAACGCCTTTGACGACCTCCGCGATGCGGGTCTTGAGGTGCTCCATGAGCTCGACGTCGAAGCCACGCAGCGTTCCCTCGAGCACACAAGTGTCGGGGATGACATTTGCGGCCTGACCGCCGGCGAACTTGCCAACGGTAAGCGCGACCTCCTTGGCCGCCGGCACCTCGCGAGAGATAAGCTCCTGAAGCGCCAGATGCACATGGACGCCGGCCGTGATGGGGTCGATGCAGATCTCGGGGCTCGAGCCATGGCCGCCCTTGCCCTGAAGCGTGATGCGAAAACCGTACACGCCCGAGAGCGCCGGGCTGCCGTAGAGCACCAGGCCAAGCGGCGACTGGCTATTGACATGCATGGCAAAGGCGGCCTGGGGACGCGGGTTCTGCAGCAGACCGTCGGCGATGGCGGCGCGGGCACCCTCAAAGGTTTCCTCGCCCGGCTGGAACAGCAACTTAACCGTGGCGTTGGCGTCGACAAGCGCAGACTCGCGGGCCTTGAGCAGGCGCGCCGCTCCAAGCAACGCCGTCGCGTGCATATCGTGTCCACATGCGTGCATGCAGCCGTTCGTAGAGGCGAAAGGCTCGCCTGACTCTTCGGCAACGGGCAGGGCATCCATGTCGCCACGGAGCATGATGACCGTACCGGCCTGTTCGTCCGTGCAGACGCCATTGCCCTGGGCCGCGGCGGCGCCGGCGCCGACAAGGCCCACGACACAGGAACCATCGACGAGCGTGGCAAATGGGATTTCCATCTCGGTCAGGCGCGCTTGAATATACGCAGAGGTCTGTGGGAGGCTATTACCCAGCTCGGGCATCTGGTGTAAATCGTGTCGCCACGCAGCGAGCTCGTCTGCAAAAGCCTGAGCTTCTGCAACGAGACCGTCACCGATAGCGGCCTGCGCCGCTGCGGTGGCCTTGGGCGCTGATTGCGGTTGAAGATCGGACTGAGCTGGTGCCATAAATGCCCTCCAGTAACGTTTTTGCAGTAAGCACTTTGATAGCGTAAAGTGCAAGGTACAACTTTAAAGGCGAGTCATAAAAAACGCCGCCCCAGGAGGGCGGCGCAACAAGTTGTTTACAATTGCGAGCGCGGCTTTCGACGCAAAAAATCGAAGTGAGTCTCGCTCAAGATAATCGACAGGAAGATAAGCACAAAGCCGGCGAGCAGGCGCGAGGTGAGCGCCTCCCCCATCAGCAGCACCGAAAACAACACGCCCGAAGGCGATTCCATCGAAAGGAGCAGCGAGCCCGTCGAAGCCGGGACATGCGCCAGGCCGACGTTTTGGATGAGCAGAGCCACGCATGTGCAGCCCACCGAGAGAAACGCCATCACACAGATAAAATTCGGCGTCCACACGGACAGAGGCGCCTGGGTCTCGAATAGCAGCGACGAGACCAGGCTTAGGATGCCATTGCCCACAAACATCCAAAACGTGATGACGTTGATGTCCATTTTGCGACCGTACTTGGCGGTCACCGCCATCTGGATGGCGAAGAAGACCGCGCCGCCCAGCGTAATGGCATCGCCGATATTGAACTCGACGCTATCGAGTGCCACCAGGCCAATGCCCGCCAGGCACAGCAGTGCCGCACCCAGGTTATAGCGAGTGAGCTTTTCGCCGCTCAGGACATAGCTGGCAAACGGCACAAGGATACAGTACGTGCCCGTCAAAAATGCACTCTTGCCTGCCGTGGTCTGTGCCAGGCCAATCGTCTGCAGTCCGTATGCTCCCCACATGAGCGCACCCATGCCCAGCCCGACGATAAGGTTGCGAGCATTAAAGTGTGCGATGATGCGTTTACGGAAGATGGCGAACATAACCAGCGAAGCCGGGAGAAAGCGAACGTAGACCAGCTCGAACACCGGAACGGTATCGAGCGCATCTTTCATGGTGGTAAAGGAATAGCCCCAGATGACCGCCACCGAAAGCAGCAAGACCTTCCAGAAGAACGGAGAACGCGCGCCGGCGCCGCGGGAGGTGCCGCCGGCACCCAGGTCTTCGCGCGCTACAGGGCTATCGGGCATGTTTTCGATTTCATCAACGGCATTCTGGGCCATAGGGCATCCTCGCGCTCAGTCTGGGCGTGGTGTCCGCACGTGCATGGCCGCGTGCCGCCTCATGGTCAAATAAAACGGGGCGCACCGGACCCCCGGTACGCCCCGCTACTGTAGCAACAACCGGTGTTGCATCGCAATCCAGCATAATAAAGTATCAAACTGGAAGATCTCGATGTTCCGACGGCGTTTACCTGGCTGAACTAGATCAACTTAGTCGACTCCAGCTTTTCGATGATCCAGTCGTTGGCTTTGATGACCGGGCGGCGGAAGACGACGCCCAGTGCCAGCGACGGAATCAGATAGCTCGCCAAGATACCCAGCTCAATCCAGTACTCCATATGGTAGGCGCCAGCCATGGCGGCATGCATGGCGTTGATGCCGTGGGTGAACGGCAGGAACGGATAGATCGCCTGGAACACGGGGCCGGTCATCTCGATGGGGAACGTGCCGCCCGAACCGCCGACCTGCATGACCAGCAGCACGACGGCGAGCGCCTTGCCGATATCGCCAAACGACACGGTGAGCGTGTAGACGATATTGGAGAACACGAGACTCGCGACCCAGCCCGCCAGCACAAACTGCAGCGGGTTGTCGCACTGAATGCCAAAGAACAGAATGTCGCCCGCGCACACGAGCGTTGCCTGCAGCAGGGCCAAACCGCCAAAGAACAGGTAACGGCCCAGATAGATCTCGTGCAGGCGTACGGGGATGAGCTCGTTGATAAGTTCATCGTCAACCGACACCTTCATCATGGCTGCCAGCACGATCGAGCCGACCCAAAGCGACAGAATCGTGTAGAACGGCGCCATGGCCGAACCGTAGTTGCGGATCGGATAGACCGGCTTGCGATCGAGCGCGACGGGACCGGAAAGCGACACGGCCAAACCCTCGGGGTCGTTGCCAATCATCGTCTTGATCGTGGCAAGGTCGTCCGACATCAGGGCGCCATCGAGCTCGTCCTTAAAGGCGCTGATCTTGTCCGATGCCTCACCCAGCTGATCGGAAGCCTTGTTGACCAGCGTCGCAGCCTTGGAGAGGCCCTTTGCGAGCGAGCCAGAGGCGTCGGTCAGACCGCTCACGGCGCTATCCAAGTCACCCGAGATACCGTTCAGGGAATCCAGAACGCCCGAAATGGTCTTCTTGAGCTCCTTGGCCTTAACCGAGAACGTGGAATCGTAGTCGGACTTGGCTCCCGAGATACCCGCCTTGGCATCGGCGATGGCCTGGTCGACCTCGGCACGCGAGTTGTTGACCTCCGCCATGCCGTCCGAAAGGGACTTTGCGGTCGCCGTCAGGTCCTTCGCATTGTTGCGGTACTCCACGGCAATTCTGCCCAGCGACGTCGCAGCGGACTCGAGACCGTCTTTGAGCTTGTCATCACTCACCTGGTCGGCAAGGTTACGGAGCTGATCGGTCATCGCATCGATATCGTCAGCACGCGTATTGAGCGCCGCTGCGGCTTCGTTGAGCTGAGACACCGTAAGGTAAACATGCTGATTCGCGGCATCGAATGCCTTCGCAAGCTCGGCGGACACGTTGTCGAACGAGCCCGCGCTTCCGTCAATCGCCGCGTCAACGGCATCGTTGGCGGCCTTGAGCGCTTCCTTGGAATCATTGATGCCACTCTTGGCGTGCTCCATCAGCTGCTTCGTCGACTCATCAACGGTGCCCGTCTGCTTGAGCATGCCGCCCGCCGATGTCAGTGAATCGGACGTGGAGCTCAAAATGCCCGCGAGCGACGTCGCACTCGCCTGAACGTCCTGCAGGTCCTCGACCGAATCGCCCAGCGTCGAGGACAGATTGGCGATAAAGCTGCTCACCTGGTCGGTACTCATATAGTCGAGCAGGCTGGACACGGTCTTAAGGCCGATGGTCGTGATGGTCTTGGTAAAGGTCTCGTTGACCTGACTCTGGACGGCGCTCGAACCCTTTTCAGTCACGATCTGTGCGATGGCGTTGGCCTTCTGATTCTCATAGAACTCGATATCGGCGTGCTTCACCTCGGTCGAGAAAAGCGTCATCATGTCGGCGCTAAACGTTTTAGGGATAACGACGGCAGCGTAGTACGCGCCCGACTTAACGCCCTCAATCGCCTTATCACGGTCGTTGAGGACGACCCAGTCGAAGTTCTCGTTGCCGCGCAGGGTGGCGGTTACGTTTTCGCCCACGTTGACCTCGACGGGAATCAGATCGCTCTCGTAACCCTCATCGGTGTTGACCACTGCAATCTTAAGGTTGCCGGTATTGCCGTAGGGATCCCAGCTTCCGGCGATGTTAAACCATGCATAGAGACATGGCACGATGATCAGGCCCATCACGACGACCATGCCGATCACGGAGCGAGACACGTTTTGGACATCGCGCTTAAACAGGTGCAGGATGTTTTTCATTTATGCCTCACCTCCTTTAGAGTGCTTGCCAAGCGAGGTGGTGTCCCCGTCGTTTCCGTTTACGTTGTCAGCGCCGTCGGCATCTTGAGCCTTACGATGCGCACCAATATGCGGCAGACGGCTCGTGGGCTGTTCGCTGTCCTTGGTGCCCCGCTCGCTGGCGTTGAGACCAAACATGCGACGGGCGGCAGGGATGGCAGCCGTGTGCTCGCGCATCTCGCGGCGCAAGTCCTCGTCCGAAAGCGCCGAGATGCGCATCTGTGTGTTGAGGCTTGCACGGATGTACTCGATGTTGATGAGCCAGCCGCAGATGGCAATGACCGAGATAATCCAGATAACGAGCAGGATGATCTTGCCGTTATTGTCGATATCGAGCACCGTCGAAAGCACAAAGAGCAGAACCTGCACGCCTACCACGGCGGCAAAACCGCCCTTGATGTAGTACGGGTAGCGATGCTCAAACGCCACGGCATGATCGAGCAGCTCGCGACGGTACGAATCCGAATCGAGCATGACGCGCATGGCCGTGCGCAGCGAATAGCGCTGGCGCGGTAGGTCGTTGGACTCGCAGATCATGAGGCCCGTCGTGGAAAGCTGCTTATCAAAGAGCAGATTGAGGTTGAGCAGCAACGGGCGCAGCTGCAGACCGATAAAGAGCGCGATGGCAAGGAACACGCCCAGGATGCACAGGTTGAACAGGTAGTTGAACGAATACATGCCACCGACGGTCTCGCGCAGCAGGTTGATGCCATAAGTGAAGGGCAGCAGCGGATGCAGCCATTGGAAGAAGCCGGGCATCATCTCGATGGGATACATGCCCGACGAGCCGGGGATCTGCACAATGACGAGGATGACGCCAATGGCTTTACCGATATGCTTAAACGTGGTGGACAGCGCATAGATGATGTTGACGTAGGTGAACGAAATAGCGATGCCGCCCAGTACAAAGAGCAGCGGATTGACGCACTGAACGCCAATGACCAGGTCGCCCACCGTAACGATAATGGCCTGGAACGCGCCCAGGATCACCAGCAGCAGCCAGCGGCCAAAGTAGCCCTGACGCGCCGTAAAGCTACCGATGCCCTCGCGGTCGACCTCGAGTTTATAGATAGCGATGAGCACATAGCCGCCTACCCACAGCGCCAGATTGGTGTAGAAGGGCGCGATGCCCGAGCCAAAGCTCTTGACCGGATAGATTGACTTGGACGTCAGCTCAACCGGAGATGCCATGAAATCTGCCACGTCATTGACGTCGACGTCCATGAGGTCGGCTAACTCGCCCATAGACTCAGAGGTCCGCAGCGCCGCAATGTCATTGGCGGCGGTCGCGAGCTTGTCCTGAACCTTGGCAAGGGAGGCGTCGGTTTGGGATAGCGTGGTCTTTGCCTGCTTGAGCGTGGCGTCGAGCTGCGCCAGCGTGCCGCGCGCGCTCGCTATCGTGGGGGTCATACCCGACACAATGCCGGTCAAATCGCCCGAAACGGCGGCAAAGGAATCAAGCGCGCTCGAAGCCTTCGGAAGTGCGTTCTGACCCAGATCGGTCTGAGCCTGACCGAGGTTAGCCGTACCGGTCTGAATTGCCGCGTTGAGTGCGTTGCTCGCGTTCGAGATTGCCGTAGCGTCGTTTGCCATGGCGCTCGACTGTGCGGAAAGGCCATCCTTGATGCTCTGCAGCTTCTGGTTTTGCTCGCGAAGCGAATCGATGGTCGATACAATGCGCGCGTCAATTTCCTCGGAACCTGTCGACGCGTCATTAACGAGAATCTCCAAGTGTCCGATAACGACCTTATTGTGATCGATCGTCGCCTGGAGAGACTCGAGCGAGTTGTCGATGCGGGTGGTCGTAGATGTGACCGTACCCGTTAGCTTGCCAATCGCAGCGTTCGCGGAGGCTGACGTCTTGGTGAGTGCAAGGCTACCTTCCGAGAGTGCCTTGGAGAGCGAGGTGATAGAGTTGCCCGCCGTGGCGCGAGCCTCGCCCAGCAGGTCGTTGCCCTGGGAGATCGCCTGCGTTAGAGAGGGCGCCTGCCCCTGCAGGCCCGCCAGCGCA
The DNA here is from genome assembly GCF_003467545.1 of Collinsella sp. AM38-1BH. Classification (NCBI taxonomy): domain Bacteria; kingdom Bacillati; phylum Actinomycetota; class Coriobacteriia; order Coriobacteriales; family Coriobacteriaceae; genus Collinsella; species Collinsella sp. AM38-1BH. The sequence continues at coordinate 65,821 of NZ_QSHC01000002.1, read as the reverse complement.
GCATCGGCCGAAGCAATCGAGCTGCTCGTCTTGTCGATGGCGGTGTTCATGTCGCCGATGGAATCGCGTACTTCGCCCAGGGTATCAGACGCCTCGGACACCGAGCCCGCCAGCGAATCCCGGGTCTGGGTCGCCTTGTCTTTAAGGTCGATGCCAGCATCTTTAGCAATGCCCGCGACGGTCTCGCCCACCGTGGAGACAAACTCCGAGTTGATCTGCTCCTCGATGGTATTGGCGCCAGTGTCGGTGACCTTGGGCGCAATAGCGCTCTTCTTCTCGTTGACGTAGTACGTGAGCTTGGGCTGATGGTAATTGCCGTCGAGCATCGAGACCAGGTTATCTGAGAAGTTCTTGGGGATTACGATGGCCGCATAGTACTCACCACTCTCGACGCCCTCTTTGGCATCGGCGGCCGAATCGACGAAGGTCCAGCCCAGCTGATCGTTTTCCTTGAGCTGATCGACGACCTTGTCGCCCGCATTGAGCTCGCCCACCAGGTCGTTTTGGGTTCCCTGGTCGTTGTTGGCGATAGCAATCTTGATGCCCTGGGTGTTTCCGTACGGATCCCAGTTTGCCACGATGTTGTACCAGGCATACAGCGAGGGAATAACACACACGCCGAGGGTAACCACCAAGGCGACGGGGTTCACGAGCAATCGCTTGATGTCACGCTTAAAGATCGCAAAGGATACCTTTGCGTTGGATAGTTTGCTGCCGAGACTCACGCTTAGACCATCCATCCTGTCGTTGAATCAAATCGTACTATCAACAACCATTGTACGTAGGCGCTTTAGCGTCTCGAAGCACAATGGTATTGAGTTTTGCGGGTAGCAATATACTACGAAGATTAGTTAACGTACAGTTGTACAGTATCTCAAATTTCAGCAGGTCGCAAAACCACAACCCGCACAAATTAACAATCCGAATAGTCATCGGGGGCGTTCTTAAACGACCAGTCAAACAAGAACGTCCCCGATGACTACTTAGGGCCACGAAAGCGTCGCAGGTTGAGCATAAGTCAGCGAAAACGCCCCTGAGCGAGCAAGGTGACGTGAAAGAGGAGGGAAGCGTACTTTGGTACGCGACCGACGATTGAACGTCAGATTGCCGCTTAGGGGCGTTTGCAGCGTCGACCGGTCCGTCGTTCGTTAGAACGACGGAACCAATAGGTTCGTTAGAACGGCGGACCCAAAGGCGTAACTACTTAACTACATCAAGTTGCAAACAGCCGCCGCGAAGGCAACGGGGTCCTCAGGCAGAATGCCCTCGACCAGCAGGGCCTGATCGTAGAGCAGGCCGGAGTACTGCTTGATCTTGTCGGCGTCACCTGCCTTCTGGGCAGCGACAAGCTTGTCAAAGACCGGGTGCTTGGCGTTGAGCTCGAGCACGCGCTGGCTCTTGGGCATGCCGTCGGGCGCGCCCTCGGGTCCCTTCTGGAGCACCTTCTCCATCTCGAGCGAAAGCGGACCCTCGGTGGTGATGCAGGCGGGAGCGTCAGTCAGACGCGCAGAGACGGCAACCTTCTCGACCTTGTCACCGAGCGCCTCCTTCATAGCGCTAAAGAGGTCCTCGTTTTCCTTGGTGGCGTCCTCGGCCTCCTTCTTCTCGTCATCGGTCGCCATGTCAAGATCGCCGGTCGCGACGTTCTTAAGCTCCAGGTGACGATCCTCGACCTCGGGCTCGGCACCATCGGCAACTGCCTTCTCGGCAGCCTCGCGAGCAGCGTCATCCTCGTAGACCTTGGGCATATCGGCAGCCACGTACTCACGCATGGCCTGGAAGGTGAACTCATCCACGTCCTGCGTCAGCAGCAATACATCGTAGCCGCGGTCGAGCACGCCCTTCACGACGGGCATCTTGGCCAGACGCTCGCGCGAATCGCCGGCGGCATAGTAGATTGCCTTCTGGCCCTCGGGCATGCCCTTGGCATACTCGGCAAGGGTGATCATCTTCTGCTCCTTGGCAGACCAGAACAGCAACAGGTCGGCGAGCTCGTCGGCCTTCATGCCGTAGCTCGAGTAGATGCCGTACTTCAGACCGCGACCAAAGTTCTCAAAGAACTTCTCGTATGCCTCGCGGTCGTTATCGCGCATGTCCTCAAGATCGGCAGTGATCTTCTTCTCGACACGCTTGGCAATGGCCTTGAGCTGACGGTTCTGTTGCAGCGTCTCACGCGAAATATTGAGCGTCACGTCGGCAGAGTCCACGACACCGCGCACAAAGTTGTAGTAGTCGGGCAGCAGGTCGTCGCACTTCTCCATAATCAGCACGTTGGAACTGTAGAGCGCCAGGCCCTTCTCGTAGTCCTTGCTGTACAGATCGAACGGGGCGCGACCCGGCACAAACAGCAGCGCATCGTACTCAAGCGTACCCTCGGCATGGAAGCTGATAGTGCGCGCGGGATCGTCAAAGTCGTGGAACGTGGACTTGTAGAACTCGTTGTAATCCTTCTGCTCAACGTCGGAGCTGCGCTTTTTCCAAATCGGCGTCATGGAGTTGATGGTCTCGAGCTCCTGGTAGTCCTCGTACTCGGGCTTGTAGTCGTCGCCGGCGTCCTCGGGCTTGGGTTTCTGGCGGCTCTTGCTCACCATCATCTGAATCGGGTAGCGCACATAGTTGCTGTACTGCTGAATCAGGCTCTTGAGGCCCCACTCGGTCAGGAAGCGATCGTAGGTCTCGGCCTCGCCGTCGGCGTCGAGCTTCTCGTTCTCGCGCAGCGTCAGGATGACATCGGTACCGTGCTCAGCACGCTCGCCATCCTCGATGGTGTAGCCCTCAAGACCGTCGGACTCCCAAACGTGGGCGGTGTCCTCGCCATAAGCGCGGCTGACGACCTTCACGTGGCTGGCGACCATAAAGGCGGAGTAGAAGCCCACGCCAAACTGGCCGATGATGTCGACATCGGAGCCCTGTTGCTCGGCGTTCTCGGTCTTAAACTCCTCGGAGCCGGAATGGGCGATGGTGCCCAGATTGCGCTCGAGCTCCTCGGCGGTCATGCCAATGCCGTTATCCGAGATGGTAATGGTGCGGGCGTCTTTATCAAAAGAGACGCGAATAGCCAGGTCGCCCTGGTCGAGCTTGACACTCGGGTCCTGCAGGCTCTTAAAGTTGAGCTTGTCGACGGCGTCACTCGCATTAGAGATAAGCTCGCGCAGGAAGATTTCCTTATTGGTGTAGATGGAGTTGATCATGAGGTCGAGCAGTTTTTTGCTCTCGGTCTTAAATTGACGCATGTGCAGTCCTTTCGCGCTACCCCCGTCCGCAAAAACGGCCCGGTTGCCCGAGCCGCATCGCAGACCTGCTATGTCCAGACTTAGATTTTATAACCCATTAGCGCGCATATATACATACGGAATCGAAAAACTGTATGTCTAAACGCTCTGATACGCCAATTGCCAAGGAGTGTCCCCGACTGCCGGCAGGAAAGGAACGTCCCTATCTGCCATCTACGCGCTTGGCCATCCAAGCATGGGGCTGGCCCTCGTCTTCGTAGTCCACCGGGGCAATCTGCGTGTAGCCCGCCTTGGCATAGAGCGGCAGCACGTATTCCTGCGCATGCAGCTTAATGAGCTTGGCGCCGGCATCACGCGCGCACGTATCACTGGCCTCGACAATCTTGCTCGCCAGACCGCGACGGCGCATGCTCGGCAGCACAGCCACGCGCCCCATAATGTAGGTCTCCCCCGCCGCGACGCCTTCGTCCAAGTCGCACGCCGGCGACACCGGAGCCCCTGCGTCAGCCGCGCGCTCAAGCTCTTCGGGAAACACGCGCGAGCAACCAGCAAGCTCGCCGTCTACATAGAGCGTCACATGAATGCAGTTCGGATCCTCGTCGATAGCGTCGAACTCATTCTCGTAGCCCTGCTCGTCCATAAAAACGACGCGGCGCACCAACGCCGCGTCATCAAAGCATCCCGTCTTAAGTTGGATATCCATGCTGCCCTTTCATTCAATGCGAACGTTAGGGACAGATTTTAGCGAAAATGAGCTCCGCGCACGCTAAACTTCGCGCGAGCCTTCGCCAGGCAATCGTAATGACCCACGTTATGGGCATCGCTCGCGATGAAGCTGTACAGGTTCTGATCGAACAGGCGCTGTGCCGGCTTTTTCTCGCGACCAAAGCGACCGCCGGCAATAAAGTCCGCCGAAGCTTGCAGCTTGCAGCCCATATCGACCAGGCGCTCCGCCACGCTTACATCCTTTTGAACCGCACGATAGCGCTCAGGATGAGCGATGATCACCTGGTAGCCACGGCACTGCAAATCGTAAATCGTGTTCTCGTACTCTCTAAACGCATACGCATCGGCATGCGTCGAAAGCTCGAGCAGAAACTCGTTGGTCCCATCGAAATGCAGGTGCTCCGCGGCATCGATACCAAGCTCAACGAGCTTTCGATGGTTGACCTCGAAGCCCATCTGGAGCGGAAAACCGTCAGCGTTATCACGCAGCAGCTCAAAGGCATCCCACATCTTGTCGTAATCAAAATAGGGATCACGGCAGTGAGGAGTGCAAACGATTCTGGTTACACCGGCCCGCTTGGCAGCCTCGAGCATCGCCAAGCTCTCATCGAGATCGGCGGCGCCGTCGTCTACACCCGGCAAGATATGGCAATGAATGTCACGCATAGGTCAGCCTTAATCAACTAAACGTTTGCTCGGTTGGTGAAGATGCCCTTTTTGGAAGTCCCCTGATTGTCGGAGCCCTTCTTAACCTTCTTACCGTCCTTGGTGTAGTAAGAATAGTAGTACTCGCTGGTCTCGGTCTCACAGTAATTCATGACGGTACCGATGAGCTTGACCTTCTCGGACTTCTTAAGCTGACCGATGGCGTTGAGCGCCTCTTCGCGCTTGGTAAAGTTCTCGCGCACCACGAACAGCGCGCCGTCGGTCAGGCTGGCAATCTCGGCAGCATCGATGAAGGTGCCGACCGGGGGAGCATCGAAGATGACGTACTGGAACTTGGCGGACAGTGCCTTTACCAGCTTGGCAAAGCGATGGGAGACGATGATGTCGGCAGGATTGGGAATGTGCGGCTCGGCATCGAGGAAGTAGAAGTTCTTCTGACCCGTCTCGACAATCGCCTGGTCGATAGAAACCTGCTCGGACAGGACTGCATAGAGTCCGCCGCGGGAGCGGACGCCGAGCATATCGGCAAGGGACCTGCGACGCATATCAGCCTCGACCAGCAGGACACTCTTGCCGCTCGTGGCGATTGCCTGAGCAAGGTTAATGGAAACCGTAGACTTGCCCTCGTTGGGAATCGAGGAGGTAACGGTGATGGTGCGAATGGGGTCATCCACGCTCGCAAAGCGGATGTTGGCCAGAAGGGTCTTGGCGGCATTCTGCACAACGAGCTTATCGGTGTTCTTTGCCTTAGCCATGCCTATTTACCACCTTTCATAGCCGGAATTCGGCCAACAACGGGAATACCCAGGAGCTCTTCTGCCTCTTCGGCACCGCGGATGCGGGTATTGAGCATGTCTGCCAAAACGACATAGGCAACTGCGATAAAGATACCGGCGAGGAACGCGACGGCAATATACAGCGTGCGCTTGGGGCCGCTGGGGGCTTCGGGGGTCTTAGCCTCGTCGATAACGTTGATGCTCTGGGCAGCGCCGACGTTCTGAGCGACCGTACTCACCGAGCTGGCAATGGCCTTTGCGACCTCAGCCGTCTCCTTGGCATCGGTGCCGGTAACCGAAAGCGTAATGACACGCGTGGTGGTCTCGGAGGAAACAGACACCTTGTAGTCATCCAGATCGGTAAGGCCCAGTTCTTTGGCGGCGCCGCTCTTAACGCTATCGCTATCCAGCAGCGTGGCGATATCGTTGGAAAGCATCTGGCTCGCCGAGAGATCGTTGTAGCTCATCTGACCGCTATCGTCGGTCTTGGCGAGAATGTACATGCTCGTCGTCGCGGTATAGGTGTTGTCCATCGCAACGAAGGACACGATGCCCATGGCGATCGCGCAGACCACCGGAAGGGTGATGACCAGCTTGAGGTGCTTCTTCAGCAGCTGGAACAGTTCGAGAAGGGTCATGCAGCTTGCCTTTCATTTCCCCAGTTCGGATTGACAAAACTGTCCGTATGTTATCGCATCTTTTTACCGAGACCAAACTCTATACATAAGAAACAGGCTCTCCTGTAAAAATGTCGGAAGCAATCGTAAAATTGCGCAACAACGCCGCACCCGAAAGTCAAATGCGGCGTCTACATCAATATCTATGTTGTATCGCTATGCGAATGGCTCGTCCTGCTGTATGGGAAACGTCACCGTAATGGTGGTTCCCACGCCCAACTCACTCGACAGATCGAGCGTGGCGTGATGATACAGGGCCGCATGCTTGACAATGGCAAGCCCCAGGCCGGTTCCGCCGCGTGCCTTGGACCTACTCTTGTCCACGCGATAGAACCGCTCAAATACCTTGCCCTGTTCTTCAGGCGCGATACCGATTCCCGTGTCGGCGACAGCGAGGAACGGATGGTCTTCGTCGTTGGTGCCGCACTGCAACGTAACCGTACCGCCGGGTCGATTGTAGCGGATGGCGTTGCTTGCCAGATTATAGATGAGCTCGTCGATCAAGCGCGACACGCCTTCGATGACCACAGGCTTGGTCTCATGACTTATCGTCACATTCGCCTGACGGGCGACCTGTTCAAGACGCTGCTCAACCGCGTAGATCGCACGCGAGAGCTCAATAGGCTCCGTGGAACCAATGGGCACTGTCTCGCCTTCAGTCGCACGTTCGGCCTCGTCCAAGTTAGACAGCGTAAGGATGTCGTTGACAAGCGCTGCCAAGCGGCCCGCCTCACGATAGATGCGACCGCCAAAGTTGCGCAGGTCGTCCTCGCCCTCGACCATGCCATTTGCGATGAGCTCGGCATAGCCCGAAATCGCCGTAAGCGGCGTCTTGAGCTCATGGGTGATATTCGCCGTGAACTCGCGGCGCATACGGTCGTTGTCCGCTAGCACCGCCATTTGGCGCTTGAGTTCCTGGCGCTGCGACTCGATGCGCTCAAGCATGGGAACCATCTCGGCATAGGCGTGCTCATAGCTACGGCGTGGGTGATCCAAATCCACCTCTTGTAACGGCGCGATGATGGCACGGGACTCACGGCGCGCCATAAAAAACGAGAGTACTGCACCCGCTGCTGCGATAAGCAGCATCGGCGCCAGCATCGACAGCAAAATCGCCGCAACGCCAGGCTGGGCCTGCGCCAAGCGAACGACCTGGCCGTTATCAAGGGTGACGGCGCGATACAGCATAATCTCGTCGAGCGTAGAGCTTGCGCGCTCCGCGGAACCCAAACCACTCTCAAAGGCCTCGATGACCTCGGGGCGATCACCATGGTTGGGCAGTGCGGAAGGCGACGCCTCGTTGTCGTAGGCAACCGATCCATCCTTGTTAATCAGCGTGATGCGTAAGTCCTCGCGATCGAGGCTACGCAAGAACGGGATGGGCTCCTGCTGCTCGTCGAGGGCGGCAGCAATGAGCTCGGTTTCCTGCGCCAGATTGGCACTCGTGGCATCCGCCAAGGTGTTTTGCACAAAGAACGCACCCAGCACCGTAAACGCCACGATAACCGCCATGGCGCAAACAAAGATCGTCACAAAAACGCGGTGCGACAACGTTTGTTTTCCCTGGGGGGCGAAGACCACGGGTTACTCCTCCGATGCAGTGGACGCGGTGTCGTCACCTTCGGCACCATCACCGGCCGAAGGCTCGGCCAGACGATAGCCCACGCCGCGCACGGTCTCGATGGCGCTCGCATGCTCGCCGAGCTTTTGGCGGAGCGTCTGCACATGTACGTCGACGGTGCGCGAACCGCCGTCGAAGTCCCAGCCCCATACGCTCTGCAGCAGCGACTCGCGGGTAAAGACCACGCCAGGTTTGCGCATGAGGTACTCGAGCAGGTCGAATTCGCGCAGCGTGAGCTTGAGCGGTTCACCGGCAACAGTCACTTCGCGGTGGCTGGGCGAAAGTACGATATCGCCCACGCTGAGCACATCGCTCGCCTGCTTGACCATGCCGCCGCGACGCAGCAGTGCGCGGCAACGGCTCGCAAGCTCCATGAGCGAAAACGGCTTAGTCAGGTAATCGTCGGCACCGCCATCGAGCGCCATCACCTTGTCGAGTTCGGTGTCCTTGGCGGTAAGCATCATGATGGGCACCGTCGCCGTCAGGCGATCGGCACGCAGGCGACGCATAATCGCCAAGCCATCGGTGTCGGGCAGCATGATATCGAGCAGCACAGCATCGGGCACCCGTCGCGCCACGGCAGCTTTAAACTCGCCATCGCACGAAAAGCCCTCGGCCTCGATTCCCTGCTTGCGCAGCGCGTAGACTGTCAAATCCCTGATGTTGTCATCGTCCTCGACGTAATAGATCATGTTGAACCCCTTTGCGGCCGATATGACCGCATCTTAACCCTAAAGGCACCTGCAAAAGACAGCGTCAGCCAAAACGCCCCGTCAAATAATCCGCGGTGCGCGGATCGGACGGATTCTTGAAGAGTTGCGCGGTGGGCGCGTGCTCCACCAGCTCACCCAGCAAAAAGAACGCAACCGAATCGGAAATACGCGCGGCCTGCTGCATGTTGTGCGTCACGACCACCAGCGTGCAGGTCTCCTTGAGCTCGCAGGCCAGCTGCTCCACCACCAACGTCGACACAGGGTCGAGTGCCGAGGTCGGCTCGTCCATCAGCAGAATGTCGGGCTGCACGGCAAGTGCGCGGGCGATGCACAGGCGCTGCTGCTGTCCACCCGAAAGACCCAGGCCCGACTCCATGAGCTTGTCCTTGACCTCGTCCCATAGCGCAGCGCGACGAAGGGAGTCCTCGACCAGCTCATCGAGCATGACACGGTCGCGCACACCCATACCGCGCGGACCGTAGGCGACGTTGTCGTAGATGCTCATGGGAAACGGGTTGGGGCGCTGGAACACCATGCCCACGCGCTGGCGCAAACGGCAGATGTCGTAATCGCCCAGGATATCTTGACCATCGAGCGCGATCTTGCCCTCGATGCGGCAATCCTTGATGCCGTCGTTCATGCGGTTAAAGCAGCGCAGCAACGTGGACTTTCCGCAGCCCGAAGGCCCGATGAACGAGGTGATCTGCTTGTCGCGGATCTTGATATTCACGTCCTTGAGCGCATGGTGGTCGCCATAGAACAGGTCGAGGCCCTCGACATCGATGCGCGTCGGCGAGGCGGCAAGATCCTCTGCCGTGGGGCGAGTCGCATCCCCAACCTCGCGCTCATGCGCGGCCTCGGCCTGCGCTTCCATGAGTTCTTCAAGCTCCGTGGGCTCCACAGCCGCAGCAGCCTTCATACCGCACACCTCCATATCGATATCAATTCAGCAGTATCGATAGTAGGAATCGCGGCTCATACGCACGTGAGCACATTGTCAAGTGTTTGTAAGGGCACGCAGGCTATGCGGCGGGCAGCCCGATGGTGAATATCGTGTGTTCGGGCGTCGATTCACATGCAACGGTACCGCCGTGTGCCGCGATGATCTCCTTGGCAATAGCAAGGCCCAAACCGGCACCACCGCGATTGGTCGCACGCGCCGCATCCAGGCGATAGAACTTCTCAAAGATCACCTTGAGCTTAGCCGCAGGGATAGGATCGCCCTGATTGATAAAGCGCACGCGCACGCCGCCATCGTCTTGGCGCCTGGCCTCAATCGTGATAGTCGAACCCTCATAGCTATAGGCGACGGCGTTTTTCATGATGTTGTTGAACACGCGGGCCATCTTGTCGCCATCCACGAGCACCGTCAGGTCCTCGCGAATATCAACTTGGGCTTCCTTATGCTGCTCGTTGAGGATGGGATAGAACTCGTCAGCCACCTGAGCCAGCAGCAACCCCAGATCAACATAGCCGCGCGTGAGCACGATATCGTGGAAGTCAAAGCGCGTGATATCGAAGAACTCTTCGATGAGCGCATCGAGCCGGTGCGCCTTGTCGAGCGCCACGCCCGTAAAACGTGTGCGCTGCTCAACCGGCAGCTCAGGAGCCTCTTGCAGCAGCGAAAGATAGCCCACCACACTGGCAAGCGGGGTGCGTAGGTCATGTGCCAAGTACGTGACCAAATCGTCCTTGCGATGCGACTCGTCACGCAGAGCTTGCTGCACCTTGCGCTCACGGTCACGCACGCGGTTAAGGGCGCCCTCGACCTCCAAGAAGTCGCCGTCGATGTTATCCCAGGTGTCGGGGTGATCGATCAGGCGATCTTGAATACGAGCGGCCAGCACACAATCGGCATGCTGCTCGCCCTGCTCGTAGCCATGGTAGTACAGGGCGCGGCCGCAAAAGAACAGCACGCACACGGCAAGCGCCAGCACAAAGCCAAGCATGTTGAATACAAAGCCGGCATCGAACAGCACCGGCCCTTCGATGCCGCCGAGCGCCATGGCGCCAATCGCCAACGTCATGGCCCACGCGGCACCGCCAATCACCACGCAACGGCGCACGATTTCGAATCGATCGATCAGCAAAAAGCCGACAAGCAGCACCGCCAAGATTCCAGCGATGTTATCGATGCCAATCAGCAGCAGGCTCAGCAAAAAGAGCAGCACCGTTGCAAGCGCGCGGTTGTCGACGACCGACCTCACGTATTCAAAGAGTCGATCGGGCACCTCGAATGCCTGCCTATCGTCTTTTGTCATATCCACTTCCCCACCATTAAAGGCGTTATTCGATTATGTAGCCGACGCCCCAGACGTTTTTGATAAAGCGCGGCTTTTGAGCGTCGTCACCGATCTTTTCGCGCAGGTGGCGAATGTGCACCATCACCGTATTGTTGGAGCCGGGCATAAAATCCTCGTTCCACACCGCGCGGAACAGATCCTCCACGGCCACCACACTGCCGCGATGCTCGACCAGATACAGCAAGATGGAATACTCGATGGGCGTGAGGCGCACCGGCGCACCGTCCACCATTACGGAACGAGCATCGCGGTTGATCTCCAGGCCGTCGAGCTGGATGGTCGGCGACTCGGCCACCTGCGCGCGGCTACCGTAGCTGGTGTAGCGACGAAGCTGAGCATGCACGCGCGCGATGAGCTCCAGCGGACGGAACGGCTTAACCACGTAATCGTCCGCGCCAAGCGAAAGGCCCTCGATCTTGTCTTGCTGGGCATCGCGCGCCGTCAGCATGATCACGGGATAGGTATGGCTGGAACGGATCGTACGCAGTAGCTCAAAGCCATCGATATCGGGCAGCATGACATCCAACAGTGCCAGATCGAACTCCTGCTCCAGGATTGCCTTGGCAGCATCGGCCCCGCTATAGGCAATCTGGACATCAAAGCCCTCTTTTGTAAGGTAGATACCAACCAAGTCGGCGATGGCCTTCTCGTCATCAACTACCAAAATGCGCTCGTTCATGCGTGCTCCTCTCGCGCTCCATTATGCCCGAGGCGACGCACGCCACACACAACAAGCGTGGGTGATTAAGTCGGCCTTAAGCACCCTTGTGCCCGTTCGGGCGCGGATGTGGGCCACGCACGCACGCGATGATCGCCGACGCCGGCAAACGATATACTCTAGTTCCAGAAGAGACCATCCCGTCGAAAGCGAAATCCGTGAAGTCCCTCACCTCTTTTGCAAAGCGCTCAGCCCAGCTTGCCGCCGGCTTTGTCTGCGCTATCGCCCTTGCCGCTGGCGCGCCCACCGTCGCCGGCGCCCAAGTGCTCACGACCGACAATGTTTGCGGCAAAACCGCCGATGCGCGCGGCATCACGGCCGAAAACCTGCCCGATATCGATGCGACCAATGCCCTCGTCATGGGCAAAGACGGCACCGTCTACTATGCCCGCGGCGCCGATGAGCAGGTCAAGATTGCCTCGATCACCAAGGTCATGACCGCAATCCTAACCGTCGAGAATTGCAAGATGGACGAGAAGGTCACGGTGAGCAACGCCGCAGCCACCGTGGGCAATTCAACAGCCGGCCTACTCGAAGGCGACGAGCTCACCGTGGAGCAGGCACTGCGCGGCCTGATGATTCCCTCGGGCAACGACGCCGCCATCGTGCTCGCCGAATATGTGGGCAAGAAGATCGACCCTAAGACCAAAGACGCCGAGGCAACATTTGTGAAAGCCATGAACGAGCGCGCTAAGAAGCTCGGTTGCACCGGCACGCTTTTTGAAAACCCGCATGGTCTGGACTTTGATGAGTGGGCTGGCGATATGCACTCAACCGCACACGACGTAGCGCTGATGATGCAAGAGGCCATGAAAAACGACACGATCCGCGAGGTCGTAGCGAGCGAGGATTCCTGGATCGAGGTCACGGGCGCCGACGGCACCGACCATTCGCATTCCATGGACACGCATAACTATTTGCTAGGCCAAGATGGCAACATCGGTGGCAAGACCGGCACCACCGATGATGCAGGCTATTGCTTTACGGGTGCCTACAACCGCGATGGCGACGAGATCTACACCGTCGTTTTGAACTCCACCACCACCGACCAGCGCTTTACCGATACCGCAACCCTTGCCAATTGGTACTACGGTCACAAGGTGACGGTCGCAATCGCCAACACGCAGGAAAAGACCGCCAACGGCAACCCGCTTATGGCGCGCATTGGCCAAACCGACTGGACGGATAAGACGATCGACGCCACGCTCGCCGATCCTACGGCGCAAGCGACCGTGTTTTCCCTTGCCGGCGAGGTGACCGAAAAGGTTAGCTACGACGATCTTTCGGGCACGGTGCATGTGGGCGACAAGGTGGGCAGCGTTACGCTCAAGCAGGATGGCACCAAGATCGCCGTCATGGACCTGGTTGCCGACGAGGAAGGCGCAGGGCCGAATCCCATTGAATGGCTGCTCGTGAAGCTCGATCGCTTGGGCCGTCGCATCGACAACCGCCCACTCACGGCAGAAAGCGAGACCGTCGCCAAGGCGCCCGAGGTGTAGGGCGCAAGAATAATAAGTCCACTGAAAGGAGGCGTCCGAAAGGATGCCTCCTTTTTTGAGGGTTCGAATCCCCAGCCGCCATTCTTGATAATAAAAAGGGCCCCAAATGGGACCCTTCTTCAAATTCGTACTGGCGGAGAGCTGGGGATTCGAACCCCAGATGCCCTTTTGGGGCATACTCGCTTAGCAGGCGAGCACCTTCGGCCTCTCGGTCAGCTCTCCGTAACAGCCGTTCTATAGTAACCAAACAGCCAAGGATGAGCAAGAGGAAATTTTCTAATTGCCTAGCAGCCTTTCCTTCTTGAAAGCTTCGCCTACCCCAGCGAGCGGTTGAGGGAGCCGAGCTCGTCGTTGCCCATGGTGCGCCACATTTGGAAGATACAACCGCGCGCCAGGAAAAAGAAACCGTTGTCGACCAGTTGCACAGCGGCATCTGCCAGCTGATTCGTCACGGCGGACACTGGCGGCAGCTCTAGTCCAGCCTTGTGGATGGTCTCGACCGCTTCCTCGAACGTCGGAGGCCCGCTGACGCCCATCTCGTTCATAAGGCCCTGCATTTCTTCCAGCGCGCTGCTGCCCGACTCCTCGCCGCGCGGCACCAGACGGTAACAAGCCAGCGCCAGGTCGAGCTGATCGCAATTCCAATAGGCAAACGCCAAGCGATAGAACAGGTAGCCGATTGCAGAACGATCGCTGGCAATACGTAGGCCGTGGCGCGCCACCTCGATAATCTCGTCAAAGCGCTCCAGACGCGCAAGCACGTTGATGAGCGCAAAGTGCGACTGCATGGACGAGCGCGCCAGATCGTAAAGATGGCGCACCTCGGGCAGTGCTCGTTCAAAGTCCTCTTGCTCGGCGTAAAAGCTGCAGATCTCGTGCTGGGCAAAGTACAGCGCATCGGGCGCACGAAGGATTCGCACAGAGCGGTCTTCTTCCAACACCGGTAGCACCATGCGCACCAGCTGGTTATCGCAAAACTGCGTTTGAACCGGACCTGTCGCCAAAAGCTCGGCGACGGCGCACTTAGCCTCCAACTCCTCAACAAGACGGGAAAAGCCTTCAAAAGCACCTGTACGGTCGACTTTTGCCTGCTCGCGCAATTCAACAACACGGGCCACGTATGGGTCGTCGTCCTCTTCCATGACCTCCAGCTCGTCAGCCGTATCGGCAAGCAGCAGATCGCGCAGCGCCGGCGGCAGCATGCGATGGTCATCACGCGGACGAGCATGAACCTCCGCAGGTTCAATCGTCTCCGGAGCGGTTGACTCATATGCCTCAAGCACACGCTTGCACGGCATATCGTCCATGTCCATGCTCTCAAGATCCTTGGCGACAGGCACGCAATCGGCCAGATAGGCCGCGCGCCCAAAGAAATACGTTGCAACAACGCGCTCGCCCTGCTCACTGTCGGGAGCAGCAATCTGCACATAGCAGCGCGTGATGCAGGTGCCCGCGGCAAAACACGCTGCCGCAAGCGTGAGTGCCACGCGCGCATCGTGCTCCGCGGCCCAGATCGCACGCGCGTCCTCGTCCAACTCGCGCCAGGCGTCATCTTGAGCGTCGTATTCACGTTGCGGCATGGCATCAACGACAGACTGCCCAAACCGAACGAGCATGATCCCTTCGGCAACGTTGGCCCGATAGGTATAGTCGAGCCGCGTGACCACGTTAAGTGCCTCGACAATACGCGCGAAGCGGGTACGCACATCCCACTCACCGCCCGGCTGGCAAGCCACCGTACCCGGTTTGCCCCACGGGTTATCGCTCGAGGCCGTATCAAGCAGTCGGGGAACATCGTTGGTCGTCTTGGCGATATGCCACGCATCAAAGAGCGCGCAGCCCTCAAGGCTCGGCGAGGATGCCGCAGGGACCAATCCGGCCCCGATGTGCTCAAGGATGCCGGAGAGACGGTTAAGACGGCACTCGATGGCAAGCAGCATGTCAATCTCGTCCCGGTCCAGCAGGCTGCGATCAAAATTGAGATAGAAAAGCTTTGAGCGATCGATGCGAGCCAGGCTCATCTCGGACTTAGCGGCGATGGTGCGCAAGCGAGGCAAGTCAATTTCACTCATAAGGGCGGCGGCATAGCGCTCGATACCGCTCGGATTCTCGGCATGGTCAACGCGGTAGAGCAGCGTCTCGATAGCGTCAGGTAGCGGTGTCGTGTTAAAGCCCAAAAACACCTCGACCGGCTCGGGCAACTTTACGAGCTTGATCTTGTCGACAACGTTTTGCATACCCTCGTCGAGTCCGTCGGCGTCCGCCGTGCTCGCAATGGTATTTTCGGAGTCAGCGAATATCACGTAGCGCAGGAACATCGATGCCATGAACTCACCGTAAGGAAGGGAGCGGGTCGAATTCCATGTCTCGTGATCGGACTGTTCGCGCATGGGACCTTCGGGAGAGCCGACGGTTCGCGCGCACGCGCGCATCGTGCCGTTTGCTCCCCTCACCATAATCTCACCAATACCGGAGTCCGACTCGTCAAGGACCAGTTCCATGTCGGGATCGTTGGGCAGCGGAGCCTCGCTGACGGGGCGGTCCACCTTGCACACCTCACCCGAAACGCTTACGTAGCCCAAAAGCGACACATGGCTTTTGCCAACGAATTCGACGACATAACAAGATTCATGCTGATCCTCGCCAAAGAGTTTCCAGACCACGCCATATGAGCGTCCCGCAGGCTGCTCGGGCATCGCCGGAAAGCGCTTCTTGGGATCGAGAAACCTGAGCTTGTATGTCGGACGCTCTGCCACGGAATATCACCCTGATCGGTCGCTTGAAGAAGGAGTGGTCGCGAATAAGTCGCGACATCTACTCGGAATCTTACACGAGTCGACAGGAAATCGTCCCTTTGGACGAAAGCACTCAAGCTGGCGCAAAAGAAAAGCCCCCGTTGCCGGGAGCTTTAATCTCAAATGGTGCGGCGTATAGGATTCCGCGCATCCGCTGCGCGGATCCGCACCGGCTCCCCCCGCCTGCCGGCGTGCTCGCCCGCGGGCTAAAAACGCTCCGCGTTTTCTTTACGCCCGCGCCTCGACCGAGGTTCGAATCCATGCGGTGTTTACGTAAAAGAAAAGCCCCCGTTGCCGGGAGCTTTAATCTCAAATGGTGCGGCGTATAGGATTCGAACCTATGACGTTCTGATTCGTAGTCAGACCCTCTATCCAGCTGAGGTAACGCCGCGACTTGTTGATTATTATGCACAGGGACTGAATAATGGTCAAGCATTTTTTCAAAAAAAGTTATCGAATTTGATTTTTACTCATTTGATGCAGTCGATCGACTCGATACTTTCAAACACGGCGAAAGCAACTCCTCAAGTATGTCGACATATAAGAAAAGCCTCCGTTACCGGAGGCTTTAAAGTTCAGTTGGTGCGGCGTATAGGATTCGAACCTATGACGTTCTGATTCGTAGTCAGACCCTCTATCCAGCTGAGGTAACGCCGCGACTTGTTGATTATTATGCACAGGGACTGAATAATGGTCAAGCATTTTTTCAAAAAAAGTTATCGAATTTGATTTTTACTCATTTGATGCAGTCGATCGACTCGATACTTTCAAACACGGCGAAAGCAACTCCTCAAGTATGTCGACATATAAGAAAAGCCTCCGTTACCGGAGGCTTTAAAGTTCAGTTGGTGCGGCGTATAGGATTCGAACCTATGACGTTCTGATTCGTAGTCAGACCCTCTATCCAGCTGAGGTAACGCCGCAACGCACGGATTATTATGCACGCGAGCCCCCGATGGGTCAAGCGACAATTAGAAAAAATTTTATGGAGTGATAATTAAGTTGTTCGTGCCTCGACCGAGGTTCGAATCCATGCGGCGTCCACCTAAAAGAAAAGCCCCCGTTGCCGGAGGCTTTCAATTTCGGTTGGTGCGGCGTATAGGATTCCGCGCATCCGCTGCGCGGATCCGCACCGGCTTCGCCCGCCTGCCGGCGTGCTCGCCCGCGGGCTAAAAACGCTCCGCGTTTTCTTTACGCCCGCGCCTCGACCGAGGTTCGAATCCATGCGGTGTTTACGTAAAAGAAAAGCCCCCGTTGCCGGGAGCTTTAATCTCAAATGGTGCGGCGTATAGGATTCGAACCTATGACGTTCTGATTCGTAGTCAGACCCTCTATCCAGCTGAGGTAACGCCGCGACTTGTTGATTATTATGCACAGGGACTGAATAATGGTCAAGCATTTTTTCAAAAAAAGTTATCGAATTTGATTTTTACTCATTTGATGCAGTCGATCGACTCGATACTTTCAAACACGGCGAAAGCAACTCCTCAAGTATGTCGACATATAAGAAAAGCCTCCGTTACCGGAGGCTTTAAAGTTCAGTTGGTGCGGCGTATAGGATTCGAACCTATGACGTTCTGATTCGTAGTCAGACCCTCTATCCAGCTGAGGTAACGCCGCAACGCACGGATTATTATGCACGCGAGCCCCCGATGGGTCAAGCGACAATTAGAAAAAATTTTATGGAGTGATAATTAAGTTGTTCGTGCCTCGACCGAGGTTCGAATCCATGCGGCGTCCACCTAAAAGAAAAGCCCCCGTTGCCGGAGGCTTTCAATTTCGGTTGGTGCGGCGTATAGGATTCCGCGCATCCGCTGCGCGGATCCGCACCGGCTTCGCCCGCCTGCCGGCGGACTCGCCCGCTCGCTAAAAACGCTCCGCGTTTTCTTGACGCTCGCGCCTCGACCGAGGTTCGAATCCATGCGGTGGCGGCATAAAAGAAAAGCCCCCGTTGCCGGAGGCTTTCAATTTCAATTGGTGCGGCGTATAGGATTCGAACCTATGACGTTCTGATTCGTAGTCAGACCCTCTATCCAGCTGAGGTAACGCCGCAGCGCAAGACATATAAAACCACTTTAGCTTATTGGAGTCAAGCACAATTTCAAACTTTTTTGTGGAACGCAGTCTTGTCATGCTGCTCCGCATATACCGCCATTCCCCGTACGATCGATTGGCTTTTCGATCACGTCAAACTTAGCATCAAGTTCCCTCAGGAGCGATCTCACCCGCTGGGCACAATCATAATCGGCAAACGAGATGCTCAACATGCGAGCAACCTGATTAGATGTCTGGACCCCATAGAAATGCTCTAGGGCCACAAGCCCCTCGTGCGCCACAAACGTCTCAACCACATGAGGCGACTCCTCGTAGCACCATTGCGTCAACGGCCCCTCGCTCGTCTGTCGAACCACCAGGCCACCCATGCCAGACGGCTCACACGTCACAAGCAGGTACTCCCCGCCCTCGTCGCTCTCAAACAAAACCACCCGATCATCAAACAGCTCCATCGCGTCCCCTTTCTCTCGCTCTTATTTAGCAAAAGCATAGCAGGTAGATGGCTGTATACAGAACAGTTGTTCGTGTGTTTTCTATTGAGCTGTCCGCACAGCATGGTATGGCCGCACACAAAAAGGGCACCCCAAAAAGGAGTGCCCTAGCAAATCGCTTATGCAGCCAATCTACGCGACCGGCTCGATCTTCTCGAGGCCGCCCATGTAGGGACGCAGAACCTCGGGGATCGTGATGGTGCCGTCAGCGTTCTGGTAGTTCTCCAGAATGGCTGCCATGGTACGGCCAGCCGGCAGACCGGAACCGTTGAGGGTGTGCAGATAGCGCGAACCCTTGAAGTTCTCGGGGTCGCGATACTTGATGTTGGCGCGACGGGCCTGGAAGTCACCGCAGTTGGAGCAGGAGCTGATCTCCTTGTAGGCGTTGTAGCTCGGCAGCCAGACCTCGACGTCGTAGGTCTGACGGGCAGAGAAGCCCAGGTCGCCGGTGCACAGGCTAATCACGCGATACGGAAGACCCAGCTGCTGCAGCAGGAACTCGGCCTCGGCGGTCATGCTCTCGAGCTCCTTGTCGGACTCCTCCGGCTTGGCAAACTTGACCATCTCGACCTTGTCGAACTCGTGCTGGCGAATGATGCCGCGGGTATCGCGACCAGCGGAGCCGGCCTCCTCGCGGAAGCAGGGGGTGAAGGCGGTGTAGCGGCGCGGCAGGGTATCGGCGTCGAGGACCTCACCGGCGTGCAGGTTGGTGAGCACGACCTCGGCGGTGGGGATCAGGAAGTTGTCGCCCGAGACGTGATAGGCGTCGTCCTCGAACTTGGGCAGCTGGCCCGTGCCGAACATGGTCTGACGCTTGACGACGATGGGCGGCCACCACTCCTTAAAACCACGGCTGGTGTGCGTATCGAGGAAGAAGTTGATGAGGGCGCGCTCAAGACGGGCGCCGGCGCCACCGAGAACGGTGAAGCGGCTGCCGGAGAGCTTGTTGCCGCGCTCGAAGTCAAGAATGTCGAGGTCGGTGCCCAGATCCCAGTGCGGCTTAAAGTCGAAGTCGAACTCGCGCGGGGTGCCCCAACGACGGCGTTCGATGTTCTCGTCCTCGTCCTTGCCGTACGGCGTGGCCTCGCAAGGAATGTTGGGCAGGTGAGCCATGAAGTCGTACTGCTCCTGCTCGAGGGCGGTGCGGCGCTCGGCCAGACCGTCAATTTTCTCGTTGACGGCGCGCACGGCCTCTTTGGCGGCCTCGGCCTCGTCCTTCTTGCCCTCCTTCATCAGGGCGCCGATCTTCTTGGACTCGGCATTGCGCGTGGCTTGAAGTTCCTCGACCTCGGTGATGACGGCACGACGCTCGTCGTCGAGCTCAAAGAACTTCTCGCGATCCCAAGACGTCTGGCGGTTAGCCATGGCGACATCGATGGCATCGGGGTTCTCGCGAACAAACTTGATATCAAGCATTAGATCCTCCGGCGATATACATTCCATTTAGGTTGCAACCTTGTACATGTATGGGCAAGTATATACTTATGAGCGTTTACGACCCAACTCAACTACGCAAGAAGGCACCCAATGGACGCAGTTTTTTCCTTTTTGTTTGGCACCCGCACCGGTTTTGCCATCCTTTTCGCCGGCGGCATCCTGCTGTTTGCGATTATTGCCTTTGTAATGGAGAAGCGCACCCATAAGATGTATGTCGACCGCGGCCCCAAGTCCGAGGACGAAGAAGACAGCTTCTGGGACTAACCTGCCAAAAAGGGACAGGTTTATTTTGGTCGGTTTTATCTGGGCAAACGCAAGTGCCTCGCAACTGGAATTGAGCCAGTTGCGGGGCACTTTTCGCTAAAAGGACAAAACCGCAGGAAAAACCTGCCAACATAAACCTGTCCCTTTTTTGGTCGGTTTTACTGGAGGGTTGCGTCGATTGCCTTGACCAGGGCGCTGCGCATGCCGGCGTCCTCGAGCGCAACGACGCCCTTGATGGTGGCACCACCGGGCGAGCATACGGCATCCTTCATCGCCGCAGGATGCTGGCCAGTTGCAAGCTGCAGCTTTGCCGTACCCAGCACCATCTGGCTCACAATGCGATAAGCATCCGCACGCGGGATACCGTGCTTGACCGCCGCATCGCCCAGGGCCTCGATTGCCATGGCGACAAACGCCGGAGCGCAACCACCCACCGTGCCGCCCACAAACAGCAGGCTTGTGTCGAGCTCGACGACAGCGCCAAGCTTACCGAGCAGGTCGAGCACCACAGCACGCTGCTCGTCGTTAAGCGTCGAAGCCTTCTCGCAGGCGATGACGCCCTCGCCCACCGAAACCGGCGTGTTGGGCACCGTCGAGATATGCGCGACGCCCGGCAGGACCTGCTCCCACTTGGCACTGTCCCAGGTCCAGGCAACCGACAGAACGACCTTTTTGGCAAGAGCATCCTTGAGCGGGGCGAATACCTTCTCGATCATGTACGGTTTGACCGCAGCGACCACGATATCGGATGCGGCGACAACCTCGGCGGCATCGTGGCAGGCGACCATGCCGCGCGCCTCGCAGCGCTCAACCAGTGCGTCGTAGCGACCCGCGCAGGCGCACATGTCGCTCGCAGCTACACCGGCAGCGATCCAGCCATCGGCCATAGCGCTCGCCATATTGCCAAAACCGACAAATCCAATCTTCATATCGCATAGTCCTTTCAGACACATTCCTCAAAACGAAAGGTATTGTCCCACGCCATTGTTTCGTATTGCCGACCTATTTGTGATACGGCTCGCCACGACTGATCTTGCAGGCACGGTAAATCTGCTCCAGCAGCACCACACGCGCCAGGTTATGCGGCAAGGTAATGCGTCCAAAGCTGAGCATCTCGTCGGCTCGTGCGCGCACGTCATCGCTCACGCCGTCCGAACCGCCGATTACAAAGGCAATGTCGCTGCTGCCTCGCAGCATAAGATCGTCGAGCCTCGCCGAAAACTCCTCGCTCGAGCGCTCCTTGCCCTCGATAGCCAGCAGGATCACATGCGCTCGAGATGGCAAGGCGGCAAGAATCGCCGCCCCCTCCTTGTCGCGCGCGGCATCCACGCCGCCCGCCTTAGCCGGGTCGATATCGGCCACCTCGCGGATATCCACCTTGGCATAGGCACCTAGGCGCTTGGTGTACTCAGCGCACGCGTCCTTCCAAAAGCGCTCCTTGAGCTTACCGACGCAAACGACGGTGTATTTCACGCGCGTCTACTCCTTCGAATCGTTTTGAACTTTGCCGGCGGCCAGCATCTGCTCGAACATCGAGGCCGACTGCGAAAAGTCGCTCGGCAGCACGACCGTCGAGGTTTTACCCGTGCGAGCGAACTCCGTCATCATCTCGGACCACTGCGTAAACATGAACAGTTGGTTGGCCTCGTCATTGCCGACACCCGTCTCCTGGATGATCTCGAGCGAATCTTTGATACCCAGCGCGATGGCCTTGCGCTGGTTGGCGATGCCCTCGCCCGCCTTTTCCATAGCCTCGGCCTCGGCGGTCGCCTCGGTGACGCGCTTGATGCGGTCGGCCTCGGCGAGCTCCTGCGCGGCAGCGCGCTTGCGCTGGGCAGCGTTGATGTCGTTCATGGAGTTCTCAACCTCGGTCGGCAGTGCGATTTTGGTGATGAGCGTCGACACGAGGGTGAAGCCGTAGGCGGCCATCTGCTCGGAAACGGTAGCGTTGACATCCTTGGCGATGTCATCCTTCTTGGCAAAGACCTCATCGAGTGTGTAGACGGGGATGGAGGAGCGCAGGGCGTCGGTGATGAAGTCGCGCATCTGGTCGACGGGCTCCTGCAGCATGTAGTAGCTCTTGTAGATGCCCGAATCTGCCGGGCCGGCGCCCATGTCGTAGCTCACGTGGTACTGAGCGGAGACCTCAAGACCGATGGTCACGTTGTCCTGGGTCTTAACGTCGATGCCAAAACCGTTTTTCATGGTGCGCAGGCTCACCGTGGCGGCCTTGCGGTCGATCACGGGCACCTTCACGTGGAAGCCCGCGTTGACGATACGGTTGAACTTACCCAAGCGCTCGATGATTACGGCGTGCTGCTGTTCAACGACATAACAGGCGTTGGGGAGCAGCAGCAACAGGATGATGATGGGAATCAAAAGGCTGGTAAGGGCGGCGATGATACCGGAAAACAGCATGGTCTCTCCTCTGATAGGCACACGTTGGTACTAGGATACCCGTCCAAGGAGATCGTGCACAACAAAAAGAGCTCCCATTGCTGGGAGCTCTTTCAATCCATGGTGCGGGCGAAAGGACGTCCGCCTATCCGCTGCGCGGATCCGCACCGGCTTCGCCCGCCTGCCGGCGGACTCGCCAGCTCGCTAAAAACGCTCCGCGTTTTCTTGACGCTCGCTCCTTCACAGGTTCAAGTCCCTGCGATGGGCACATAACAAAAAAGCCCCCATTGCTGGGAGCTCTTTCAATCAATGGTGCGGGCGAAAGGACTTGAACCTTCATGGGGTTGCCCCCATACGGACCTGAACCGTACGCGTCTGCCAATTCCGCCACGCCCGCGTGCAGGAATTAGAATAACGGAGCGCCATCGCGAACGCAAGAACTATTTTTGAAAAAGTTTGCAGGCATTTTCCCAAGCGGCTTGCGCGATTGTTTCGGCGTCCTCACCAGTGCGATCGACACGGTCGTTAACCAGCGCGTTTGCCGTAATGGAGATCATTGCGGGCTCGCATTCAAGACCGCGGATGGGCTCCGGAGCCATATACGGGCAATCCGTCTCGAACAAAATGCGGTCGAGCGGGGTCGCCGCAAATGCCTCGCGCACGTCGTCGTTGCGCTTAAAGGTGGCCGCACCACCATAGGCGATATAGCAGCCCAGCTTCACAAAGCGCTCCATCGTGGCGCGGTCCTCGCCAAAGCAGTGCAGCACACAACCGGCCTGGGGCACGCCCACCTCACGAAGCACGTTGTACGCATCCATATGCGAGGTGCGCTCCCCATCCGAGTCCTCGTGCCGCAGGTGCAACTCCACCGGCACGTTACGGCACGCGGCAAGCTCGAGCTGGCGCGCCATGCAGTCAATCTGCACGTTATGAGGTGCCGGCGCGATATCGTCATCATAGTCCATGTGGTAGTCCAGGCCGATTTCGCCAATACCGGCGCATAAGGGGTCATCGAGTGCGGCAACGACCTGTGCGTGAACGTCGTCGGTATAGTCCGGCGCGCCATACGGATGCACGCCGGCAAGATACTTGATCTGCGGGATATCCTGCATCGGCAGAATCTCGCGCGTCAGCCAGTCGCTATAGTCCGTCACGCTGCGCTTATCGGCAATGGGATCGAAGACCGTCACCAACAGGTCGATGCCCGCGGCTTTGGCGCGCACGAGTGTCTCGGGCACTTCTTTGCCCCAAAACGGAAGCAGATGCGCATGCGTGTCAGCAAGCGGTGCCAAGGGCACGGGACAAGCAACCGTCTTCTTTTTCTTGGTAAACGTCACGCGTTCGGCATTAGGCATCATGGATTAGCTCCTGGGCCAGACGGACAAAGTCGGCAACATCAAGCGTCTCGGCGCGCGTGGTGGGTGCGATACCGCAAGCCTCAAAGGCGGCATCGAGCACGTCCTTGGCAAAACCGTTGGCGCTCATGGAATTGCGGATGGTCTTGCGACGCTGAGCAAATGCAGCGTCAATCACGCGGGCCACAAATTCGCGATCGAGTTCTTCGGGCACCACACCGTCAACACGGTCGATACGCACGACGGCCGAGTCCACGTGCGGCGCCGGCATAAAGCAACGCGGCGGCACCTCAAAGCGACCCGTCACCTGCGCATACAGGCCGAGCTTTGCCGTATAGCCGCCATAGGTCTTGTTGCCCGGCACTGCGGCAATGCGATCGGCAACCTCCTTTTGCACCATGACGACAGCGCGCTTAAGCGCGGGCATCGTCTGGAAGAACTGAAGAATGATCGTCGCCGCCACGTTATAGGGCAGATTCGCGACAAACACCGTGGGTTCACCACCGGCGGCCTGCTCAATCTGCTCCGGCGTCACCTTGAGCGCATCGCCCATGATAAAGCGGAAGTTGGCATAGTCGGCGGCGTGGGCATCGAGCACCGGCTCAAGCTCGGGATCGGCCTCAATGGACGTAACGCACGCCGCTTCCTGCAGTAACGCAAGTGTCAACGTTCCACAACCCGGACCCACCTCGAGTACGCGCTCGTCACCTGCAAGCTCGGCAAGCTCGCAGATACGCTCGATCACATGATTGTCGATTAGAAAGTTCTGGCCCAGGCGATGCTTGGTCGCAAGGCCAAACTCCTCTAGCAGCTCCCTGGTGGCCGTGGGGTTTGCCAAAGGCGAAGTTGTCATGGTTGCCTCCTTAGCATGATGGCGGCGTCTTGAAACAAAAGGGCATGGACCGTGGCGGCCATGCCCTTACATCTAAACAGCAAATTGCCGATATGGCGCCCGCGCGGTCTCTACGCCAGACGCGGGAACAGCGGATCGCCCTTCTCGACGGGCTGACCACCGGCAAGCAGGCCCCAAGCGCAAATGCCCTTGAGGTCGTCGCTTGCGGCCTCGTCCTCGCAGGACAGACGGCGCAGGGCCTCGGCAGAAGTCTGGGGCATGAGCGGCATCAGCAGGTGAGCGGCAATGCGGATGGCCTCGAGCAGGTTGTAGATCACAAACGCGAGCTCATCAGCCTTAGCCTCGTCCTTGGCAAGCGCCCAGGGCTCGGAGTCCTCGATGTAATGGTTGGCGGCGTGGATGAGCTCCATGACCTCGTCCTTGGCTCCACCGTAATCGAGCACGTCCATCTTGGCCATATAGCGCTCGACCAGGCCATCGGCAATCTTTGCCAGCGGATTGTCGAACGCATCGAACAATGCGGGCTTGGCGGGCGCGCAGCCGTCAAAGTACTTGCCGCTCATGTTGAGCGAACGCGAGATAAGGTTGCCCCAGCTGTTGGCCAGGTCGGCGTTGTAGACCTGCTCCATGCGATCGAAGCTGATGGCGCCGTCGGTGCCGGGCACCACGTCGGTCATGAAGTAATAGCGATAGCCCTCGACACCCAGCATGTCGATGACGTCCTGCGGAGCGATGGCGTTGCCGCGGCTCTTGGACATCTTCTCGGCCTTGCCGGTCTCAGCGTTGCGCACGGTCAGGAAGCCGTGGGCAAAAACATGCTCGGGCAGGGCCTCGCCGATGGCCATGAGCATGGCGGGCCAAATGACGCAGTGGAAGCGGATGATGTCCTTACCCACGATGTGGAACTGCGCGGGCCAGCGATAGGCCAGCTCGGCACGGGCCTCGTCGGTGTCGACGCCGTAGCCGACAGCCGTCATATAGTTGAGCAGGGCGTCGAACCACACGTAGGTCACGTGGCCCTCGTCAAACGGAACCTGAATGCCCCAGTCAAAGCTCGTGCGGCTCACGGAAAGATCGTTGAGGCCGCCCTCGACAAAGCTGCGCACCTCGTTCATGCGGAACGCAGGCTCGACAAAGTCGGGGTGCTCGTCATAGAGCTTGAGCAGCTTGTCCTGGAAGGCGGAAAGCTTAAAGAAATAAGACTCCTCCTGCACGCGCTCAAGCGGACGGTGACAATCGGGGCACAGGTGCTGACCGACGCTGCCGTACTCCTCGTCACCCTTCTGGACCTGCGTATCGGTGAAGTAGGTCTCGTCAGGCACGCAATACCAACCGTCGTAGCTGCCCTTATACAGGTAGCCGGACTCCTTCATGCGCTCCCACAGGTACTGCACGGCATGATGCTGGCGCGGCTCGGTGGTGCGAATGAAGTCGTCGTTGGAGATCTCGAGCTTGCTCCACAGCTCCTTGAAGTGCGGGGCTTGGCTGTCGGTCCACTCCTGCGGCGTCATGTTGTGCTTGGCTGCGGCCTCGGCGACCTTCTCGCCATGCTCGTCCATGCCGGTCAGGAACTTGACGTTGTAGCCGGCAGAGCGGCGATAACGAGCCTGAACATCGGCGATGATGGTGGAATAAGCCGTACCCAGGTGCGGATCGGCGTTGACGTAGTAGATGGGCGTCGTGATAAAGAACGAAGGCTTGCTTTGATCCATGGGGTTTGTCCTCCAGAAAAACGTTGCATACAGGGGATGATTCTAGCGCAAGGGCTGGATATCCTCCATCTATTGCATATCGAGCACCATGGCATAGACATCGCGCTTACGGCGCGAATACTTCTGAGACAGGCGCTTGGCCACCGCAGACGCGGGCTCCCCCTCCTCGAGCGCGGCGCGAATATCCTCGCACAGGGCCTCGTCGGGATCCGCTGCCGCGGCGCCAACCGGCACGATACCGGCCTCCTCATCCTCGCTCGGCGGCGCGATGACCAGCGCAATCTCGCCCTTTACCTCGCCACGAGCACGCAGCTCCTCGGCAAGCTGGGCGGCGGTGCCGCGCAGGACCTCCTCATGCAGCTTGGTAAGCTCGCGGCAGACAGCAACCTCGCGCTGGGGAAAGACCTCCGTCACGGCCTCGAGCGTCGCCACGATGCGATGTGGAGACTCGTAGAAGATGAGCGCGCCGGGCACCACGGCAAGGCGCTGCAAACGGCGCACGCGGTCGCCGTGCTTTCGGCCCAAAAAGCCCTCGAAGAAAAAATGCTCGCAAGGAATACCGGACGAAACGAGCGCCGTGACGCAAGCAGAGGGCCCGGGAATAACTTCGACGGGCACATCGGCCTCACGCGCCGCCTCGACCAGCGCCTGGCCGGGATCGGACACACTCGGCATGCCGGCGTCCGAGGCAAAGGCGAGGGTCTCCCCCGCCAGCAGACGGTCGACCAGGCCGGCGGCGCGGCTGGCGATCACATTCTCGTCGCAACGGACAAGCGGCTTGGAAATGCCCAGGTGCATCAGCAGCTTTGACGTCACACGCGTGTCTTCGCAGCAAATGGCATCGGCGGCGGCAAACGCCTCGCCAACGCGCGGGGACAGGTCGCCCAAGTTACCGATGGGCGTTCCGACCACATAGAGTTTGCCCGTATGGGCGCTGTTCTGCGTCATATCAACCTATTCAATCATGCCGCGCTCGAGCGTACCGAGCGCCGCGCGGGCGTCCCACGCCGCAATGCGCTTCTCGGTCTTCCACGTTTGGAAGAACCAACCGGCAGCCGGTGCAAACGAAGCCAACTGGTTGGCGATAAACACGCGCTCGTAGGCATTGCGGCCCTCGGGCGTAACCGACGAGTTGGCAAAGATTGCCGCACCCGACCATTCGCCCACCAGCACGGGGAACCCCGTCGAAATCGCCTCTTTGAGCTCGCGCTTGTTACGCGAAATCGCCGTCGTCAGCCCGCGGGGGCTCGTGATGTCGAGCGCATGCTCGTCGCGGTAATGGTACAGGTGAAGGTCCATGTAGACGTTCTTGTACTTGGCGCCGCGCATAAAATGCTTCCACTCGCCGGGATGCCCCGACGACGAGAAGACGACGATCTTATCCTCGGGCATATACGAACGGACGAGCTCATAGGCATCGCGATAGAAATTGCGCAGGTAGTGGGCCGGAATGCCATCCGTCATGGTGAAGAGGCTCTTGCGAACGCTCATCTGCGGCGTGTCCAGCAGCTCAATGCCCAGCAGGCTCTCGGCCTCGCCATAGCGATCGGCCAAGCGCTCGAGCACGTCGAGTGCGACATGACGGCCGTTGGTGGACGAATGCCACTCGGCGACAGCCTCCGGCGTGGTGGGCGAATCGTTGGAATCGCCCTGGCCACCGGGCACGGTTGCCAGATCGAGCAGCACGCGGATGTCGTACTTGGCAGCCCACTCAATTGCACGGTCAATGTAGTCGACAACCGAGATGTAGGACGCATCGGACTCCTGCGAACCAAAGGCATACCAGGGCACCGGCAGACGCACGGCATTGAGACCGATCTGCGCCATGCGGCGAAAATCGTCCTCGCTCACAAACGTCTCGTAATGGCGGCGCATGCGCTCGTTATAGGCGGCGGTACCCATGGCCTCCTGTAGCTCGGCCGCGTTGGATGCACCGGTCGCCGCGTACAGCGACGGGGTCACCCAAGGCTCGGGAATAAACCAGCCAGAGAGATTAACGCCGAGTATCCTCTCCATCACTGCCCCCTTCGGATCATGCAGGTCGAACCCGCATCGTATTGCATAGGATAAGTATCGTTTTGAGTATACCCGCGTGTGCGGATAGGCGACCGAACGGTCTGTAAAGTGACGCGAAAGTGGGAGGAATGTCTGGGAACAGGCGGGCTCGGGATGGTGCGATGAGGTGTGTACGCGCGCCAGAGGCAGGCACCGGAAAGTGTGTCCCGTTCTATCGCTCAATAATGGGGCGCATTCTCCGTTAGCAGGCCCAACCGGAAAGCGCGACCCGCAATTTCGCGTCATTCCGGGTCGCGCTTTCCCAGACAGGCCCGAAGTGGAAAGTGTGTCCCGTTCTGAGCCCTTATTCTGGGACGCAGTTTCCGCAGAACCCTACATAAAAGAAAAGGACCCCTTTGCAGAGGTCCTAGTCAATTCAAGGTGGCGGGGAAGGGAATCGCGTCCGCGCGCTGCGCGGACGGACCGCTGCGGCGCTTACGCGCCTTGCGAGCTGCGCTGGCAAACGCTTACGCGTTTACTCAGCTCCGCGCCCTCACGGGGTTCGATTCCATGTGGGGGCTGCATAAAAGAAAAGGACCCCTTTGCAGAGGTCCTAGTCAATTCAAGGTGGCGGGGAAGGGAATCGAACCCCTGACACGAGGATTTTCAGTCCTCTGCTCTACCAACTGAGCTACCCAGCCATTTGAGGTGTGCCTTGTTTCAAGGCTTGATTAGTATAACCAAGGACGCGTTCCGGTCAACCGAGAATTTCAAAAAAGTTTTTGAGCACAGCCTCGGTTCTTTAAATCGGCACGTCAGAGGCATCAGCCGGCAGCAAGAAGTTTTTCGCTCAGAGCCGCACGGGCAAACTCACTTGGCGTCATCCCCTCGGCAGCCGCCCGTCGACGAATGGCCTCCTTCATTCCCAGAGGAATCTTGACCGACAGCGTTGCCGTCCCCTCACCTGAGAGTGGGGGCCGTCCATGCACGATCCCACCAACGGTGTGTTCGCCATCCGGAAACTCTCCGCGCTCGTACGACTCGCACCACGCGTCAATCATTTCATCCGTTACAACCTGACCATTAGCGGCCGTATACGTCTTGCCCATCATCGGCCCCTTCCGTCAGGTGCTTTTTAGAGTTGGGATGGATCTCAACATCCATGCATCTTCTCCTCCATCTTACCCAATTTCGTATGACGAAAGTCCGCTGTCGCCAATTCTTAAGCCGGCACGCGTTGGAGAGCAGGGGTCAAAACAATGATTGAAGGGCGCTCTAGTGCGGCCCAGGCGCCGGGGCAGGAGCACATACGCCAGGGACGTACGTTTTCGTAGCGCGCGAGGATATTGCCGTCGCGATCGATGAAGGCGATGTCGATGGGATAGGCCATAAAACACGTATGGACCGAAGAGCAGCGTGGAAACGCCATGACGAGCGGCAGGCCGTTAGCGGCAACCGGACGCCGTCCCAGCATGCCGCGCAGGCGCACGGCAAACGACTCCGCCACCGCAAACTCGGCCGGCGTCCAACCCAGCCTGTTGAGTGCCCGCGCGTAGGCGATGTAGAACGAGACCGCGGTCACATGACCACCCCCGGACGCCATGGATCGACCGTCACCGCGCGCTCGTGCGACAACGTTGTCGGCGCCCCCAGCGGAACACCAGCGATGCTGAGAGAAGTCGGCCACGGCTCATAGTGCATGGTGCAGGTGTAGGTCCTAAACGTACCGGATAGGGAGAGCAGGCCACCATCCGATGCCTCCGCGCCTTGCTCGCTCGACACTTCGATCTGCAAGTCATAGCCTTCCATGGCATTCAGAATTTGTGTCTGAACCGTCGCCGAGGCATCGGCAGAGCTTTCGTCGCCCTCCCCCTCCGACGCCACGGCGTGCGCCAACACTATGTCGGGCACCACGCGGTCGAAGCGCGCGACAGCGCTGGCAAAGATCATGACGTTGTACACGATGAGTGCCAGCACCAGCAAAACGGGCGTAACCACTGCCATCTCCACCGTCGCTTGGGCGCACTCCTCGCGCAGACGCATGCGGACACTCATCACGACCCACCGCCCAGAGCGCCAACCAGCGTGGCGACATCGACGGTGAGTGGGATGGAGCCGCCGCCGGGCAGAGGAATCTCCGCAAGCGTGAACACCGTACCGCTGATGGTGCGTTCGACTTGATATTCCAACACCTCGCAAAGCGCCTTGGGATCGGTCACGCCCAACGGAATACTTCGCAGCTTGTCTTGCGCTTGAGAGAGACCGGCAATGTCAGACCCCGGACTCTTAATGACGTTGGCGGAATCGGTCAGCACCGGCTTTCGCAGGCGCAAGTCACACGGTTCCAAACCCAGCGCCGCCACGGACGCCGAAACGGTATCGCCGAGCCACGATGCAATGGAGCCCAACGCGCCGCTGTCCCCTCCTAGGCCTTTAATCATCTCGTCCATAAGTTCGTCGGCCGAACCTTGGATGTCTCCGTATCCCACAAGCAGCCGTCCCCAAACATCCATGACGTCATCAAGTACGCCGGCAACGCCACCCGAGCGTTCCTTCAATGTCGAGAAAAATCGCGAAAGCACGTTGTTTTGCGCCGTCGCCTCATCGGGCGCCAGCACCGCGGCAGAGATGGCACCGCGATCGCCAAGCCTGACTGCCGTGTTAAACGAAGAGTTGAGCTCATCGGGGCTCGAGATGGCACCCGAAACCGCAAAGG
The DNA here is from genome assembly GCF_003467545.1 of Collinsella sp. AM38-1BH. Lineage (NCBI taxonomy): Bacteria > Bacillati > Actinomycetota > Coriobacteriia > Coriobacteriales > Coriobacteriaceae > Collinsella > Collinsella sp. AM38-1BH. The sequence goes on along the minus strand of NZ_QSHC01000002.1, from coordinate 34,819 downwards.
CAACCACGCCGTTGCGACCGGGCGGAGCGATACGCGGACGCTCGCCCGAAAGCGCTTTAATGGCCTGGTCAAACGCATTGCCCGTACGGTCGGCTTCGTCCTCGGTCTGACGCTCGTGCTCGAGCTCCTTGTTGCGACAGTCGACGTAGTCCTCCAGGGCGTCTTTAAACTTGTCAAAGTGATACTCGAAGCCGTTTTCGATAGAGGTTGAAGGCGCCGCAACAGCACCAAGCGACAAAACGCCAAAATGGCATTTGCTGCATTTATCCTGTCCATCGTAATCGGCAACCGAAGCAAATCCACTCGGCGTCCCTTTCTTATAGTTAGGGCAGGTCGTCCCGTAATGCAGATACGCCTTGTCATCGTTCACGCTCGTCGGCCACACCGCATCGGTATAGAGTTCCGTCGCCCGAACCTCATCAGAGCTGCGCGGCAGCAGCGGAATATAGGAGGAAACCCTGTCTCCGTTCTCGGTTATATGCGCCCGATCGACCTCCGCGCTCGCATAGGTATAAAACGCCTTACGCGCCGCAGACTCTGCCTTCATCTCGACACTCGAGCCGTGGGGCTTCTCATTTGTCAGACGCCAATGGTAGTAGTCCTTCGCGCGATCAAGGGCAACTTGGGGCTCCCACGTAACGCTCGATGAGTAATGCGGATTTTGAACACCGGAGAGATCCGTTAGGCTTTTCGCACGCTCCCACATGCAAGAACAGCTGCCGACCGAGCCCTTGTCAGACCCACCACAATCCGCCAGCCAAGCACGCTCTTTAGCCTTCGCCGTGTCCTCAGAAGCCTTCCGCAGCTCCTCGGCCGCACACTCTAAATCATCTGATGCGTCTTTAATGGTATCGGTCGAGATCTCTGATCCTTTGAGCGCAGCAAAGTCAGACTCGGATGTCCTGGGCACGGCAAGCGCCGTACCGGTATAGGTCACACTATCGGTATCCTGCGCCGACACCGCCTGCGTGGCACGCGCGGCGATCAGATACGGCAGAGCCGTCTCGATTTTCTGTAAGCCTTCCGATGCGCTTTTGGCAAACTTGTTGCGCGTTTTAATGATCTCAATCCCGGTGTCGACCATATTGCCGGCAACTGGTTCGGCACCCGGGATGAGGATGGCGACCAGGCCCGTCCCGATCGTGGCAAACCCCGCCAGCCCCAGACTCAAGATGCTCGCATCAACCACCGTGGCAGCCGTGTGATAGGACGACACTACGTTGGCACCCGCCAGCGCGCCGCTATCGGCCGCCACCTGGGTATCCCCGGCACGCGACATGCTCCATATCGCCGCCGTCGACGAAAACAACAACGTGAGCACCACTAGGATGACCACGGCAGAAGAAAGCGTGGTATAGGCGCCGTCTTCGATAAACAGATCAACACCGGCGCGGCCCATAAAGCCGCCTCGCTTGTGATGGCAGCTCGGACGGCGCGTCAAAACGCGTCTAGACCAGAAACGCTTAATCCCATGTAGCAATCCACGAATCATAATCTCCCTCCAGCCATTCGGGACGCGATTGATACGAGACATCGACCTTGAGCTCAACGTAGCCGCCCTCGCCTACACCACCCATAGCCTGCGCAAACGCACCGATCACAGGCAACGGTTTGACCTCGCCGGAAACGGACACGGACGAGACGCCACCCGCACCGGCCCGGCCAAGCTCGATATCCCACGACAATGGCCCGCCGGCATGAAAAATCGAAACGTTGGGTACTGCGGCAAGCCGGCGGCGGGTGAACTCCTTAAGATCGTCGTCCTCCGCCGTCGTCGTGGTCATGAGCCGCGCGGTCTCGGCGGCGGCAGACTCCATGACCGCGCGCGTATAGAGCAGGCACACCGGTTGCAGTGCGAAAAGGATGAGCGTCAGAAACGTCGGCAGCAAAAAAGCGGCCTCGACCGTTGACTGCGCCCGGTCCTCACGCGCGATATCAATACAACGCGATGTCCTTAGCGCCCGCAGCGGCGTCGATAACCGATGTCGAGGCAACGCCATGGGATGCCGCCCGCTCAACCAGCGCCGCCAAGCGCCCATCGGTGCCAGCGCGCCAAAGCCCCGCGATCGCCAGCACGATCGATAACAGCGCCACCGTGACGATGGCGTATTCGACCGTTGCCTGGGCAGACTCCTCGCGCAGGACGTCATGCATTTCACGACCCCTCCTTTGAGCTTATTGTTTGCGGGACCAGACGCACGGCGCGCAGACGACACGAAGCATCGCCAGTATCCGCGGCAACCGTCACCATATCGACCCAGCCGCGTCCGTCGCGCACGATAGCGCCCCACACGTTGCCCTTAATGTCGAGATAGCCGCTCAGAGCAAGTTGTGCCGTGGGTACCTCGCGATAGGCACGCAGCATATCCTCCGCCGCTTCAGTCATCGGTCGGTCCTCGGACCATGCAAGCCGGACCGCAATCGCGTTGCCCTCAGGCGAATCCGTCGCAGTGCCAGACCGCTTGTCGAGCGCCCGCAGAAAGGTTTGCGCCGTGACAGCGACATCCGAATCGTCCGCATCTCGCATCTCATCTTTTTGAGACGCCACCGCCGAATCTGAGCCCAAATCGGAGGCGGTCCCAGGACGCTGCTGCCGCGCGGCGTTAAGCCCCCAAAGCACCACCGCTATCGCCACGGTCAGGCAAGCAAACACCAGCAGCACCCCGATGGGGCGCTCGCCCTCTACAGGCTGTTGATGCCCTCGCTGATCGCATCCCATAGCTCTTTAACCTTGCCTTTAAATGCAACGATGGCAATAATCGCGATCACCACAAGTACGCCCACTAAAATGGCGTACTCGGTGGTACCCTGCGCGCTCTCCTCCTGCAACAGCTCCTTGGCATGCTGGCGAGTGTGAATCGCCCGGCAAAAAGCCCAGCTCCAAGCCTTGTCAGCAACTTCGACCATCGTGTTCATGTATTCCTCCCTACATCATCCCGCCTGCTCCCAGCAGCGGGCCCAATATGGACAGAAGCAACGCCGGCAAGATGAGCGTGCCGGTGGGAATCAACAGCTTGACGGGCGCACGCTCGATCTCGCGCTCGACCGCGGCGCGATGAGCCGCACGGATCTCGCGACTTTGAGCGGCCAGCGTCTCGGCAAGTGGGGCACCCAGGGCGAGCGCCTGCCCCACCGTGATGGCAAAGGTCTCGAGCGCTCGCACGTCCAGATCGCGCGCGGCGGCCAACAACTCGTCCTCACGCGTGCCCACGCCCACCTGCCACGCCATGCAGGCGCGCTCAAGGCGAAGAGCCAGCACTGACCGGCGGTTGGCGCAGAAAATCTCAAGCGCCGCATCAAACGAAAGACCGGCCGAAAGACCCAAGCGCACAACATCGATCATCTCGGACACTTCGCCGAGCGACACTCGCGCCGGGCCGCCCGCTCCAACCGCGCCCTTCACTCGCGCGGTCAGAGCATCGACCACCGAGCGACCAGCGGCAGCGACCAGCACCGCCTCGCGCTTGCAGGCCCCTGCGATCTTGCGTGCATCCGCCCGATCAAAACCCGTCGCGACAAATACACTCAGGGCGCACAGGCAAGCCGCAACTGCAACCGAGGCGCTCATAGCTCCACCCGCATAATGCGCCGGATAACCACCAGGGCAACGGCGTTGAGGGCAAGACCCAGCACCACAGCGCCCGCGCCGGCAGGCGTCGCAAGACCGCGACGAAAATCTGCCGAAAGCAGCGCCAACACCGCGCACATGCCCGCCGGCATCGCCGCGACCATATGCGCAGACATGCGAGCCTGCGACGTCTTAACATCCAGGCGGCGCTTGAGCTCAATGCGCTCCCCCACCATGCTCGACGCCTCGGACAGTAAGTCGGCAAGCGGAGCGCCGGTGCGCTGAGACACCTTAAGCGCCAAGGTCACAAGCGAAAGACCGGGGGCGTCGATACGCACGAGCAAGTCATCGAGCGCGTCGGTCGCCGAGATGCCGCAATCGATCGCCGCCGCCACCCGCAAAAACTCGTTATGCACTGGCTCTTGCGCATGAGCGCCCACAAAGCGCATGCCCTGGGCCAGCGAATGTCCCGAGGCAAGCGACATGGAAAGTGCGGTAAACGCCTCGGGCATTGCCTCTTCTGCATCGTGTTGCTCGCGCCGGCTCTCAAAGCCATCCCGAGCGGCACCAACGGCAAACGGAGCAACAAGTCCCAAGGCAAATCCGAGGGGCGATAACGACACCATCGTTAGTAAAACGCAGCAGACACCGCTCGATAGCAGCAGAAACGCCAAACATCCCGAAGCATCCTCGATCACGAGGCCAAGGCGATGCGCCGGAGCCAGCGATGCCCACGAACGGGCGATCTTTTTCAGCAGATCGTTTTTCACCAGCTCACGCGGCAGCTTCTCTGCCACCGTCTCGAGCGCCTGACGTGCCAGCTCCGCCGGCGGTACCTGCGGCACACGAGGTTCCGCCCCGCACGCCGTCGCGACAGAAAGCCCTGCCAAGCCCCCTACGACGAGGGGCACAGCGATCTCCATTCGTCCACCTCCTCTTGTGTGAGCGTCCCCGACCGCAGGCCTTCTGCGATAAACGGCGGCTCGCGGTCAAGCGTCCAGGTGCGCTCGGCGGCATCGAACGTCACATAGCGCTCGAGCTCTACGCCGCCCGATGCGGCGCGTCGCACCCCCGAATACGAGGAGACGAAGCGCCTGCCATCGGCGTGGCGCTCGGACATCACGATACCGTCGAGCGCCATGGCAATCTGCTCCTCGATGAGCTCACTCGGCAGGTCGATGCCATAACGTGCAAGCAACGTCAGACGCACCACGGTCTCCTGTTCTGAACCCGCATGAAGTGTGGTGAGCGACCCGTCGTGGCCCGTGTTCATGGCCTGCAACATGTCGCAGCACTCGGCACCGCGCACCTCGCCCACCACGATGCGGTCGGGGCGCATGCGCAGGGCATTAGTTACCAGGTCGCGGATCGTCACCGCGCCCTCGCCCTCAATTGAAGCCTCGCGCGCCTCTAGGCGCACCACGTGCGGATGATGCGCAAACTTGAGCTCGGCAGAGTCCTCGATCGTCACGATGCGCTCGCCGGTGGAAATCTCACATGACAACGCGTTGAGCAGGGTGGTCTTACCAGATCCCGTGCCTCCCGCAACCGCCAGGTCCTGTCGCAGCGACACCGCGCACGACAGCAGCTGCGCATACCAAAGCGGCAGCGACCCCAGCCCCACAAGCTCGTCCAGCGAGCAGATACGGTCCGAGAACTTTCGGATGGTGAGAATCGGTCCGTCAATCGCCACAGGCGGAATCACCGCGTTGACGCGATAGCCCGTTTTGAGGCGGGCGTTGACGATGGGGCTGCGCTCGTCGATACGGCGGCCAAGTGGCGAGATGATGCGGTCGATAAGCACACGGATCTGCTCATCATCCTCAAACGCATGCTCGATGGGGTACAAGACGCCGCCGCGTTCAAAGAAAGCCGAGCGGCAGCCGTTGATCATGATCTCGGTAACGGTGTCGTCCTCGATGAGCGGCTGCAACGGCCCCAAGCCCACCACGTCATCCAAAATCTCGTCGATGATGGTTTCGCGCTCGGGCGTCGCGAGATCGGTCGGCTCCTCAACATTGAGCGCCGCCTCCACCGCAGGACGCAATTCCGAGCGGGCAAGTGCCGGGTCGATATAGGCGCTGATACGCGCCACTTCGTCGTAACCCATGCGGTCCATCACGGCGCGCTTGGTGCGTCGTTTCACCGCGCGGCGACGCCCCGCATCTACAGGCGCTGCCGCCGCTGCAGCGCCGGCAGCCTTAATCCTCGTTTGCAGGCTCATCGCTGATCACCCTCGCGCAACCAGGGAAGGCGGATACGCGGGCGTTCGGTACGCGTTGCACGGTCGGCGACCATATCGCCCCAAGGGCCGACGGCGCACCCCAGTTCCACGAGCATCTCGCGCGTGGCCTCGCGCATGCTAGTCGCAAAAGCACTGGTCTGCCCCACCGCCTCGTCAGCGCGTCCAAACGCCATGAGCGCGGCGAGATCCTGCCCGCCATCGGCGATACGAATCTTGGAGCTCAACGCACAGGCAATCTCAAAGCGCATGGCGACGTCCTCGTCTGCCCCGCGCGCACCGAACCGGTTGAACACGGCGCTCATGCGCGTGCGCGGCACACCTACTCGACCTGCCAGTTCGATGACGCGCGACGCCGATGTCGCGGACGACACCGCCGCATCGCCAACGACCAGGCAACGGTCGCTCGCCGCCACCGCAGCCGCCACGGCGTCGCCCCAAAAGACCGAGGTATCGATAAAGACCACGTCGGATTCGCGACGCAGAACATCAAGCAGTAGCTCCACCGGACGCGCCATGAGCTCAGCTTGCTCGGGCGCCGCGACGGGACCCCAGAGCGTAACGCCCGGCGCCACGCGCATCGATGTGGCTACGATATCCGGCTCGGTGAGCGTGCCCGCCGCCGACGGCTCGATAAGTGCCGCCATATCGCGCGGAGCATCGACGCCTAACAAGTCGTAAAGGTTTCCAAACATCAGGTCCAGGTCGAGCACGGCGGCACGCAAGCCCAACAGCGACGATGTGTGTGCCATGGTGGCAACGATCGTCGACTTGCCGCAACCGCCCGAACCCGAAATAGCGCAGATGACTGGAGCTCGATGCGGCGGAGCGGTAGCGTCTGCCGGCGGCATCGGAGGCGGCGGGGCGGACGTCGGTGACAGCGTCCCCGTCTCCCCCGCCGCAACCACGTGCTGCGTCCAAGCCGGCATGGCTGCTTGTTCGGTCTGCGAGGCAGGCTCGTTCTGCGCAATCTGCTCATGCTGCATCAGCGACAACTCGCCGCACCCGGCAAAGCCCTCAACTTCGTCGAGTTCATCCACCAGATTCACGCCGTGCACGTATCCCATATCTACAGCCGGGGAGTCGCCAGCATGCTGCGCCGGCCCTCCAGCGTCATCGCATACAAGGGGGTTCCGGGGGCGCCGACCATGCTCGGCTTCCGCTTTTCCATAATCATCAACACGCGGGCCTCTTGTAGCGCGAGGCGCCCCGGGTTCCCTATCAACAAAAGCATCGGGCTCAATCGTCATGCGCCGATCGGAATCAACCGCTCCCTCGCCCGCGCGCCCGTTGCCGCATATACTGTGTGCAGCGATGACCTCGGTCGCCCCCGCGCGAAACAGCCCCTCGATATCCGACGGATCGAGCGCTTCTATCAACACGACCACGCGACTCACGCGGCCTTCGGCCGTCAGGCGCGCAACAGTCTTGCGCACATCTTCGGTATCAAACAGAGACGCCGCGATGATGGCAGCCCCGCGGCGCGACGGAAACGCCCGCGCCATGGAAACCAGCCCGTCCAGGTCACCCACGCGAAGCACCTGTGCACCCGCATCACGGCCCTCGACTTCCCGCTGCAACAGCCCGTAATCGCCGCACGCGCAGCACGCAAGCCAGATCGCCTTCATCACTCGTCGCCTCCGCTCTTTTTGCCGCGCGCCGTGGCGGGAATCGTCAAGCTGACCGTTCCCTTGCCCGAGGCTCCCAGCAGTTCCTTGACGTCTTCGGGGTCAGCCGCCAGCGTCACCCATTCGATCTTGCCCTCGCGCGTGGCACCGGAATCCTCACTGGTATCGATCACGTGCGCGCCGCACAGCCGATCGGTCACGCCGTCCTTTTGCACGTACACGTCCACGTAGCTGCCCACGCCCGTGGCACCGCCGACCGAGTGCTCGGCATCGACCGCCACCGAAACGGCAACCTTGCCCTTAGGCACCTCGAGCTTGCGGCTCTCGGCCTTGGTGTAGACATTGCAGATCACGGCGTTTTTGGGAATACGCGAAGTCGTCACGTCGCCGCGCACCTGGCGCAGCTCGGTCGCCGCGTCACGCGGCAGCAGACTCGTCAGCCATTCCTGGGTTATGACATTGGTCTCATCGAGGGTCTCACCCACATCGATATCGCGCGCCGCGACGCATACCTCGACGCGATCGCCACCGTACTTGGCCAAGGTCTCAGCCTGGACCTGTTCGGCTTGCGAGCGGATCGACGAGCCGTAAACCATGCAGAGCAGAGCAGCGAGCACGCCCGCGACCAGACTGATGGCGATGCGCTTGCTCTTGTTCACGGCCGCTCCTCTCATGGCAGTGCCGGGCGAATGCCCGTACCACCATTGTCTGGGCGGCCAGAGTGCAAAGCGGCGCAATCGCAATCTTGGTTTTCGATGTCAAACCAATCGCTGACCAAAAGCTGACCAGCCCGTCAAGCTCGTGGCAAGGTTTTGGTCAGCACGTCAGCAAACTGCATGTTTCGAGGCTTTTCCGCAGCAAAAAAGCCGTCTCCCGAACAGTTGGGAGACGGCTGTCATAGGAAAAATCAATTACAGATGAACATCGGGATCGAGCAATTGAGCGCTCACGCGCATGGATGACGCCAGGCTTTGGAACGTTTCCAGACGCAGGCTGTCGATCTGCCCGGCGTCCTCGGCCTCGCGAACGGCGCAGCCCGGCTCATGGGTATGTGTGCAATCGCCAAACCGGCACGCGCGCGATGCCTCGACAATCTCGGGAAAGGCGCGTGCCAGACCCCGCTCGTGACCCACGAGCGGCAAACTGCGCAGACCCGGGGCATCGGCGATCACGCCGGCGTCGCCCGGCAGCGCCACCATCACGCGCGCGACGGTAGTGTGACGGCCCTGGTCGTCGCGTTCGCGCACACCGCCGGTCGCCAACGTATCGTGGCCCAGCAGTGCATTGAGCAGCGTCGACTTGCCGGCACCCGACTCGCCCAGAATCATGGCGCAGCTCCCGGCAGGCACGCAGGCACGGACCTCGTCCAGGCCGCGGCCCTCGGCAGAGGACGTCACGATCACACGCACGTCCGGACCCACCAGGCGGCGCGCGCGGTCCAGATCGCGCTCGAGCTCCTCGGCATCGCAGCGATCAGCTTTGGTGAGTACCACCACCGGCTCGGCATCGCAGTCGAGCGCCAACACCAGCGAGCGCGCCACGCGGTCGAGCAGCACCTCACCGGCACCGAGCGCCTGCACGATTAGCACGCTATCCACGTTGGAGCAGAGCACCTGGCGCTCTCCGCGGGCACGGCCGCGCCAACGCTCAAAGCTCGTACGGCGCGGCAGCACGCATTCAATCACGCCCATATCGTGCCCGGGAGCGCGGCGCACCGCCACACGATCGCCCACGGCAGGCAGCAGGACCTCGTCCCCACCGCGCGACTTGGCAAATCCCACGGCATGCTCGGCGCGGAAGGTATCGTCGGCACTCGCCACCAGCGGAAACCCACGATCCAAGCGCACCACGGCGCCAAGTTGCATCTGCTCGGGCTCCTCGGCATGTGCGCAGAAATCATCAAAGGCAGCCTGCTGAGCTTCATCGACCGGCAGGTCATCAAACGCCGGAACATCCTGCAGCGCGTCAAGCCCCTGTACACTCGCCAGCAACTCCTCAGCAGATGCAGGGGGTTCGGTCGCGAGCTTCCGACGACGATCGCGCTTAGCCCGCGCCCCCGTCGTCTTTTTCTTCGCTTTAGCCTTAGCCTTGCCCACAGATGCCTCCCAGCACAAAACCACACAACTGAGCAGGTATTTTAAATCAAAAAGAGCTGGCCGGGCAAAGCCCTAAATCAAAAAGAGCCGGTCGAGCAAACGCTCGATCGGCTCACAAACTTTCCCTCAGCCCTTTATCATCCGCGCGGGAGAAAAGCCAGCAAGGATACCGCAGGGCCCGCCCCGGAAGCCCTTTCTCCCGAACGATCCCGCAGCGCGAAGCGCGAGGACCAGTGAGGGAGAAAGGGCGTGGGGCGGGCCCGGACGAGAACGTTACTCCTTCTCGACCGCGCGCATGATCGCCTTGTAGATTTCCATCAGCGGGATGATCAGGAAGGCCAGGCCCAGGGCAGCGACAACGCCCTTGAGCTCAAGCGTCACGGGGCCAAAGAACATCTCGGCAAGCGTCGGCTGCACGGTCACGATCACCGTCAGCACCAGTGCCAGCGCGGCGGAAGCCCACAGCCACTTGTTCTGCTTCTTCATGGTGAACAGCGACGCACGACGGCTGCGCATATTGAAGCAGTGGAAAATCTCGACCATGTTGAGCGTGATGAACGCCATCATCACGCCTTCCTCGTCGGCATTGCCGGCGATCATATCGGCGATGTGGATGTAGCCCATGTCAAAGTACACGCCCACAAAGAAGCTCGCCAGCACCAGCGCGGTGATGATTAGGCCCTGGACCACGCAGTCCAGACCCATATGTCCGGCAAAGACACCGTCCTTGGCGTTGCGCGGCTTGCGCTTCATGATGTCGCCCTCGGCATCCTCCATGCCCAGCGCGAGCGCGGGGAAGCAGTCGGTGACCAGGTTCACCCACAGCAGCTGCACCGGCTGGAAGATGGTAAAGCCGATGAGCGTGGCGATAAACACCGAGAACACCTCGGCAAGGTTGGCCGAAAGCAGGAACTGGATGACCTTGCGGATGTTGTCGTAGATGCGACGACCCTCTTCGCAGGCGCCGATGATGGTGGCAAAGTTATCGTCGGCGAGCACCATGTCGGCGACGTTCTTGGTGACGTCGGTACCAGTAATGCCCATGCCCACGCCGATGTCGGCGCGCTTGATGGACGGGGCGTCGTTGACGCCGTCGCCCGTCATGGCCACGATCTGGTCGCGCGACTTCCAAGCCTCGACGATGCGTGTCTTGTGCTCGGGTTGGACGCGGGCGTACACGCCGTAGTCCTCGATGTGCGCGTCGAGCTCCTCGTCGCTCATGCGATCGAGGTCGGCACCGGTGATGGCATGGCTGCGATCGGTGACGATGCCCAGCTGCTTGGCGATGGCCACGGCGGTGTCGATGTGGTCGCCCGTGATCATGACGGTGCGGATACCGGCATCGTGCGCCTCGCGGATGGCGTCGGCGACCTCGGGGCGGACAGGGTCAATCATGCCGGACAGGCCGCAGAAGACCAGGTCGTGCTCGAGCGCAGCGGGGCTGCAGTCGCTCGGGACCTCGGTGTAGGTGCGGCTTGCCAGCGCCAGCACGCGCAGAGCCTCGTCGGCCATGGCCTTGTTGGCGGCCACGAGCTCGGCGCGACGCTCCTCGGTCAGCGGGACGACCTTTTCGCCCTCGTAGATATGGGTGCACAGGCCGATCACCACGTCGGGCGCACCCTTGGTGTACTGCTCGTACTCGCCATCCAGGGTCTCGACGACCACGGACATCATCTTGCGGCCCGAGTCAAACGGGGCCTCGCCCACGCGCGGATGCTCGGCAGTCAGGCCAGTGAGGCCCGCCTTGCCGGCGTCGTTGACGAGCGCGCACTCAGTCGGCTCGCCCACGGCCTCGCCCAGCTCCTCGTCCCACTGAGCATCGGAGCACAGCGCCATGCCGGCCAGGAACTTCTCCTTGGGCGCAGCGAGCTCGTGCTTGACGACGGTCATCTTGTTCTGGGTAAGGGTACCGGTCTTGTCGGAGCAGATGGTCTGCGTGCAGCCAAGGGTCTCGACGGCAGAGAGCTTGCGGATAATCGCCTGGCGCTTGGCCATCTTGGTCACGCCGAGCGAAAGGACGATGGTCACGACGGCGACCAGGCCCTCGGGAATGGCGGCGACGGCAAGCGAGACGGCGACCATAAAGGTGTCGAGCAGGGCAGTCGGGTCGGTGAGGACATTGCCCACGCCGTGGCGGAGGATGTCAACGCCAAAGATCACGACGCAGATGACGATCACCATAATGGTAAGGATGCGGCTGAGCTCGGCGAGCTTCACCTGCAACGGCGTGAGCTCCTCCTTGGCCTCGGCCAGGGCGCCGGCGATCTTACCCATCTCGGTGTTCATGCCGGTGCCGACCACGACGGCGCGGCCACGGCCGTATACCACGGTGGAACCCATGTAGCACATGTTCTTGCGGTCGCCGAGCGGCACGTCATCGGTGCCCGCGGCAAGCTCGATCACGTTGGCGTGCTTCTCTACGGGCACGGACTCGCCGGTGAGCGCGGCCTCCTCGATCTTCATCGTGGCGCTCTCGAGCACGCGGCAGTCGGCCGGGACGGAGTCGCCCGCCTCGAGCATGATCACGTCACCGGGCACGAGCTCGGCGCTCGGCAGGTGCACGAGCTTGCCGTCGCGCAGCACCTTGGACTGCGCCGCGCTCATCTCCTGCAGGGCCTCGAGAGCCTCCTCGCTTTTAGCCTCCTGGACCACGCCCAGCACCGAGTTGACGATAACGACGAACATGATGATGGCGACATCGGCAAAGTCCGCCTCGCCCTTGACCATGCCCGTGAGCGCGCTGATGACGGCGGCAACGATCAGCATGATGACCATGGGGTCGGCCATCTGCTCAAAGAAGCGCTTCCACAACGGCGTCTTCTCGGCTTCCTCGAGCTTGTTAGGGCCTGTCTTGGCGAGGCGCGACGACGCCTCGTCGTTGCTCAGGCCGAGGTTCTCATCGACACCTTGGTCGCTGAGCACCTCCGCCGCGGCGGACAGGTATTCCTTTTGCATATAGAATCCCCTCCTGGGATTCGGGCCACTCAGCAGATTGATGCCCGATCATAATTCCCAGGAGAAGGGCAAGGGCTCATCAAGGCTGCCGTGCTGAGCGGCAGTTGATAGTGGAGCTATGGTACCCCAAAGCGACGCGTCTAGCCAAAACAATCGGTTTGGAAATATGGTCCGCACGCAACGGTGCAGACCGTGTGATGCTCAACATTGGTAAAACGTTTTTTCTTCGGCACATCGCCAAACTGACATATCGCCCAGATAGCAGCGGTTGGAGTGGTTGGTAAAGATTTTCCATATACCGTTTTTCCCGCAAAAAATGAACTTCCATTTCGGCATACGGTCGATTTTTTGGGGTATTCGGTCGGCATTTCGTTATAATCATCTCGGTTTTATTTCTTATGGTTTATCTATCAGCGCAAGACGATGTCAGATGGAGGTCTGAATGTACAAGCGCACTAAGATTGTATGCACCATGGGTCCCGCCTGCGATAGCGACGAGACCATCCGCGAGATGATCAAGGCGGGCATGAACGTCGCCCGTTTTAACTTCTCGCACGGCTCCTACGACGAGCACCACGGTCGCATCGAGCGCGTCCGCCGTATTTCCAAGGAGCTCGGTCTGCCTGTCGGCATCCTGCTCGACACCAAGGGCCCCGAGGTCCGCACCGGCCTTCTGGTCGACGGCAAGAAGGTTGCCGTCAAGACCGGCGATAAGATCGTCGTCACCGCTCAGCCCACGTCCGAGGATTTCCACGGCACCGCTGAGCACATCTCCCTCGACTACCTGGCTCTGCCCTCCGAGGTCGAGAAGGGCTCCCTCATCCTGATCGATGACGGCCTGGTTGCCCTCGAGGTCGAGTCCGTCAGTGGCCAGGACATGACCTGCGTCGTTAAGAACGACGGCCTGATCGGCGAGCGCAAGGGCGTCAACATGCCCAACGTCAACATCTCGCTGCCCGCCATCACCGAGCGCGATCGTCAGGACATCCTCTTTGGCCTGACCGAGAACATCGACTACATCGCCGCTTCCTTCATCCGTGACGGCGAGTCCGTCCGCGGCATCCGCGAGCTTTGCCGCGAGAACGGCGGCGAGCACGTGACGATCTTCCCGAAGATCGAGTGCGCCTTGGGCGTCGAGAACTTCGACGAGATTCTCGAGGCTTCTGACGGCATCATGGTCGCCCGTGGCGACCTGGGCATCGAGATCAAGCCCGAGCTCGTTCCGCACATCCAGAAGGAGATCATCGCCAAGTGCAACGCGGCCTACAAGCCCGTCATCACCGCTACGCAGATGCTCGACTCCATGCAGCAGAACCCGCGCCCGACGCGCGCCGAGGTTGCCGACGTTGCTAACGCCATTTATGACGGCACCGACGCCGTCATGCTGTCCGGCGAGTCCGCTGCCGGTAAGTACCCGGTCGAGGCCGTCAAGATGCAGGCCAGCATTGCTCTCGAGACCGAGAAGTACCTCCCGGCCCACGCTCCGCTCGAGGTTCCGGCCGATGCTCACGGCACCCGCGTCGTCAACAACGTTGTGGGTATGTCCGCTGTGAACATGGCCACCACCGTTGGCGCCAAGTGCATCACCGTGCCGACGACCACCGGTCGTACCGCTCGCCTGATCTCGCACTTCCGTCCCAACATGCCGATCTGCGCGTTCTCCCGCCACGAGTGGGCCGTCCAGCAGATGATCATGTACTGGGGCGTTATCCCGCACCAGGCCGAGATTACCCAGGGCACCGTCAACGGCACGATCGTCAAGGCGATCGAGACCGCTAAGGAGCTCGGCTACGTCGAGGCCGGCGACCTGACCGTCGCCACCGCCGGCGATCCCCGCATGAGCGTCCAGCTCGAGGACAAGGTCTCCTCGACCAACGTCGCTTACGTCGCTCAGGTGCGCTAAATCGCACTTGCAAGCAGATTTGCATTGCAAAGGGCCCGGAAGGCATTGCCTTCCGGGCCCTTTTTAGACCTTCTTCGTATGCCGCATCATCGATTTGTGTTCAGTCGCAAGCCTCTCCGATGCCGAGCGCACCACCGAAGACGCCCTGCGACGGGAGCCGTTGGTCAATTGGAATGAACTGTTCACCGTTAAGCCGGCCGGCTAGCAGCTAGCGATCAGGGGGACTGCGGGAACGTCAGAAGCAGCGACGCGAGCCGCAAATCCCGCCTCGGTCAGCTCGATGACCTCGGTAAACGTTGCATCGAAAAACTCCTCGGTTAGCAGGCGATACGGCGGATGATCGGGCTCGCCGGGGTTTTCGCGTACAATCTCGTGCATGACGCCGATAGTCTTGAGCACATATTCTTTATGGATGGGATACTGCCCAAAACGCGTCGCAGCGGTATAGAGGCGATCGGTCGCACGCGGAATGGAAACGATGCCCAGCGTCTTGCCAAACCAGTCAAAATCGCCCTGCTTTTTAATGCGGAATTCCTCGCACGGCTTGCCGCCGCGTGCTTCCAGATACTGGTTCACACGCGTGTTCCATACCGTGTCGGCCACCAGATGCGACCAGACGCCCAGCGTTAAATCGAGCAGCGACTGCGCCACATCTTCGGACGCAAGCGAGAACTCACAGGCGCCGGGACCGACAACCGGCTCGGCATCCCTGTAGCGCTGAGGATAGTGCACGCGGTTCAGTCGCTCGCGCTCCTCGACAATCGAGGTAGCCTCTGCAGGTTCGCCCGCGGGTGCGCCTTTAAGCAGCGGCGCCACATAGGTATCCCAGAACTCGTGCTCGCGCGGCTTAGGGATAGGCTCGGGCTTTGCAAAGTGCGTAATGCGATACGGAATGGGATCGGCGATGCCAGGGACCATATAGCCCACGAAGATATCCGGAACCACGCAGCCAAACAAAAAGGCATTACGGTCACGCACGCTATCGGCAAGCGCACTGGTGCGCCCCAGCAAACGCTCCGTCTGAGCGATATGAATGTTCCAGCTTGGCATAGCCACCCCCATAAAAAACCTGGATAACTATACCATCACGGCAGAGTCGCACAGGCGGCCATACATACCCTACGCAGCAACTATTCCGCAGCACCGCTTTCGGTTCCATACGACGGCACGGGCGCCTCGACCACATGGTGATATCGATCGATATAGATGGCACGGGCCTCCAGGCGGCGCACCAAATCTTGATGATGCGTACTCATCAAAACCGTCTTACCGGCAGCAACGTAGGCCAGCAAAAAGTTGACTACGATGTCGCACGAGTCCTCATCGAGCCCGTTGGTGGGCTCATCGAGCACTAGGATATCGGGGTTCATCGACACCACCGCAGCCAGCGCAACGCGCTTCTTTTGCCCGCCCGAAAGCTGATAGGGCGAGGCATCGACCAGATCGGCAACCTGGAACAGCTCCATGGCATCGCGGACGCGGCGCTCGAGCTCGTCTGTCGGCAGCCCCATCTGCGCGGGGCCAAAAGCAACTTCCTCGCCCACCGTAGCGCAGAACAGCTGGGCGTCGGCATTCTGGAACACAAAGCCCACGCGCTGATGAAAACGCTGAGCGGCTGCGGAATCCTTGAGATATGCCGCATCGATCACGTGCCCGTCAAACAGGTACGCACCCGCGTCCGCTAGTTCAAGACCGTTGATAAGGCGCATAATCGTCGTCTTACCGCAGCCGTTGGGACCGAGTAGGGCAACGAGTTCACCACGATCGACCTGCAGCGACACACCATCGACAACCGTATGCCCCGCATAGGAGAACAGCACGTCGCGAAACTCGATGAGCGGCGTGACCTCGGCGCCGGCAGCACCGCTCGCACCCATCGCGTTATTCGTATCGTTTGCCAAAACGTCGCCCTTCCCTATCCACATCGACGGCTCGGCCGCCCGCGCTACAGCACCGCGCACAACACGGCGAGCAGCACCACGACGACCGCATAGACCGCATCGCGCCAGCCAAAGCCGCTCCGCGCGGGAGTCGGATACGCACCGGCAAAGCCACGGCAAAGCATAGCCTCGTCCATCGCGCGGCTGCATTCCATCGCCTTGATAAAGGTCATGCCCATGATACCCGCCAGCGAGTCGGTGCGCGAAAAACCCGCAGGCGCACGACCCACGCTGCGCAGCATGACCGATTCGCACAGATCGTGCGCCGTGCGTCCCAGCACCTCGATATGCTTGAGCGCCATATCGAAAGTAAAGATGACCTCGTCGGGCAGGTGCAACATTTTGAGCGCCGCCGACATGCGGCTCCAGGTAAGCGTCCATGAAACGCCCAGCACCAGCGACACATTAATGAAGGTCTTGAGCGCGATCTTGAGCATGGCGCCCGTGGCAGACGCGCCCAGCAGCAGGGCAGGCAGTGCCAAAACCACCGCGAGCCCCGCAGCGCCAAGCGCCGGCACAAAGGTTGCCCGCAGCCCGCGTACGGGGCGCACGGCAACGAGCACCAGCGCGATAGCCGCCATCAACATGAGGTAAAGCGGGCTCTGTGTCAGGCACACGCACAGAACGCAGACGAACATCCCCACCAGGCGCACCGGAGCCGAAACGCAAGAAAGGGCGCGGTCGACCATCGACCCGCCCTCGTGCGCGCCTCCACCCAGGCGAACCCGCTCAAGCAGGCTCGCCAGGTGTAGGACATTCTTTTGCATCACACGATGCCGAGCCCCCGCGGGCTCGTATCGCTGCTCGACCGCAAGCCAGCTAGGCAGCTCGGCTATTGCCATGAGCACCGCTTTCCTTGACCGTCAGCGAGACCAGGCGAAATGCGATGGTCAGCACCGCCACGCCAATCACGCCCGAAAGAATATACATCGCAGCCTGGCCGGCAAAGCCAAGACCCTGCTCCTCGGAATAGGCCTGCAGATAATCGACCGTGGGCAGGGCATCGGCAAAGGTCGGGGTATCGAGGCCGACCGAAGCCTGCAGGCTGTCGTCGCCAGCCTCCTGAACGGCAGTCGCGGCGCCCTCGGCGTCCCACTCGCCCCATGCGTCACCCGTGGCCAGCAGGCCCAGCGGCGTGGCCACAACAAGCACGGCGACCAGAATGAGCGTGGGAATCAGGGAAGTCTTCTTGGCGGTACCATCGGCGGCAAGCTGGCCATCGGCGGCTTCGGGGCCGACGATAATGCTCGGCGCCGTCTTCTTAATGAAGCCGTAGATGGCGGCCGTCGCCACGCCCTCGATCACGCCGGCAACCAGCATATGCGGGATCAACATGGCCGGAATAGCCACGGACAGCGGGAAGGGGCAGTACAGAGGGGCGCCCGAAGCGTTGGTGAAGAGCATCGGCTGAATACCAAACTCGATTGCCGCGCACAGGGCCGCCAGGCACAGGCCGACCCAACCGCTCACGATGGCAGAAACCGAGGTGCCCCAGCTCTTGTCGTGCAGACGGCTGTTGAGCGCACGGAACACGATAGCAGCGACAAACGGCAGCACAAAGGCCATGTTAAAGCAGTTGGCGCCAAACGACAGAACGCCGCCGTCGCCAAACAGCAGCGCCTGCAGCGCCAGCGCGACCGAGACAGCGATAGCCGCGGCCTCGGGGCCCAGCAGCAGCGTGATGAGCGCGCCACCAACAGCGTGACCAGTGGTGCCGCCAGGCAGCGGCACGTTGAACATCATGAGCAAGAAGGAGAATGCGGCGCAAATACCCAGAAAGGCCATGTGCTCGCGATCGAGCGTGGCGCGCACCTTCTTAATGCAGTGAACCCAAACGGGAACCATCGCCACCGCCATGACGGCATCGGTCTGCGGGGACAGGTAGTTGTCTGGAATGTGCATATACGCCTCCCGGTTGCCGGCGCATGGGATTGCAGCGCCGCCTGAAACATTTCATCAGTGTTACGAGCTAGATGATTCGTAACACGCCGCAGGCTATGATAGCAAAACGGCGCGCCGCCACAAAAGCAGCACGCCGTTTTGTAATGCGCGTGTCATATATGCAGGGTCAGCGATGCCTTATTCCGAACACCGCGGTCGCGCAGAGCTCCGCAGCAACCGCCATCAGGCCCTACACTCCCATCGCAAGCCCTAGCCGCGGACCTCGCCGTTTACGCCCTTGCACACCTTGGTGACGATCTTCTGGTGCGCCTTCTCGACCTCTTCGCTGGTAAGCGTGTGGTCGTCCGAGCGATACGTGAGCGCAAAGGCCATGGACTTCTTGCCCGCACCGATGCGGACCGGATCGCGGTAGACATCGAACAGGCGCACGCCCTCGAGCAGCTTGCCGCCGGCACTGGTAATGCGACGCTCAAGATCCTCGCAGGTCACAGTGTTGTCGACCACAATGGCAAGGTCATGCTCAACAGCCGGGTACTGCGAGAACTCGCGATAGTTCTCCTGGTTGCGGGCGCCCTTGATCAGCTTGTCCAAATCGAGCTCAAAGGCAACGACGACCTCATCGATGCCCATCGCCTCGCGCGCCTCGGGGTGAATCTCGCCGACCCAGCCCAGCACGGTTCCGCCGGACAGAACCTCGGCCGCACGACCCGGCTGCAAGAAAGCGTAGCCCTCGCCCTCGACGGGACGGAAGCGAACCTTCTCGATGCGCAGCTGGGCGAGCAGCTCCTCGACAATGCCCTTGCCAAAGAAGAAGCGCAGCTTGCGGTACTTCATGTTCCAGGACTGCTCGCTCCACTGGCCCGAGAGCACACCCGCCACGGACTTGGTCTCCTTGGGCAGGCTGGCGTTCTCGCGACCGTGGAACAGGTTGCCGACCTCGTACAGGTGCACGTTGGGCGTACCGTGCGCCTCGTTGTAGGCCACGGACTGCAGCAGGCCCGGCAGCAGCGAACGACGCATCTCGGTCTGCTCGGCCACCAGCGGGTTCATGAGCACCACGGGGCAACCGCGGCCCTCGGTGGACATACCGATCTTCTCCAGGTCGCCCGGGGCGGCAAAGCCAAAAGTCGTGGTCTCGTTGAGGCCGCAGGCGCGCAGGATCTCACCGACCTTACGGGTGAGCTTCTGCTCGCGGGTCAGGCCGCCGATGTGGTTCTTGGCAGCCGGGATGGTCGCCGTCACGCGGCCCATGCCCCACAGGCGCAGGACCTCCTCGATCAGATCGATCTCGCGCGGCAGGTCGGGGCGGAAGCTCGGCGGAGTGACCATAAAGTCCTCGCCGTCACGCTCGACGGTGCAGCCCAGGCGGGTGAGCGAACGCTCGATAAAGTCGGGCTCGATGTCGGCACCGCAGATGGCGTGCACGCGGGCCAGGCGCAGCTTGATGCTGTCGATGGTCTTAGGAGCGGGGAACACGTCGATGTAGCCGGGAGCGACCTGGCCGCCGGCAATCTCCTCGATGAGCGCGCAGGCCACGTTGGCCACATCCACGCAGCCGGTCTCGTCGACCTGGCGCTCAAAGCGAATGGAGGCGTCCGAGATCAGCGACAGGTCGCGGCTGGTATGCGAGGTGCGACCGGCGTTAAAGCAGGCGCTCTCGACCATCACGTCGACGGTGTCGTCCTCGATCTCGGAATCCATGCCGCCCATGACGCCGGCCAGCGCCACGGGACGCTCGCCGTCGGTGATGAGGCCCATGCCGGCGTCGAGCGTGCGCTCCTCGCCGTCGAGGGTCGTGAACTTCTCGTCCTGCTGGGCGGCGCGAACCACCACGCGGCGGTGGCCATCGCGCTCGGCAAAGGTGTCCAGGTCAAAGGCGTGCAGCGGCTGACCGGTGAGCATCATCACATAGTTGGTGATGTCGACGATGTTGTTGTGCGGGCGCACGCCCAGGGCATTGAGGCGCTTGACCATCCAGTCGGGCGACGGGCCGACCTTCACGTTGCGCACGATGCGGGCGACATAGCGGTCGCACAGGCCCTCGTCGGCAATCTCGACCGAAAGCTCGTCGTCGGTCGCGCGGCCGGTCTCGATCTTGATGGCGGGCAGCTCAACGTGGAAATCACGGTCGAAGATGGCGCCGGTCTCGCGGGCCATGCCGATCATGGACAGGCAATCGGGACGGTTGGGCGTGATCTCGCAGTCGAGCACAGTATCACTCGAGCCCACGTACTCGGCAAACGGCATGCCGCAGGGCGTATCCTCGGGCAGGATCATGATGCCGGAGTGGTCGCCGCCCAGGCCGAGTTCGCGCGCAGAGCAGTTCATGCCCATGGACACGACGCCGCGCAGCTTGCTCTTCTTGATCTTGATGTCGCCGGGCAGCTCGGCACCGATCATGGCCGTGACGATGTGGTCGCCGGCCTCAAAGTTCTGCGCGCCGCAGACAATCTGCAGCGGAGCGGGGTTGCCGTCGGCGTCGAGGTTCTTGTCGCCCACGTCGACCGAGCACACATACATATGGTCGCTATCGGGGTGCGGGGTCTTGGTGAGTACCTTGGCGGTAACCACGTGGTCGAAGGACTCGCCCACGGCATCGATCGCCTCGACCTCGGTGCCGGTACGGATATATTCGTCCGAAAGGGTCTTGGGATCCTCCGGAATATCGATCATGGTCTTGAGCCAGTCGTAAGAAACGCGCATCTAACTGGTCTCCTTTCATAAATGCGGCTTTGAGCCAAAAAACTGCAACGGAGACGGGTTTTCCAAGTGCCGCAGATTGCCTTGAAAGAGGAGGGCCGCGTACTTAGGTACGCAACCGACGATTGAAAGGCAAGGTGCCGTGCTTGGGCAAGCCGCAGCCTAGAACTGATTCAAGAAACGCATATCGCCAGTCATGAGCGTTCTGAGGTCGGGCAGGTCGTAGCGCAGGGCCGCGACGCGCTCGGCGCCAATACCAAAGGCGAAGCCGGTGTACTTCTCGGGGTCGATGCCGCAGTTGATCAGCACGTTGGGGTCGACCATGCCGCAGCCCAGGATCTCGATCCAGCCGCTGTGCTTGCAGAAGTTGCAGCCCTTGCCGCCGCAGACGTGGCAGCTCACGTCCACCTCGCAGCTGGGCTCGGTGAAGGGGAAGAAGTGCGGGCGGTAGCGCGTCTTGCGGTCCTCGCCAAACATGCACTTAACAAAGTAGTCGAGCGTACCCTTAAGATCGCCAAAGGTGATGCCCTCGTCGACGACCAGGCCCTCGATCTGGTTGAACTGCGGCAGGTGGCAGGCGTCGGCCGTATCGGGACGGTAGACGGTGCCCGGGCAGATCATGTAGATGGGCGGCTTTTGCGACTCCATGGTGTGGATCTGCACGCCCGAGGTCTGAGTGCGCAGCAGCACGTCGGACTCGCCGTGGGCGTGAGCCTCGGGGTGCGCGACGCTGCCGGGATTGTTGTCGACCACGTAGAACGTGTCGCGGGCCGAGCGGCTCGGGTGATCCATGGGGGCGTTGAGTGCGGTGAAGTTGTAGTAGGAGGTGTCGACCATGGGGCCGGACTCGACGGTGTAGCCGATACCACAGAAGATGTCCTCGGCCTCCTCGATGATCTGCTTGATCAGGTGCTGATGGCCGATCTGCGGACGGATGCCTGGCAGCGTGATGTCGACGGCATCGTGCTCGAGTGCGTGCTTGAGGGCGGCAGCCTTCATCTCGGTGGTGCGCTCGTCGAGCATGCCCTCGATCAGCTGACGCATCTCATTGGCGCGCTTGCCCATGACGGGGCGATCCTCGGGGGCGAGCTTGCCCATCATGCGCATCAGGCCGGTGATGCGGCCCCTGCGGCCGAGCAGCGCGACGCGCGCGGCCTCGAGCTTCTCGGCGTCGTCGGCGCCTGCGACGAGCTCCTTGGCCTCTTCCTCGAGTTTGACCAGATCATCAATCAGACTCATGTCTTCCCTTTCGTCTCTCGCGCATCCGCTTGCCGAGGCAGCTGGCGCTACCCGACGCTTACGGATGCGCGGCCCGGTTCGGTAACAAAAAACCGTCCTCGGGCATGTGCATTGCCCAAGGACGGTTGAATTCCGCGGTACCACCTTGTTTGACCCGGCGGATGTCTGGCCCGCCGCGCCCACTCTTTGCCCCTTTTCGCGAGGCTCACGGCTTCCCTACTGGGGCTTCGCCGCCGCTGGCCGCGCCCGTTGAGGTTGCTGCTCGGGAGTGAACGCTTGGCCCTTGTCACCGCAGGAAGGCTTGCAGCCCATGACCTTCCCTCTCTTGCCGGCGACGCGGCGGGCAAAACCCTCTCCGTCAACGCATTGGGCTATAGGATAACACATTCTGCGTGTGCATCGCCGCGTTCCGTTTTGTTCGCGCTGGGTACAAAGCAGGTAGCTGTGCAAACTGACCGCACGCCCACCCGTGGCGTCCGGTCTGCGAGATTAAGGATATGGTATGGGAAAGAAACTCGATAAGAAGGCCAAGGCCGCGGAGGGCAAGGCACCCAAGGGCATGAAGGTCGATAAGGCCGTCAAGAAGTTCCGCAAGCTCGAGGGCAAGCTGTGGACCCGCGAGTACCTGCTCAAGATTGCCGAGTTTGACGGCGCGACCATTGCTCCCGCCAACGGCGCCGCGGCGCGCGCCGACGCCATGGGTACCCTCGCCGGCGAGCATCATAAGCTCCTGACCAGCGAAAAGTCTATCGAGCTCGTGCGTTCGCTGGCGCGCGAGACCGTCGCCGGCGGCAAGATCGACGACCCGCAGCTGCTCGACGAGATCCGCGTGCTCGGCCGCGACCAGCGCGAGGCGAGCGTTATCCCCACCGAGGAGGCCGAGGCCTGGACCAGGCTCACCTGCGAGGCCGACGCCGTGTGGCACAAGGCCAAGGCGGCCAACGACTGGGCGAGCTTTGAGCCCTATGTGGATAGAATCGTCGCCCAACTTAAGCATCAGGCCGAGCTCATGGACCCCAAGCGCGACCCCTACGATGTGTGGCTCGACCAGTACGAGCGCGGCCTTTCCGCCCAGAGCTTCGACGCGTTTTGTGACGAGGTCAAGGCCACGGTCGTGCCGCTTGTGCATGCCATTGGCGAGCGCGGCCAGCAGCCCGCTGCCGACTTCTTGCACGCCCGTGTGCCCGAGGCCGCCCAGCGCGCCATGAGCTTCGACCTCATGAAACTCGTCGGCCTGAACCTGGACGACACCACGCTTGCCTTTACCGAGCACCCGTTTAGCGAGGGCTTCTCGGTAGGCGACGCGCGCATCGCCACGCACATCTACGAGGACGACTGCATCTCCAACGTCTACAGCATCATCCACGAGGCGGGACACGCCATGTACGAGCTGGGCGTCAATCCTGCCTATGCGCGCACCTGTCTTGAGGGTGGCACCTCCATGGGCATCCACGAGAGCCAGAGCCGCTTCTTCGAGAACACCGTGGGTCGCAGCCGCGCTTTTATGGGCCCGTTGCTCGAGGTGCTGCGCCGCCACGCACCCGAGGTCTACGGCGACGTCGACGAGGACACACTCTACCGCGCCGTGAACATCGCGCAGCCGTCGTTGATCCGTACCGAGGCCGACGAGCTCACCTATCCGCTGCACGTTATGGTGCGCTACGAGATCGAGCGCATGCTGTTTGCCGGCGAGGCCACGGCCAAGGACATCCCCGCGCTTTGGAATCGCTTTATGAACGAGTACCTGGGCATTCCCGTTCCCGACGACACGCGCGGCTGCCTGCAGGATACGCACTGGAGCGGCGGCTCGTTTGGCTACTTCCCCACGTATGCGCTGGGTAGCGCCTACGACGCCATGTTTGTGCCGGCCATGTGCCGCGACGGTGTCGACCTCAATGGCGCCTGTGCGAGCGGCGATCTGGCACCCGTCCGCGCGTGGCTGGGCGAGCACATTTGGCAGTGGGGCCGCGCCAAGGACGCACCGGAGCTCATCAAGGGCGCTTGCGGCATGGCCTTTGATTCCCGCTACTACTGCAGCTACCTGCAGGACAAGTTCACCACGCTGTACGAGCTTTAAAGCTTAGACAACACACAACGCAAAGGGGCGCCGCAGGATCTATCCCGCGGCGCCCCCCTAGTCATTGGGGACGTTCTTTAATGACTAGTCGTTTAAGAACGTCCCCCATGACTACTTGAAATTGAACGTCAGATTGCCGCTTAGGGTCGTTTGCAGCGTCGAGCGGTTACGCGGTTTGGTAAAACCGCGTAACTACAGAGCTTCCAGGGCGTTGGCGATGCGCTTCATGGCGGCGTCGGCGGCTGCCTGGTCGGGGGCTTCGGCGAGCACGCGAATCACCGACTCGGTTCCGCTCTTGCGTACGAGCACGCGGCCCTCGCCTGCCAGCGCAGCCTCGGCCTCGGCGATGGCGTTCTGCACGCCCATGTTCTCGAGCGCGGCGTCCTTGTCCGCCACGCGCACGGCAACCTGCGCCTGCGGCAGCAGCTTGCACGGGGCCGTGAGCTGCGAGAGCGTCTCGCGCTCGGCACGAATCACTTCCATCACGCGCAGCGAGGTCATAATGCCGTCGCCCGTGCGCTCGATATCGCCAAAGATCGTATGGCCCGTCTGCTCGCCACCCAGGCTGTAGCCGCCCTCGCGCATCTTGGCATACACGTGACGGTCGCCCACGCCGCTGGTCACGGCACTCAGGCCGGCAAGCTCCAGCGACTTGATCAGGCCAAAGTTGCTGGCGATCGTCGGCACCACGGTACCGCCCGAAAGGCGACCGTGCTTGTTCAGGTACACGCCGCACACGTACAGGATCTGGTCGCCGTCGACCACGCGACCGCGCTCGTCCACGGCTAGGCAGCGGTCGGCATCGCCGTCATAGGCAAAGCCCACGTCCAGGCCCTGCTCCACCACATGGCGCTGCAGGCGCTCCATATGCGTGGAGCCGCAGTCCACATTGATGTTAAAGCCATCGGGCGCGGCATTGATCACGCGCACGTCGGCACCGAGCGCGTCAAACACCGGCTTGGCCACCGAGGAAGCCGAGCCGTTGGCGCAGTCGAGACCGATCTTGACGCCCTGCAGCGAAAAGTTCGCACTTGCAATGAGCGAAGCAATGTAGCGGTTGCGGCCCTGCATGTAGTCCACCGTGGCACCGATGTGGTTGCCCGTGGCCAGCGGAACTTCGCTCTTGCCATCGATGTAGTCCTCGATGAGCTCCAGCACGTCCTCGTCCATCTTAAAACCGTCGCTGTTGACGAGCTTAATGCCGTTATCGCAAAACGGGTTGTGGCTCGCGCTGATCATGATGCCGCAATCGAAACAGCCTTCCACGGTCTGATGCGCTACACCCGGCGTGGGGATCACGTGCAGCATATAGGCGTCCGCACCGCTCGCGACCAGGCCACTCACCAGCGCCGCCTCGAACATATAACTCGAGCGACGCGTGTCCTTACCCACGATGACGCGCGCCTTGCGCTCGCGGTTGGCGCCGTAATACCAGCCCACAAAACGGCCAATCTTATAAGCGTGCTCTACCGTCAGCCCAACGTTAGCCTCACCGCGAAAGCCGTCGGTGCCAAAGTACTTCATGCGCTCTCCTTACAAAATAGGGGCGAACAGATTGCCTGTCCGCCCCAAAATGGTACTCGATTATCTGCGCAACCAGAAAAACCCTACGCCGACGCGCTGTCGCGAGCCGCCTGGCATGTAGGAGTCTGACGCAGCGTAAGCGGCTTGTCCCCCGCCTCGGCCGACGTGGTCAGCGTATACGTGATCGTCGTCGTCTCGCCAGCATGCAGGTCAACGGTGCCCGAATAGAAGGGGATTCCATGCCACGCAGCGGCGCCAAGACCAAACTGGGTGCCCTCGACGGTCAGATCAGTAATGTTGCCGCCCGTCGGGGCAAACAACGAGACATTCAGACGCTCGTCGTCACGCGCGGCATCGGGTGCGCTCGCCGCGACGTAGTCGGGCAGCTTGCCGGCCTCCTCCTGCGTCATGATGTTCGTCAGGGTAACGGTGATGCGATACGAGCACGTGCCGTCACCGTTCTTGACGCCCTGGCCAATCTGCGTATCGGCGTTCAGGTACCAGTCGAGCTTGGAGAAGCTCAGGTTGTTAAAGTAAACGCCGGCAACAGGATCGGCACTCGGATCATCTGGATCGGGCAGCGAAGCGTCAATGCCCGTCTCTTTGATGGCATTCTGCTCATCATCGTTTTTCATCCACGCGATCAGGCGTCCCTCTTCGGCACCGCGCTCAACGGCGCTGACAAGCTTCGTAACATCGACATCGCCGATACCGCCAAGGATCTTGTCGAAGGCAGCGCTGGCGACGGATGCAAAGATGCCGTCCGACTCCTCGACCGGATAGTTCCAGTACACATCGTGCATGAGGACCTTTGCGGCGTTGGTGCCGTCGACAACCGTTCCGTCGGGCAGCGACACATTACCGACCAGGCCCAGCAGATACTGCAGGAACACCGGGTCGATACCCACGACGCCGTCAACGTCCTGGCCATATTGAGATTTCCACAGGGCTGCGACACGCTGCGAGTTGCGGGGCCAATCGGGCGAATACGCGTTACCAGAGTTGTACAGGTTACTGTGGTCACCAAACAGTGTCTCGTCCTCTTCGTCGACGCTCTCAACCGCCTCGTCTTTGCCAAGCGCAATACATGGGACAAAGTCACCGATCGACATCTGGCCATCGGTAACTGAAATCAGGCCCTGCGAACCGCCAAAGCCGCCGCAGGCACGAATCTCGACGTTGTTCATGGCGTACACAAGGTAGTTGCGCGTCTGGCCGTTGGCGCCGAGCATCTGGGGAAGGACGGGGGCGACCTTCTCCGCCGCGTCAACCGCGCCGTTGAGGGTGGCAAAGCCGTCCTTGGCCTTATCGACCAGCTCGGTCACCTGGGAAATATGAGTATCGCCAATGCCCTGGATCTTCTCGTTGGCGCTCTTGAACACCTTCGAGCTGCTGGAAAGCGAATCGGCGACCGCCTGCAGCGCGGACACGTTAATCATGCCGTCCTGAAACAGCTTGCCGGGCGTGGCCTGCGAAAGGTTATCGGCCATGGGAACCAGCGCATTGGTCGAGACATCGGACAGGGCGTCGATCATGGTGCGGGCCGCATTGATGTCGCTGCCATACACCGGGATAAACGAAGCCGCCGTCCACAGCGGGCTCGAGGTCTCCGCCTTCATGCTGTCGCAAAGCTCATCGATCTTCTTCGCGTCGTCAGGCAGCGTCGAAAAATCGCCCGACGTGACCTTGTCCTTAAGGCCACCGACAATCTCGACGGCCTCCTTCGCTTCACTCTTTACGGTCTTTGCCGAGTTAAGCAGCATAAAGCCGCTTGCGCCAAGCGCAACGAGAAGCACCGCGACTGCAGCGGCAATAATGGCGCCAGTGTGACGCTTTTTGCGCTCGCCCTTGCGATGGCGATGACGGACCAGACCGTCAGAGGTCGAACTCGACGAAGCGTCGCTACCGTAGTTCAAGCCAAAATCGTAATAATCTTCCTTGGAACCCGAGCCCGCAAACTCGGCACCGCTATCATCCAGGCGGGCGAACGTGCCGGTCTCGGAGGCGCCGGTGTAAATCGTGCCAAGGTTACCCGTAAGCCCCGCGCCACCGGCAGAGGGGGTATTGTTGGCGGCCTTGCCGGCATTAACGTTGCCGGCGGCATTCGCGGCGTTGGCGGCACCTGCGTTGTTCGCAGGTACCGAAGGAGCCCCGCTCGGCTGCGACGTGGAGGTTGCACCGCCCGCAAAGACACTCCCTCTTGCACGGCCGGTCTTTTTTGCCTTTTGAGACTGCTCGTACAGAGCGGTAAACATCGCCGTCTCGCCCGGGGACACGCGCTTACCGGAGCCGCCCTGTCCAGCGCCGCCCGGCGTGCCGGCCTTACCAGCCCCGTTCGGACGCGGCGGAACTGCAGGACGGCCGCTATCGCTGCCCTTAAAGTGATTACCAGCCATAAAGAAATCCTCGCAATTGAGTCGCAATGAAAAAGTCCATAACGTTACTAGTTTATGGCATTTTGAGCATCGACAGCTAAACTCCAGACACGGACGTCAATTGGCGAAAATGCGGCACAACGCCTTTTCCGTCTTGGCGCCATCTACACCGTCAAAAACACCATCGCGATAATCATGGCAAAGCCCGCCAGGTCGGTGGGCAAAAACACCGTTCCCAGCATAAGGGCGCTGGTGATGGTGGCCGAAACCGGCTCCATGGTTCCGATGAGGCTCGCACGCACCGAGCCGATGTCCTTAACGCCCTGCATATAGAGCATGTAAGCAAAAAACGAGCCGATAACCACGAACACCGCGAGCGCCTCGACGCCGGCAGCGTCGAGCGCCGGCATATGCGCCCAGGGCTGCACGAAGACACACGAGACCACGCCCGCCGTGAGCATTGCCGAGCCCGTGACGATGGGGCTGCCGTATTCGGGCAGGATCTTGGCGGGAATCACCGCCATGCATGTAGCGCTGACCGCACACATGAGACCCGCGATCAGACCGAGCGGCGAGATATTCAGGCTGGTGGGGTCGCCACCGGTGGCGATTAAAAAGGTTCCACCCAGAGCCAAGCCAATGCCGATGACTTCGCGAGTACGCGGCATGCGGCGATCGGTCACGCAGGTGTAGCCCATGATGATAACGAGCTGCAGGCACTGGAGCACCGTCGCGGTTCCGGCGTTCGTCAGGCGCACGGCCGATAGATAGCAAAACTGGTTGAACAGCAGGCCAAAGGCGGTAAAGAGCAGCAGCTGCTTGCGATCGGCGGGTGTGGTCCAGAGCTTAACCAGGCGCTCGCGGTCGCGCGTAACAACCACGGCCATAAAGAGTAGACCGGCGAGAATCTGACGCACGCTCATAAGCCACAAGGTGTCGACGTGGTAGGTTTCGAACAGAAAGCTCGCGCTGGTGCCCGAGAAGCCCCAAAACGAACCGCCCACCAGCGTAGCCAAGACGCCCGTGATCATCTTGCGCGTCGAAGCGTTGTTCAGGCGGTCGCGCCATGCGCGACGGGTGTTGCGGCTGAGCTCGTCGGTGCCCTCGGGCACATCAATGTTCGATATATCGGCCATCGGCACCGAAGCCCCTGCGCCTTCGACCTGCTCGACACACTCTTTGCTCATTCCACTCCCCCGAAACAGTCTGGAAGCAATTCGGCTTACCTTACCACGGCGAAGTCACCAGCTGGAGGCTTGTCCGCTTATCGGTAGGACAATTCCGCAGGCGTCTTTCCATAGCTCGATACCGCAATGGCCTTGCATTATGCGACAGCCAAATCGCGGCAGCAGGCTCTTTTGAAATGGATATGGCAAAGCCCCCGAATTCCACAATGTAAGCGATTTTTAAAAATGTTCTTGCCACCGAGTTCAGGCTCCGTTATATTATCCCTTGCGCGCTTGCGCACCCTTGATCGGGCGTTTAGCTCAGGGGGAGAGCGCTTCCCTGACACGGAAGAGGTCAGAAGTTCAAATCTTCTAACGCCCACCAAATGTTCGCAGCTCAGAGGCTATGTCCTCTGGGCTGTTTTGTTTTATGTCGCCAAATCCGCCGGCAGTTCCAACCGCCCAACTAGCCAAAAGCCGACCATCTACTTGCCGATCTATCCATCGGCATAACCAATCAGTCCGCACCGCAACTTCTCAGCAAAACGCCGCGATGTCTGCGCCCTGCGGTATCCTTGAGCCACTTGCACCTGCAGCACCAAGGAGCCGCCATGCGCACCGAGCTCGATGTTCCCTTTTCGCACAAAGAAGAAGCCAAGGCGCTGGGCGCCAAATGGGACCGAACCAAGAAGATCTGGTATGTACCTAGCGGCGTCAACCCCGAACCCTTT
Organism: Collinsella sp. AM38-1BH; assembly: GCF_003467545.1. Taxonomy (NCBI): domain Bacteria; kingdom Bacillati; phylum Actinomycetota; class Coriobacteriia; order Coriobacteriales; family Coriobacteriaceae; genus Collinsella; species Collinsella sp. AM38-1BH. The sequence continues at coordinate 4,773 of NZ_QSHC01000002.1, read as the reverse complement.
GCCGAGTGGCTGCCCGGTGTTGACCGATCCGACCTCTCGGCGCCGTATATATATCTAGTACTGGGCAAGCGCGAGTGCTGGAAGTGTCACAAAGAGACCTCGGTCGCGGCCTTCGGCATTCCCTATCGAACCGATAACGACGAGAGCATCGCCATCGCGCACGCGCCCAACGAAGCCGGGCACATTGCCATCGACACGGCCAACGCCAGCGCACTCGCCATCGTGCCCGCTCTTGGCTGCGTGCCGGGCGAGATCCGCGACTACCTTCATAAGCGCTGCGGCTACAAGCCCGTAGGCGCGCGAGCCTCCAAAGCCCCGTCGCTCGGCAACACGTGCACCAGTTGCGACGCACTGCAAGGCAGCCGCTATCTGTTCGAGGAGCCCTCATCCCCGTTTGCCCTCACTGCCATCAACAAGCTGCCGGAACTGGAGTTTGTGCGCGTCGAAGTTGCCGGCGTCTTTGGCGTCCCGGCTACGCGCACTGACTTTGACCAGGCGCTCTTTACCTGGGCACGCGACCATCACGCCGAGTTCCACAGGCAACTCGGTGAGGGGATTTATTTGTAGGGACGGAGAGGCCTTCACAGCCAGCTCCTCCGCATCACCTATCCCTCGTCGCCGGCGTCGTACACGATATCGAGGCCACAAACAGGGCATTTCTCCGGGTACACCGGCATATGAACGCCTGTCCGTTTTCTCACTTCGTCGCTGAGTCTGTCGCGCGCATCGATGAACCGAATGTCGAGACACGGTATTTGCGAGCCGCAACAAGGACAGGCGACGACAAACGACCCGCAATCAACTTCTACGCTCGGAAACATATTGTTGTCGATAAGGGCACGCGGCAGTTTTCCGTACTTCCCCATCACGACATCGCCTCGCCAGCTCACGCTCGCTCCCTTCCCGTAATTGAAACCAGGAAGAGCATGCACCAGCAAGTGCGCGCGAAATTGCATCGCCACGCGATCCGATCAAACAACACGATCTTAAAAGACCACCAAAGCCAAATACGCTAATACGGCAGAATCCCCGCCTTTTCACGCTTCTTTTCCGAGCGATCGAACTCAATGCGATGGGCCTCAAGAAACGCCGTATTGGGTCGCCACTGACGCTCATTCGGCTGCCTTAGCGTCGCACCTGCAAAGGAAGCGTAGTCGGTCTTATCCAGCAGGTACGATCCGCACAGCCGATATTCACCGCAAACAGGCTCAAACGAAATCAGATGAGCATCAAATAGGGAATGTAAGTCGCGCCGAAGCAGAATGCCATTGCTGGCAACTTGCGATTTAGGGCCCGAGTAATTCTCGATATGTGCAGCCTCCAGAGCTTCGCTGACGCCGCAGTCCGACACCGCGCAACGGCCGTCATAGGCGGCAACGAGCTGCTTGCGGAACCATTGCTGCCCCAGTCGCTCGCGCCTTAACGCATAGCGAACTTTTTCGTCATCGGTCGCATCCCGTCCGGCAAACTCAATGTCGACTGGCATGTGCTTCAGATAGCTCATGTCGGACGCAAAACGAGGGTCAGGCCCGCCTTTATGAACGGGACCATGCAGAACAAACCAGCCGTTTTCGGGCTCGAACCGTTCAACAAACGCAAGGCCAAGCACCTTATAGCCAACCTCAGTTGCAAATATGACTCCAACTGGAACGCCACATTCCATGCAGTTGAGCATTTTCCGGTTATAGTCTTGGTCTCGAGAACCAACGGTGCCCGGCGCTTGAACCGAATACTTAATGACCCACGTGCCGTCATCCAAATAGAGCGGAGGAACATCGGTATAGAAACTCTTTTTAGAGTTATGAACCGAGAGCGCAAAGATCTTATCGGGATCTTGCTTCACCCGATCCTGGCCCGGCCAGAAGATCCCTGAATCCCGCGTTACGGGAAAGAAGTCCGAGCCAATTCTCAAACGATACTGATATTGAGGGCTATCTTCCTTGGTGTGGTGCGGAAGGCTGGTCCAAACGCCGCCGCGCTGCTCCTCACCCAGAAACCACTCCCATGCCTCAACGTATTCGGAAGGCACGAGACTGCAGGCACGGTCATAGCTTGGTCCATCCATCAACGGAACAGCAAGGTCAAAGTCGTTCATCGCCAGCACCTACAACCATACGAACACGAGTCATGCCCTTCAATAATATGGCCGAGAGTCAATTATTACGAGATCTCATTCCGCAATCGGCACATCGTTGATGCTCTCGGTTTGCCGCTGGCGCGCCCGCGCCCCACTACCCCACTCCCCTGTATACTGATGTAGCACGTGTTTCGTCCGGGCTTGTTGGGCCGGATTGTTCATGGGAGGGTCTTGTGGCTGTTTCGAATCCGCCTAAGGGAAGCGTTTCTTCTTCGTCCATCAAGCCGGTTACGCGCAAGGCCGTGCGTTGCCAGCGCGAGGTCGCTTGGCTTGTCACGCAGGCGGCGGGCAGGCTTGTGGCGACCACTCAGGACGTCAATGCGCCTACGCCGAGCTTTGTGTTAGCGGCGGCACTGGATTTTGTGCGCCAATTGGAGCTTGCCGCACAGGATGCCAGCGGCCACCTCGACTACCAGAATGTTATGGCGCCCGACCTGCAAACGTTCTGCCACATGGCCAAGTTGCCCGCCGCACCCAATGCGCTTTCGGACGCAGGCTACATGTTTACGCTCTCGAGCGCGAAGCTCATCCGCGACATCTATGCATACTGCAGCGAGCTCGCCGAGCGCCACGTCTTTGACGCGGCAGAAGTCAAACCGGGATATGTCATCAAGCTGGTTCTTAGACTGTTCTTGACGGGCGGGTTCGGGGCCATGCCGGCGTAAGCCGAGTCTTTAGCATCACCGTCGACTGGGCAACAACTGCTTTACCCTGGTGGGCGCCAATCGAGAGTCGATTAATGGGTCGCCTCGTCCACTAACGCATTTATTCCACGCGCTCTGACAGTCGATATTTGCGGTTGCGGCTTGTCGACGGCGCCGTCGGCTCAAGCTCACCCTGCGCAATGAGTGCATTGACGCGTGCCCTAACCTGGGAAACCGTGAGTCCCGTGCGCTCCGCCAGTTCGCGCGTCCCCAATTCGCCGTAGCGCTTGAGTGCCGTCATAATCAAGTCCCCGCCATGATCGACCGGCTCAACCTTTGAACGGTAAAGTACAACCTTGAACCGATCGAACCCCGGGCAGAACAGGGGCTCGGCCAGACCATGCGCGCGCATGGCATCGATCATCATCGGGATGCCCGAGCCATTTCCCTCAGCCGGCGAGCCCGCGCCATCCGGCAGTGGAACAATCGACATGAGTTTCACGAGCGTTGCATTACGGCATCGGGAGCTGCCGTCAAACAAGTTCTCGCGAGTCTTCCCTCCATAAAGGCCGCCGGGATTCGTCACCTCGATACGGTCGTCAAAAACGTCGACGGCGATCGATTGCCCACAGAACCGATCCCCGTATTCCCTGTGGATAACCGCGTTGGCGACTGCCTCGCGCAGGACCTCCTCGGGAATCTCCAGCGAGTCGACACGCGAGACGCCTTGGATCGTCGAGGTTCGCCGCAAATTCTTAGCGACTGCCGCGACGGCATCCGAGATCATTTCGCCCAACGTTCCCTCGCAGATCGTACGGTCCATGAACCTCAACGACCCCGCCGCGCCCTTCTGCGTTCCGGCATAGACCGCCACATCGATAAAGAGCTTGGGATAGAACTGCTGAGGATAGGCACCCGCGGCCAGGAGCCCGGCCTTAGTAACATTGCCCTGGGAGTCGAGGAAATTCAGGCGCTCCAGCTTCGTTTTCTTGTCCGGCGCGCCGCGCATTGCACGGGGTGTCAGCGAGAAAGCACGCTCTATCGTGCGGTCGACCAGGGCCTCGTCAAGATCGCCTGCGACCGCGCCGGGTACTGCATCGCGATCACTGGGGCTCGTCCGTTCATACGATGACAAGGACAGGACCTCAGTCGACGAAAGCGGGACATCTTTGTCATCGATGCGTTTGTAGCTGCCGCCTTGAGCGCCCCGCTCTATGACATAACAAGGCTTGCTCGACGGGTCGAGCTCCTCAATCGCGATGACCAGAACCACGGTGCCCTGAAGCTCCACGCGTTCAATGGTGTATTTGGGCGGATTGGCCAGTTTTCCGCGGCCGCCGGCATCACCCATGCCCGCTACGAATTGGTTGAGCACCTTCTCGGTCTCAAAGTTCTCGACCGGGATAAAGCCCGCGCGCTCGCTCACGCCGAGCACGATAATTCCGCCAGCGGTATTCGCGAATGCACTAACCGTTTCCCATACGTCGCGGGAAAGCGTCGTGGCGCTCTCCTTGACCTCGACGTTAAGATCGTCCGAGCCCATGCGCCTTAAAGACTCGAGCAGACCGGTCAGCTCGTTTTCGTTCATCTGCACGTCCTTTCGCTTGGTTCTGCGAAGAATGCCGCGAATGGATTTCCTTCGTCTCTCAGTTATCTCTCGTAATTATCTCTCATCTATCTGTTATCTCTCATATTAGAGATGAGTGAGAGATAAAAGATAAGATGTCTGCCATCTGTTTCATATAAACATGTTTTTGCTGGTAGAACAATCGGTATTGAGATAATACCATGATTGCTTGTCTCTTTGCTGCTCAGTTATCTCTCATATTTATCTCTCGTCTTTCTGTTATCTCTCGTATTAGAGATGAGTGAGAGATGAGAGATACGCGAGTGATGGACGAGCGAGGATTTTCGGACGGTCGGATATCGAGAGGGTAGCGCACAGAGATGTGGTGTAAGAGGCGGGGCATGCCCCGCCTCCGCCCTTTCTTG
>NZ_QSHC01000019.1:25480-33494 GCF_003467545.1 Collinsella sp. AM38-1BH | reverse complement strand
GGCGCGGGCCGTGTTCCGCTATGCGGTTGTCAATTTGCGAAAGAAATTATGCGTCACCATTTAATTGCGACCCTCAAATTGCTTGGACTGCTGCTAGGATGCTTGGTCTTAATGTGAGCAGTGATGACATGCTTAGTGATCTACGGGCAATTTACAGAAAGGGCAGTGTGTTTGAGCGGGAGAACGAATATCGTGCCCGTCTTGTACCAGAGCCAGATGAGCTTGAGATGAATTATGTACAACGCCCATGCAAGCCGTTGCGAGTTATTCTTGGGAGCAGGATGACTCAAGAGGATAAAGAGCTTTGCATTTGCGCGGCGAATAAACTGGATATTCCTGTAGATGAACAGTGCTAGTTATCCTTTAATAGTGCCGTATAGTCAATTATTTGTCAGCTGAATCGGGCGTCAGTAGACTTCTGAGCTGGCGATTGCTATATCTACGGGGGCATTTCGAAAGATAATTTGGTGTAATTTACGTTAACGGGAGTTGCTTGTCTATGAGTTTATCTTTATCAAATTGGGATTACTACTTGGTTCTTGAAAGAGAGCTTGTTAATTCCTTTAATTATGTTGAGCTGAGCAACGATAATTTCTCAACTTATTCAGTTGAATTTGCAAAGATGCTTTTATCGATTTGTTCTGAATTTGATTCGGTTTTTAAAGATTATGTCGAACTTCGATCCGGAAATAGACCATCTAATATCAAGGAAGCATTCGAGTGCCTGTCTGCTTTGAATGATATTGCCTTTGTAAATGAGGTAGTTGACATTGCGATTAACCAGAGTATTTCACTCAAACCTTTTAATGCGTGGATAAATGGAATGTATGCAAAATTAACTTGGTGGGATAGCTATAACGCTGTGAAACATGATCGTGGTACGTATTTTAGAAAAGCTAATTTGGAGAACTGTTTGAATTCACTGGCAGCTTTATTATGTATCGAAATTGTCAGTTTGAAATGTTTTGGAGTTAAGCGTTTGACTCCAGTTAATCGATTGTTTCGTATACCTAACAAACAACTTTGCCGATCATTGCCGGGCCAAAATGGACAATGGGATTTGGTTATCGATTCTAAGGAGCTGAATGAAACATCAAATATGAGACCTGCAAATTTGATGATAGTGAAGAGCGTGAGCTAGCGATACTTTGGATCGCACAAAAAATAGATGGCGTAAGCGTGGGGGGGTGATGACGTCTGCCTGACGCAAAACGGCTTTCGCACTAGAATCTGAAATAACCACAAGGAAGGTTCTTGAGAAGGATGAGGACCGCAATGTAGATCTTAGCGGACGCCGCGCCCGACATGTTCGCTGAGCCCCACCTCAGCGACGGGACGATCGACAGCTGGTGCTTATCCGCAGGCTCTCCGATCAGGTGCTTAATTCGATCATAGAAGCCGAGGCCGGTCAGCTTCACTGCAGTGGCGTGAACAGCCGGAACATCTATTGCGAATGTATTCTTAAGACCTGCAGCGTCGACATTGTCGTTGCTCTCTACTATGAAGTGACTCAAGTGGTCACCGGGAATTGAGCCCGTGAGCACGAAATACTGAGCAGTTTAATCAAGAGGGCCGCTTCCCGGGGACTGGGGGCGCAGCTCTCGGCCAATGGTTTCACCGGGTGGTTACTCTGACGTGCTCGAGCAGGAAGGATGGAGGAGATGGTCCATGCCCCTGGACACAGTGAGTGCTATTGTTTTATTGGTTATTGTGTCCTTAACCGCTTATTCGATATCAACTGACATGCAGTCTAATTATGTTGGTTGTTATCTTTATTTTGTCGTTATTAGGTGCTCTTGCGCTAAGGCTGATGGAGCTGATTTTTATGGCATATCCTCCGAAACGTCCAAATAGCCACATAATTGATACAGAGGCATGCTCTTTCGTCACCTCCCTTATGCCTTCTGAAAACTGGGTTGTTCGAGACTTAACAGAACGTGATTTTGGAATCGATAAAATTTTTGAGCGCTTTGAAAACGGATTCGCTACTGGTGAATTAATGGCAATTCAGGTGAAGGGAACAAACAAGCCACTCGAAGATAAACCTGAAATTCCATTTTCCATTGATACGAAGACGCTTTTATACGCTGAAATGTTTGCAATACCTTTTCTTTTAATTAGATGTTCTTTAGCGGATGATGGAGCGTGCTATTTTGTCTGGTTGCAAGAGTATATTCGTGTTCGATTGAATTTCGATAATTCGTCTTGGCGAAAGCAAAGGTCAAATACTATTTTAATTCCAACTTCTAATAGATTGGGCGATACCTCTGCTGAAAGTCGGTTAATCCATATCTCTCGGTTTCCAAAAATGAAAGAGTCATGGATCAAATATTATATAAATACATGTGATTTAGCGTATCGACTTCCGAATTATATTGAGGATGATACCGTCACATTAGATTTCGCAATACAATACGTTTTGCCTGTTCTTGGTAACCTTGAGAAGGCTAATAACATGCTTGGTTTAATTTCCAACCACTTTGTCGCTACTAAATTGAGCCAAGCTATTGAGCTTGGAAAACGTATATGCGACAAAGAGTTTGAAAGCGAATTAACTGATTCGTTTTTTAAATTCGTTTGCCTGTGTTCTGATGTACGCAAATCTATAGATGTGCTATCACTTAGATTCGATGTCGATCATATGAGGTTTTTATATGAGTCCGAAGGCATGGCGGAGTATTAGTGCTCTGTTTTTTCTGCGGGTTGAATGTAATGCGGGATTTCTTGTCGGATACTTTAATCTAGTGCTTATCTTCAAGAAAGACCTGAAAGGTATTTTGTTTGACTACGTTTGTGCCTAAGTTGCTTTGAAAGCATGGTTTTTAGAGAATAATCCCCGAGCCTTGCTCCGTGTGGCGGCACGTAAAAGTTGTACTGTGCTTGGGCAGGTAAAAGTCCAAGACGATTAGATATCCGAGAGGATATCGAGCCCGCGTCGGGGAGATAAGGTGAGTCCGCGCCGGGGACTTTAATTCCGGCGGCAATTAGGTTTCCGAAAGGATGCCGTGGCTGGCAGCCAGCAGAAAACCGCTCTACACACTCCTTCCGCGTGCCGCCTGCTCAAACGATTTGCGCCGAAAAGGATATCCGGTTTGTGCCATAAGACGTTGCTGTCGACAATGCACGGGACGGCAAGGACGTGGCGGCTCTCATCAAATTGCAGTCACAAAGATACCTTTTATCGATTCCCTGTTGAAAAACTAAATTGATAGTCTGAGAATAACTTAAGAGAGCCTTAAATCTCGGAGAAAGGATGTCGTATGAATAACCTTCGAGAAAGATGGCGAGGACTAACAGCGCTGGGAGTTGCTGTATTTGCCGCCGCCTGCATGACGGTTGCCCCGGCGCCCTCATTTGCTGATATTGATTCTCTCGTTGGTCTTCAATATATTGATCATAGCGAGTCTCGCAATTTGACAGGTTTCTCTGTTTCTCGTCCTGCTGGAACGTATTATTTCGACAACGATGGCTCGATGCAGACCGGACTCGTTCGGTGCGAGGACGGCAACCTTCGCTATTTCGATCCCGAGACTGGCGTCATGGTCACGAACCAGTGGTATAACGATTACGAAGCCGTTTGGTACTATTTTGGCGCTGACGGGACCGCGGTGTCGAACTGGCAGCTTATCGGCGGGGATTGGTACTACTTCTATCCCGAAAACCACGATATGGCATACGGCCGAGTTCAGATTGATGGCAAAAACTACTTCCTGAACACCCCTGGCGCCAATGCTGATGGCCGCATGCAGCATAGTGGCTGGATTTATGACTCCATCTATGGAAAGTGGCTCTATGCGACTTCCAGCGGCGAGCTGTTGACCGGTTGGCATAATATCGGTGGAACTTGGTACTATTTCAATGAGTACGGTGTCATGCTAACTGGCTGGATCAACGATTCGGGCACCTGGTACTACGCCAACGCCTCCGGCGCGATGGCCACTGGCTGGCTCAACATCGGCGGTGCGTGGTTCTATCTCGACGGCTCGGGCGCCATGGTCGCTAACGGCTGGCGCAGCCTGGGTGGCTCTTGGTACTGGTTCGACGATTCCGGTGCGATGGCCACCGGCTGGCGTCAGGTCGGCGGCGCCTGGTACTACTTTAGCGGTTCCGGCGCTATGGCCCACGACGCCTGGGTCGGCGACTACTACCTCCAGTCTTCCGGCGCCATGGCTACGAATGCCTGGGTTGGCTCCTACTATGTCGGCGAGGACGGCAAGTGGATTCCGGACTACGGTTTAGTTTGGTATAAGAGCGGTAGCGATGTTTACCATACGCATAAGTGTCGTACCGTTGGCAAGGACGCAAAGGGCTATTCGCAGATCTCTATCCAGGAGGCCCGGAAGCGCGGTACTTTACGAGAGTGCAAGAACTGCCAACAAATTGGCTAACGCATTATTGAGCTAGTTTTGATTGAGGCCCCGTTGCCCTGAGGTGACGGGGTCGCTGCGTGAATGGATACCGTGCTGCTATGAAGAAATGCTCATTCGGGGTGTTGGTCTTTTCGGGCCTTGTTTCTTTGGGACTCCTTTTGGGTTCGCCCTCGATGTTATACGCCCTTGATTCGAATAACACTGACGAAGGTCCCGCATCTAACGTTGCTATTGCTTCTGTCGAGTCAGGCGTTGATGCTCAGCGCGAATCGACCTTCGCTGTCGAGCAGAACTCTCAGGTTGATAATGAGACCCCTTCTGAGGTTTCGAATCAAATTGTTTGGCATCAGGGGTGGATATCACCCGAAGAAGGGGCTGGTTATTGGCGTTGGGGCTTGTCCGACGGAACAATCGCTGTTTCTTCTTGGAGACACATAAACGGTAGCTGGTACTGGTTCGACGACGAAGGTCGAATGGCTCAGGATGGATTGGTTCAAGTCGGGGGTGCAACTTATGGATTCTCCTCTTCGGGTGCAATGCGTGTCGGCTGGTACCTAGATTCTACAGGCCCCACTTCTGCTTGGCGTTATTTCTCCGGTTCTGGCGCCATGGTAAAAGGCTGGCTTTCAGACGGCAGCAACTGGTATTGGCTGGATGATGAGGGCAAGATGGTCCACGATACAATGCTGCAGATCGGGGAAGCCACGTATGGATTCTCCTCTTCTGGCGCAATGCTTATCGGATGGCACCTTGATGCTTCCGTCTGGCATTATTTCTCCGGCTCTGGTGCCATGGTGAAAGGCTGGCTCTCGGATGGGGGTCGTTGGTACTGGCTTGATCCTGCAGACGGTTCTATGGCCACCGGGTTGAAAGAATGTAATGGCACTTCTTATAGCTTTAACAGCTCAGGGGCCATGCTCTCCTCCCAGTGGGCTCTTATTGAAAACAACTGGTATTACGCTGACTCCAACGGCTTACTGCATGGAGGCTGGTTACTTCTAGGGAATTCTTGGTATTACCTGGATCCAGGAAGCCATATTATGCTCACGGGCTTTATGCAAGTGGAGTCGTCCACCTATTTCCTTACGAGTTCAGGCGCCATGGCAACAGGCTGGGCACTTGTTGATGGTACTTGGTATTACGCCGCATCAAATGGAGCTATTCAACGAGGACGATGGATAAAGTTCGGAAGCGCCTGGTATTACCTTGATGATGTATCCGGCGCAATGTGTACTGGTGAATTCGCGGTAGGAAACACGCGCTATTTTTCTTATGATTCCGGTGCGATGGCATCTTCGTGCTGGATTAACTTGAGCGACGGTATGGCATGGGCGAAATCGTCTGGAGCACTGAGCGAGCCGTTGCCTACTTCATCTGATGGATCTCCCGTAGTCGCTGATCGTGCTGACTCGTCTTCATTGCCAGGTGTGATTCATATTGGAGACGCGGTTTTCTATGCGGATGTAAACGGTGCCGTCAATGTAGCATCTGGTTGGATTATGTCGAAAGACGCTTCTGACGAAAGCGGCAATACTTGGTATTACGCATCTTCCAATGGTGTCCTTAAGTCTGGTTGGCAATATGTTAACGGTGCGTGGTATTGGATGGATCCTTCCACCTACAAGATGAAGACCGGATGGCTCAATGACCGCGGCACGTGGTACTGGCTTCAGCCTTCGGGCGCTATGTTTGCTAACGGGTGGCTGAAAATCGATGGCGTCGACTACTACTTCAATGCAAGTGGTGCATGGTTGAATACGTCTGGTTCTGTTTTGGGGGTTAATAGGTCCAGCCTGGTCAATTGGCTTATGAGCCACGAAAACGATGGCTATTACCGTGGAACACCCTACGATACGCATCTTAGCCAAGAAACATGCATGTATCCAAAGGGTGATCCTCGTTGGGATGGGTATACCGGTATGAACTGCGGCGGATTTGTATCGCATGCGTATATGAAAGCGGGCGGTAATTTAGCTCCCATTGCCGCCGAGCAGAGCCATTCCCCTTGGAGTGGAGGTCCCGGAAGGGGCGGCTGCGTTAACGCTTATCGTTGGTACGGCTACGCTATCGATACATGCGCGAACGTGACTTATTTCAACTCTATTGATGAGTTGTTGCGCAGTGGCTTGGCTCGTAAGGGGGACATTGTGTTCTTCAATCCTTACAACCCATATGCCGACGATAGCCACATTGGCTTTTTCTGGGGCAATTCGCCGAGCGAAAATTTGTTCTGGCATAGTGATGGTTATGGAAACCGCATCTCCGGTTTGACCGCTTTGGGTCCATCGAAAGTAATATTGATTCGTTAGAATTCTGAGTTGTAGGGGACTCTCTGGGTCCCCTACCTTTTTGACATCTAGTTTGAAAGTTTATTTGAAGTCGGTATTCTTGGGGGGGGGTAAGAGTAGGGACTAGGAGTCCTTGGTTTCACCCTGCTGGGAAGTTCTTGTTTACATTGTGGTATTGCGTGCAGTTATTTGTCGTCCTAGATGGCATCTTGTCCAGTTGGATGTTCGGAAATCTTTCACAGCCATGCTGTAAGCTAAACGCAAACAAGAACGAATGACGAGGTTTACATGAGCAAACATCTTAAGTTATTTTCGGCATTGTTGGTGCTGATGGTCCTTGCGCCCATTTCTGTGTTTGTTTTCCCCTCGAACGCGGAAGCTGCGCGGTCCCTAGTTGAGAATTCCTGGCGTTATGAGGATGGGCAATTGGTCGCAGAGGATGCTTCTTCCGAAGAAGATGGAATAGCCTTATTGTCCATGGACATTCTTCCCGATGGGGCTACGGCGCAGGGCATCGATGTCAGTGAGCATCAAGGACGTATTGACTGGAATGCTGTTAAGGCTTCTGGTATCGATTTCGCTATTCTGCGCGTTGGGTTTGGCGCTCCATCTTGGGGCGGTCGAGTTGACTATCAATTTAATCGAAATATTTCTGAGTGCGAGCGACTCGGAATTCCCTACGGCGTCTATATCTATTCATATGCTTTTGATAATCAACAGGCAGCCGATGAGGCATCAATGGTGATCAATTGCCTTTCTGGGCATAATCCAAGATTGCCGGTGTATTACGATCTTGAGGACAAGACAATTATTGCAGATGGTCGTCAATCCGGAATTGCATCGAGGGCGCAGGTTTTTTGTAATAAGATTTCTGCTGCTGGATATAAGCCAGGCATTTATGCAAACCTAAATTGGTTTACCAAGATATTGACCGACCCTGTATTTAAGAGTGGTTCTTGGGATCATTGGATTGCTCAATATAACTCGCAATGTGACTATACCGGCAATTACAGTTTTTGGCAGTATAAGAGCAACGGAAAAGTCCCTGGAATCAACGGCAACGTTGATATGAACTACGCGTATGTTGATGTCTCCCTTTATCATTGGCAACTAATTGACAGCACCTGGTATTATGCAGCCTCCAACGGCAAGGCGTATACCGGATGGTTGTTTCAAAGTGGCACGTGGTACTGGCTCGAGCCCGACGCGGGCGGTGCCATGGCTACCGGCCTTCACGCGTGCAACGGCTCCCTGTACTGGTTTAATTCGTCCGGCGCCATGGCGACCGGGTGGCTATTCGACGGCGGTACCTGGTACTACGCGACGGGATCCGGCGCGCTGGCGCGCGGCCCCGTA
>NZ_QSHC01000019.1:0-25470 GCF_003467545.1 Collinsella sp. AM38-1BH | reverse complement strand
TGGCGCGCGGCCCCGTATCCGTCGGCGGCGTGCCCTACTGCTTCGACGCCCGGACGGGGGCCATGCTGACGGGCTACCAGACGGACGCGCAGGGCGTCCGCCGCTACTTCGGCAGCTGCGGCCCCCTTAACGGATGGGGCCTCGTCGACGGCTCCTGGTACTGGTTTGCGAACGGCATCGCCTCGACCGGCTGGCTTTACACCGGCGGCTCCTGGTACTGGCTCGACCCCGACGCGGGCGGCGCCATGGTGACGGGCCTTCACGTGTGCAACGGCTCCGCATACTGGTTCAACTCCTCCGGCGCCATGGCGACCGGGTGGGTCCTCGACGGCGGGACCTGGTACTACGCGACTGGCTCCGGTGCCCTCGCCTCCGGCTGGCTCAACCTAAACGGTACGTGGTACTGGCTCGATCCCTCGACGCACGTCATGGCCACCGGGCTCCATGGGTGCAACGGCTCCATGTACTGGTTCAACGGCTCCGGCTCGATGGCGACCGGATGGGTCCTCGACGGCGGAACCTGGTACTACGCGACGGGCTCCGGCGCGCTGGCCTCCGGCTGGGCATATGTCGGCGGCGCCTGGTACTGGCTCGACCCCTCGACGCACGCTATGGTTACTGGTGTTCAGCAGATCGACGGGGCACAATACTCTTTTGCTAGTAATGGTGCTTGGCTCGGCTAGCAACTCTTCTTTAATTGCTTTTTTCTAATTACATATTGCTCTTAGCTATCCATTTGTAGACTATGTTTATGTAAAAATTGGTTACTACTGGGGGCTGACATGGCAAGGAAAAAGCGAAAAACATTAATCCTAATCATTCTTTCAACTCTACTGCTCGCTGGGCCCGGTGTGGTTGATATCGCGAACGCAGAATCCATAAGCTCCTTCATCCCTACTGATTTTGAGCAGCAATCCGTCTCCTCGACTCTTAATTCTTCCGATTCAATCAATGATGGGTCTGCTCAAGAATCCGTTAAATGGAATCAGGGTTGGAATTCGTTTGACGGTAACTGGTTCTATGTGGATTCAGTTAATCCAGTCTCGCTGCATTCTGGCTGGCTCTATACCAATGGGGCCTGGTACTGGCTCGACCCCTCGACGCATGCCATGGCCATCGGGCTCCATGAGTGCAATGGCTCCGCGTACTGGTTTGACGCCTCCGGCGCGATGGCGACCGGGTGGGTGCTCGACGGCGGCACCTGGTACTACGCGACGGGCTCCGGCGCCCTCGCCTCCGGCTGGCTCAACCTAAACGGTACGTGGTACTGGCTTGACCCCTCGACGCACGCCATGGCTACCGGCTTTCACGAGTGCAACGGCTCACTGTACTGGTTTAATGCGTCCGGCGCGATGGCTACCGGATGGCTCCTCGACGGCGGTACCTGGTACTACGCGACGGGATCCGGCGCGCTGGCGCGCGGCCCCGTATCCGTCGGCGGCGTGCCCTACTGCTTCGACGCCCGGACGGGGGCCATGCTGACGGGCTACCAGACGGACGCGCAGGGCGTCCGCCGCTACTTCGGCAGCTGCGGCCCCCTTAACGGATGGGGCCTCGTCGACGGCTCCTGGTACTGGTTTGCGAACGGCATCGCCTCGACCGGCTGGCTTTACACCGGCGGCTCCTGGTACTGGCTCGACCCCGACGCGGGCGGCGCCATGGTGACGGGCCTTCACGTGTGCAACGACTCAGCGTACTGGTTCAGCGCCTCCGGCGCGATGGCGACCGGATGGGTGCTCGACGGCGGGACCTGGTACTACGCGACGGGCTCCGGTGCCCTCGCCTCCGGATGGCTCAGCCTAAGCGGTGCATGGTACTGGCTCGACCCCTCGACGCATGCCATGACCACGGGCGTTCAAACTATCGGATCATGTGAATACATATTTAATAGTACCGGCAAGATGATGGCTAATTGCTGGTCAAACGGTGATGGGTCTTGGATGTATCATTCGTCATCCAGCGGCGCAATTGACCTTAAAGGCATAATGACCGATTCGGGAATCCAGCTGATTGACGATGACGGTAATGCCAGAACGGGCTGGATTGAGAGTCAGGGTTCTCGATATTATTGTTCTGCTAATGGGGTAATTCTGACTGGATGGCAGCAAATTGCTGGGTCTTGGTATTACTTTAACTCGGATGGTCGAATGGCGACCGGCTGGCTTAACGATGGCGGTAACTGGTACTGGCTAGATTCCGCTTCTGGCATAATGAAAACGGGATGGCTTTCCCGTGGGGACACATGGTATTACCTTGATGCCGCACGTGGGGGAGTAATGTTGAGCAACGGTTGGTATTGGATCGGCTCTACTGACTACAAGTTCAGTTCATCCGGCGCAATGGTTGGCGCTTGGGTCGATGTCCCGTGCTATTCGCAGTACCCGGAACTTCCTACTGGCTGTGAGTCGGTTGCCCTTACAAACTTGCTTAACTACTATGGTTTCGGTTTAGGTAAGACGATTATTGCGGATTACTATTTGCCCAAGGGAAGTAATGGCAATTTTGTTACCGCTTTTGATGGCAATCCAAGGCGTAGCAGCGGGGGTCTCATGGGATGCGTCGCACCTGCGATTACTATTGCTGGTAATAACTTTCTGCGTGCTGCTGGAAGTGGCAAGCAGGCAAAAGACGTCTCTTTCTCGTCAATTTCTTCCATTAAGAACAGGCTGACCTGTGGTCAACCTGTTGAGATGTGGAATACCGAATGGGGAAGTTGGCCAGGAGGCCGTTATGCTGCGCGTTGGTATAACGGGCATTCCTATGGTCTGTGGGGCGGTAATCATGCCGTAGTCCTTAAAGGCTATGATGACGAGCAGGGAATTGTCTATCTTTCGGATTCGATTAACGGCAATGTTACGCGAAATGCCCAAGTGTTCTTCGGCACGTGGCAACAGATGGATAGCCAGGCCGTGGTAATTGAATAGCCATGATGCTAAAAGGGGAGAGCTCGACGAGCTCTCCCCTTTTGCTACATTGTTAATCTAGCTACGCCGTCTTCTTACGTCCAAATAGTTCGTCCCAGTTACTGGCTGCCAAAACTGTTCCGCATACAATTACAACGCAGCAGATTACGGATGCCATGTCGGGAATTGTTCCAAGCAAGATCAGGCCAAAGACCACTGACCATGCCGAATAGGAGATATTCAGAGCCATCGCACGCGCTGCTCCGATTGCCGCAATGCCCTTGTAATAGAACAGATAGGATGCAGTTCCTGCGAGTCCGGCGAGTGCAATAATCAATGTGGGCATGCTTGGGATAGCGCCCAACGTGAAATGCCATGCTCCGAAGAGGGGGAGTACGAGCGCTCCATAAACAAGCGCACTTGTAGTTTCGCGGATTTGCAAAGCTGTTTCGTCATCAACGGCATCATCTTTCATTCCCCATGCGCACAGCACCGCTTCGGATCCCCATCCAATAACGGCAAGCACTGCGCCGAGTAAGCCGAGGGGGGCATTTGCA
This sequence comes from Collinsella sp. AM38-1BH, assembly GCF_003467545.1. Lineage (NCBI taxonomy): Bacteria > Bacillati > Actinomycetota > Coriobacteriia > Coriobacteriales > Coriobacteriaceae > Collinsella > Collinsella sp. AM38-1BH. The sequence continues at coordinate 22,010 of NZ_QSHC01000019.1, read as the reverse complement.
ATCTCGCTCGATCCGGCCGATAGATAGCCCATCGTCATTACACCGCAAAGAGCAACGAGAAGGGAAAGAATCTGGCCTTTGCCCATTTTCTCCTTCAGCAGTACGAAGGAAAGGAATGCTCCGACTGCGGGATAGAAGGCGGAGATGATTGCCGTGTAGGCAGCTCCGATGTTATTAATTGCCAATACGTAGCCGGTCATTCCGATAGGTCCACCGAGTAGGGCGCCGGCGATGACGACCTTGCCCGAACGAGTTTTAAGTGCAGCGAGCGTGTCTTTTAGTCTGCCTCGGACTCCCATGTAGCCAAAGAGCCAAATTGCACAGAAGGCATCATGGAGAAAGGATCCCGCAATGGAGGCGCATGCAAGCGCTTCCGCCGATCCAATATAGGGCGCAAGCGCCAAGCCGATTCCAAGAATTACTGTATCAAGGCCCCAAAGAAGACCGCTAAAAAAGCCGAATTGCATCGTTACTCACCTTTCCGATAGATCTCCAGTGCCTTTTTGAGGTATTTGGCACCGTAATTGAAGTAGATATAGAGCCATTCGCCCACGAAGTCGCCTTCGGCTTCTTTCAGAAGAGACCAGAGGTACCAGCACCATCCTGCAAGGGCAATGTGCGCATAGTTATGCGCAATTTCGTTGTTTGTTGCCTTGCGCCCAAAATATGCATCAAGCGCGCGGTCGACTTCATCTTCGGAAAGCTCGCAGCAGACACTGCATGTTCCAAAATCGTTTGCGTAATCGCTCATGCCAGCATATTCCCAGTCAATGAGATAGTACTTGTCGTTCTCATCGATAAGGAAATTGAGGTAAAAGAAGTCATTGTGGCAAAGGCATTTTGGTGCATTATCGGCCTGTACAAAGTGCTCCAATTCATCGATTTCGGCGGACATTTCCCTGTAGCCTGGAATGTCGATGGGACCTTTTTCCAGAAGAAGTGATTCGTAGCGCTTCGCTTCGAGGTAGAAGTCAAATTCGGTTTCAACATTTGCACCACTCTCGTGAAGCGAACGACACATCTGCATCATTCGATTCATTTGGGCAGGATCATGCGGGTCAGGCTGCTTTGCGTTGGGTACAAACTTCGAAATTTTCCAACCACGCTTTGGGTCCTCATGAATGAACGTGTCGTCAAGGCCGAGCTCCTTGGCCTTTTTAAGTGCGGCTACTTCTCCATTTCTGTTAATAAGCAGTTCGGTCCCGACTCCCGGATGGCGGTAAACGTACTCTCCGTCATTGGTTCTAAAGTGGCACGATAGATTCGTAAGACCTTGTTTAAGGGGATAAACGTCGTGAATCTCTGATTTGGAGCAGCCGAGCACTTGCTCGATGTTATCGAAAATATCGGAGTCAACGTTTTCGATAAAATGCGGATCAAAGGCACGCAGCTCATCAAGAGAATCGAATTCGTTGATCTCGCCCTCAGGATACTTCTTGATCATCATATCGAGCTCCTTGATGTGCTCGATATATAGATCTTCCCAAAGCTTGTCCGTTGTTTCGGGCTTGTCATATTCCGCTTCAAGAATCTGCTTAAACACAAGCGAGAAGGCTTTATCAAAGTAAACATGTCCGAGCATATACCATGCATCGGAACCACCGATCGTAACATTGGTGATTCTATCCATTGCTCCCGTTTGAATGCACCATTCTTTGGTGGCGCCTTCAGCATATTGAGCAGAATAAAATGCTTTCCAAACATATGCCTCAAACGGATTGTTTAGAAGGTAATCATCGCTTGAGCAAATGTAGGTGTTGCCAAGTCGCTCTTTTACGCACATAAGCGATGCGTGGTTATTTTTGGATGCATATTCGTTGTTGACGACAATCGAAACGCCGAACTTGCTTTCAAGATAGAAGAAATACTCTTTTTTATAACCGACAACGACGGTGATATTGCTGATACCCGCGTCTTGCAGCTGCCTAATCTGACGCTCAATGAGGATCTCGCCACGTACTTTTAAAAGGCCTTTGGGCTTTTCATACGAAATGGGAGCAAAGCGGCTCGAAAGCCCCGCAGCCAATATCACTGCGTTTTCAACCTTATAGGGGTGAAGTGCTTCGTAACCGTTGTCGGTTAGGCTGTCCGATTCGAGAAGGCCTTCGTTCGTGAGCTCTCTATTTGCTGCGTTTACTGATCCAAGTGAAAGGCCAGTGCGCTCGGCAACTTCTCGCTGGCTGGCATATGGGTTCTTTAGGTATTCGTATAGAACTGTAAAGTTACGCTTGGTCAGTTCCACTGCAGGCCTCCAATTAAGATGTTCAATGCTTAGGAAAAGAATAGAATGATTGAACGATATGTTCAATTTAATTAATTTATCTACACAGACTGAACAGACAGTAACGAAAATCAATCTTGGAATGTGGACTAAAATAGATAACTGAGATATTTGGGAGGGTCGCTTATGTATCGATTCAAAAAGAAGGCCGCGCTTGTTTGTGCTGTCGCGTCATTAATCACTGCTTGCTGCTCGCCCCTGAGTGCGAATGTCGCGTTTGCACAGGATTCCGTTGAGGCTCAGAGTATTGAGTCAAAAGCGGATTTTTCTTCTGTGGTTTCCGATGATTTGCAACCTGATATTTCTTCCGTCATAAAAGATGGCTGGCAACGAGACGAGTCGTCTGGAGTTTGGTATTACGGAAAAAACGGTAAACACCAAACTGGCTGGCTGCAAAGCGGGGGCTATTGGTATTGGCTTGATCCAGCCAATGATGGTGCAATGCAGACAGGTTATTTCAATGTGACCGATGCTGGCGGATCGACTGCTTCGTTTTATGCGAATGACTGTAATGCCGCAACGCCTTTTGGCGCGCTATATCAAAACTGCTGGCTACGCAACTCAGATGGGAAATGGTTTTATGCCAATGCTGGAGGCGATTTAGCTGCTGGTTGGTTTTACCAAAACGGCACATGGTATTACCTAGATCCTGCCACCCATGTAATGCAGGTTGGTTTTGTCGACCTTGGGACCGGGAAATACTATTTAGATGCCTCTGGTGCTATGAAAACCGGCTGGATTCTCGTTGACGGGAATTGGTACTGGGCTTATTCATCGGGTGCCCTTGCTTCGTCATGGCAGACGATAGGTGGGGCTCGCTATTATTTTGACTCACAGACGTTCATCATGTTCAAGGGTCGTCAAAAGATTGGTGGAAGAACCTACATTTTTGGTGACTATGGCCTCGCAAATGGATGGTACAAAGACGGAGCAGATTGGTATTATTGCTCGAACGGTATTGCGGCCACTGGCTGGAAACTTGTTAACGACACTTGGTATTATCTCGACCCAGCTTCCGACGGCAAAATGTTCGTTGGGTATTTAGACCTTGGTAACGCAGCATATTATTTGAATACCAATGGGGCCATGGCTGTTGGCTGGGCTCAGTCCGAGAACGGCTGATATCTAGCCTCCCAATCTGGCTCACTTATTTCAGGCTGGTGTAAAGAAGGCGCAAGCTGGTATTACCTGGACCCTGTTAGCCATCTCATGAAAACGGGCTTATTCGAGGTGGGCGGCAACGATTGTTTTGCAAACCAGAGCGGTAGGCTTGTGGTTTCAAGCTGGGTTACCGTTAATGATGGCGTTGAGAGATACGCTGATGATAATGGATATCTTTGCAAGGATGTGATTTGCGAAAACGGCACTATCCTAAAAACCGCTGGAACTGATGGCTGGCAGGTTGCGTCCGGCTGGGTTAATCTCGCAAATCTAAGGTTTTACGCTGAGCCCGGAACGGGTGCCATCCATCTTGGATGGCTGCAGATTGACGGCGATTGGTATTGGCTTGATGCCGATTCTGGCGTGATGAAGACCGGATGGGTTTTTACTGGCGGTGCATGGTATTACCTAAACGCTGGCGGAAAAATGGCAACTGGTTGGAAATGCCTGAATGGAACATGGTATTACCTTGAGTCCAATGGAAGCATGCATGTTGGCTGGCGTAAAGATTCGGGTAAGTGGTATTGGTTAGACGGCGGCGGCGCTATGGCGACGGGAGCAAGAACCATCGATGGTGTTCGCCGAGTTTTCTGGAGCGATGGCCAGTGCGACAAAGTTGGCTGGCAAAATCCATCCCAGTATCCTCAGGTCAGTTCTTGGACTGTTCAGCTGCCTAGCTATTGCACCGGATACTTTACCTATGTGACCCCTTCTCGCATTTCTGTCGAAGCAACGCGGGAAGATTGCGTGAACGCCTTTATCCAGCGCGCCAATGAGTATATCGGTACGCAATATATTGAGCCTTGGTCTACCGCTCCCGGTGGAGCTGTTGATTGCTCTGGTTTTGTCTTGCAGTGCCTTTATGCTACTGGCATGGATATGGGTGTTTACAACCCTTATAACCATCGCTGGGATCCAAGCCAAACCTACAATTCCATGAATTGGTATCGAAGCAATATCTTTATGCCCGTTAGCACGAACTCGATTCAGCGCGGCGATGTGATTTATTACCGTGGGCATATCGCTATTGCACTTGGCGGCGGTATGATGATTGACTCTTGGCCTCATCAGGGCGTCGGAATTCATCCCATAAGCGCAAGGGGAAATGTGATCGGCGCAGCCCGTCCATTTATTTAATTGCTTTGCTGTAAGACGGTCGATATCGGTTTGGGGGCCTGAAATGAATGTCCGGATTGAGCATCGAATTTGTTGGCGAGTAATCGGCGTGCTAGTATTTGCCGTCTCGTTCTCACTTTTCACCCCTGCGTTTCCGTGCTTTGCTTATGCCGCGGAAGAGGGGATGGACGGCGGCATCGTGGGGTGCGACTCTACAGACGGGTCGGGTGCCTTTGCCGGTGGCGGTTGCCCTCAAGGGTCCAGCGATTATGCTGGCAAAACATCGGAAGATTCGAACCAACAGGTTGTCGAAAGCCAAGAACCGTCGAGGACAGAAAAGCTATTTGGATGGCAATGGAATGGTTTGTCCTGGTATTACTATCTTGACGGCTGTCGTTTGACCGGAATGCAGATTATTGACGACTCGTTGTACTATTTGGACCCCGCTCGTGACGGTGCAATGAGCTGCGGCTGGATTTTTACTGACAATAAGTGGTATTACGCGAGTCCATCAGGCGCTTTGGTAAGTGGCTGGCAGTTTATTGGAGGTCAATGGTACTGGTTTGACTCCCTTAACAGCTGTTCTATGGCTACTGGTCGACGTGTTATTGATGGGCATCCTTATCTTCTTGGAGCCTATGGGCTGATTAATGGATGGTGTCTTGATAACGGTTTATGGTATTGGGGCAGCAATGGCGAAGTTTTAACAGGCTGGCTTCAAGCTGACAATAGTTGGTATTGGCTTGATCCCGCCAATGATGGCGCCATGTCAAGGGGTATCGTTTCCGTTGGTTCGTCTCGTTACTATTTATCTGATTCCGGTGCAATGGTTGTTGGCTGGGCGTTTGATGGGACGGACTGGTATTACGCTGACGGTTCCGGCGCACTTGCATCGGGCTGGCGTTCGGTGAACGGCGCTTGGTATTGGCTCGATGTCGCAAATAACAATAGGATGGTTACCGGCTTTTTTGCCATCGGATCCAATCGGTATCATTTTTCTTCAACGGGAGCGCTGTCACTCGACTGGTTTATGAGCGATGGAGACTGGTATTACGCTGAGCCTTCTCATGCGTCGGGCATTATAAAGACTGGATGGCTGAAAGACGGTAGTCAATACTATTATCTCGATCCTGCCGCCGACGGTAAAATGCTGCTTGGTCATTTTTCTGTAAATGGGAAAAGCTATTATGCAAAAGCTTCAGGCGCTGTTGCTTGTCGTGAATGGGTAGATGTCCGGAACTCGGTTCAGGATGAGCCATCTAAGGCTTTTGCTGGTTCTGATTGCTCATTGTGTGGAGCATTGCGTAATGGAAAACTGTTTACATCAAACGGCGATGGCGAATTGATCGAAGCTCACGGGTTTGTGATGCTTGGAGGCTGTAAGTTCTATGCTGATCCAACCGATGGTTCCCTCTGCGTTGGATGGAAGAGCGTAAATGGAAAATGGTATTTCTTTGATGAGGCGGGCGGCTATGCAAAATCTGGCTGGCTGTACAAGGATGGTTCTTGGTTCTATTTAGATCCGTCCACTTACGTTATGAAAACCGGTTGGGTTGCCGTTAACGGATCTTGGTATTACCTGAATTCGTCTGGTTTCATGCAGACCGGATGGCTCAATCTGGACGGCACCTGGTATTGGCTTGACGCTAGTGGTGCTATGGCTACTGGCTGGCGCGTTGTGGACGGGTCCTGGAATTACTTTATGGCAAACGGCGCTTGGGTGTCTGATTATATGGATGCTAAGGCCCAAAGTTATTCAAGCAATACAAACTGGCTGATACTCGTCGACACTTCGCGCTGTCTTACAAGCATTTATACGGGGTCTAGGGGGAATTGGTCTTTGAACCGTCGATACGTATGTTCCACCGGCAAAGCTAGTACACCTACGGTGTTGGGGGAGTATCAGGTCTATGGCAAGGGCTATTCCTTTGGCCATGGGTACACTTGCTATTACTACACGCAATTCTATGGCGACTATCTATTCCATTCGTCGCCTTATTACGTTAATAGCAACCGGGTGATGGATCCAACGATGGGCGTTCCGTCGTCTGCTGGATGCGTTCGCCTTGAGATCCAGAACGCAAAATGGATTTACGATAACATCCCTTATGGAACGAAGGTTGTTACGTATTAAAGGAGGAGCAATTTCTGAATCTGATTCATGAGGCTGGGAGGGTTCGAGGAAACCAATTTGCCTGAAGGAGAGGGTGTCCCGACCGACAAGACAGACTAAAAAAGCCCCAGCGTCTATGCTAAGTTCATTGCGAAAGTCTCGCCCCAAGGACATCTTCCTGAATGACATAGCACCAATTGAATTGGGCTAACACCCTTTGCCGCAATACCAAAAGACCTCATCTACTCAACAGTCTTGCTTGAAACAGGATGATAATCTGGATGGAATCGCTTGTCCAAAGTCGTTATTAGGCGTTCATATGTACGGGCCAAGGGATTAATCACCGGATTACCGAATGAGAGAAAGGCTGAGCCGTAATCTAGGATAACGGGTGCTGTGTCCTATTTTTTGGCAAACCTAATGCCGTCAAGCGAATGAATATAGAAATAAGCATATACGAGCACGCCATCGAATTGCTGGCATTCGATACGCTTCTACAATTTACGTGATACAGCATTTATCTTAGAAACGTGAAAGCGCATCGCAAAAAGGGAAAACAGGACAGGCGAAGAACGCGCGCCCCGTCTTCGACAGAAAATTCGGCATCTAAACCATTTGTATTGTTCATAACCACCAGCACCTCATTGCCACGTTCAATGAGTGCGTGCGGCAAACTGTAGGTGAAGTTTTCAATGCCACTTATATGAGGAGGATATAGTGTGGGAAAAAGAACGTAGTGATACCCTATGCTATTTCTCGGACTCCCAAATCTCCCCATCCCCAAAGTCAATTAGAAGGGGTAAATGAGTATGTCGGTCCTCCTCTTTGGGAATGGCACGCCAATCCCCATACATCGTTGTAAGATACTTGTCGGTTAACCTCGGGACAGGATATAGCTTTCCCTCAAATTCCGCATGAGCGAGAGGAAAAATATCATCCACTAGAATAGGATTCATATTTGGCCAAGCAAGAGTTAGGCATTCCTTGCTGACCGTGCCAACGCTGCAATCAGGTATAGAGCGATCGAACTGACGCTGATACTCAAGGGGACCCCTATTGGACGCTTTCTCAATGAAATGTAACGCCTTGCAACCAGCTTTTTCGATAAAGCCAAGGAAGCCTCGATGAGGAACAGTGATATTCCCAGAATGATAAAGGTAAGAACGGCGCTGAGCATTCAAAGCAAGTTTGAGCTGACGAGATCTAAGCTTAGGCTCATCATATAAATAATCGTACGGAAAGACATCAACGAAGATACCCATAGCAGAACCAGAGTCCCTCCCTTCTTGGTTCTCGAAGCGAGTGCCATCCTTATAGACTTTACAGAACATCGCCGCATAGCCAGGAGAATTGCGAGAATCATGGAAGGAATAGCCATCGGGCAATTCAGTAGAAGCAATGCTGCAAAAACGATCGTAATCAGAACGCATCATTCCAATATCAATATCGTCATCCCAAGGTATAAAACCTTTATGGCGCATGGCTCCAAGACAGGTGCCCCCATCAAGCCACCAATTAATTCCGAATTTATCGCAAAGAGAGCCAACTACTTCCAAAATAGAGAGTTCAACAAATTGAAGACGAGTCAGCACACTATCCTCTGTCATAGTAACCTCATACACTAGATAGTAATCGTAAGCAGCTAGTAAAAACTCTTACAACATTATGGAATGGAAAAGTAAAGGGCCTTTCAAGTGGTGAAATAAACCATATACGCCCCACAAGTAGTGCATTAAGGCCACTAGTACCATATATAGGATAATCGGCGAATTAACAATTGCGGTGCACTAAGGATAGACTTTCGACATAAATAGCTATGCGCATAGTGAAGACTGTACATCTATATGCAATTGAGAGCCAACTGTCATCATCGGATTGCGGACGGAATAGATAGGTTTGTTGCGTTTCCGAGAGTAGTCACGCTTTATGTGGAAGGTGTGCCAGAAATCTTCTTACGCTTTAATATAGCGAACGGAAATTTGGCGTTGGATAGCCTTGGCATGTGTAAATTGTTCTGGTCAAGTTTATTATATCTAGAATAAATTAAGTTATTCGAATTTGGATTAAGAGGGAATGTTGAAGGAAAATTCACTTAAGGCAAATATGCTATGGAACTCGATTGGTTCTTTATACTACTCGGGCTGTCAATGGCTTATTACTGTCGTTGTAGCGAGACTGTCTAGCAGCTACGATGCCGCAGGCTTACTTGCGGTGGCAATGTCTGTCTCAAATATCTTTTCACAAATTGGACTTTTCCGAATTAGATCCTATCAGGTTTCCGATATTCATGAGAAGGTATCAGCAGGCGAGTATGTTGGTTTTCGATTAACGACGATTTTTCTTGGATTAATTTTTACGTATATATACATGTATTTCACCTGTTCAAGGGACAGTTATACCGTAATATTCCTTTACCTTGTATTCCGCGCTGGGGATGTTTTCATCGATGTGTTGCATGGAGTTGATCAGCAACATCTCAGAATGGATTATTGCGGTATTTCAATGATAATTCGAGCAACGCTGTTTCTCGCCGCTTTTATCATAGGGCTAGCAAAATTCGATAATCTCAATGTGGCCTTGTTTGCTATGGTTGTGGCTACTTATCCTGTGATTATTTTTGACTATAAGATCGCATCGCAATTTACTGATGTTAGGCCTTCTTTTAATGCCGCGGTTATTAAGCGTCTATTTATGTCATGCCTTCCTGCTGTGGTCGGCATGTCTCTTTGTTCGGTGGTGGTTACATATTCACGTCAATTTCTGGGGGAGTGTTACGGCGCTTCATCATTGGGTATTTATGCAACTGTTTGTACTCCGATTGTAATCATTCAGGCCTGCGCAACCTATGTTTATGCCCCTCTTTTGGGAACTTTTGCTGAGCGATACGAAGCGAAGGACGCGTCGGGGCTTTTTCGACTTGTTTTCAATGTGACTTTATCGATGTGTGTGCTATTTGCTGTTTGTGCGGGCGTTTTCATGCTTTTTGGCAGTCAACTACTCACTATCGTATTTGGGAGTAGGATTGCAGCCAATAGCTATTTAATATATGCGGGTCTTTTTAGTTCTGCGTTTACGGCTCTGGTTGCATTTTTAAGCGATCTTCTAATTAGCGTCCGTGATATGGCCGGTTGTTTTATTGGGAATTGTATTGGGTGCTTCATTTCATTCCCTTTGGCATGGTTTTTGATACCACGAACAGGTTTAAATGGAGCCAGTTATGTAGTCATCATCAGTTACTTCATAGCCTGTAGCATTCTGTTTTCTTTTCTGTCTAAATCTGTCCGTAGTCTTGTCATTGATAATCCAGATAGATAGGCAGCGTATTCGCTGCAGCTTTTCATGGTCTCCGGTATTCGGCGTAGTTCTGAATTCATATTTTGATGCGGACGCGAAATGCTACCAGCAAAACCATATGGTGGACGGTTGAGCAATATGATGATTGAAGGCCCCTGTTCTTATCTATTTAGCAGCGACTGCCTTTGTAGACGGATGGGAGTATAAATACCATGGCTAGTACATACGCGATTTTCTCAGCTCAATATCCTCCTCATATGGGTGGAATTGAGAGTTTTACTCAGAATATGGCGCACGCCCTTGCGGCAAAGGGCGCTTCGGTTATCGTTGTTACCAACGATACCAATTTTGTTGGTTCTGGCATCGAGGATGATTCTGATATTAAAATCCTTCGTCTTTCGTGTTTTCCACTTGTTGATGGACGCTTTCCAATCGCTAAGATCAATAAAGAAAATCTGGATCTTTGGAAATGGCTCGAAGCTCAAGACCTTGACGGCGTTCTGATAAATGCAAGGTTTTACCTTCATTCAATTGCTGGTATTAGATTTGCTCGGCAGAAGGGTCTAAAGCCTGTCGTGCTTGATCATGGGTCGGCTCATCTTTCATTTAGTAATCCAATGCTTGATCCGTTTGTGTGCATGTATGAGCATCTTATTACTGCATGGGGCAAGAGATATAGCCCTGCATATTACGGCGTTTCTCAGAAAAGCATGGAATGGCTTTGGCATTTTGGAATTCAAGCGGAAGGCGTTATTCCAAACGCAATTGACGCAGAAGAATATCGCGAAATGACTTCAGGGCGAGATTTTAGACATGAGCTTAAATTAGGAGAGACTCAATTTATTGTCACCTACATTGGTCGATTCATTCCAGAAAAGGGAATCAAGTCAATAATTGATACTTCGAAAAGCCAACGACTTATTAATCTCGGGGTCCATTTTGTCTTGGCGGGTGATGGGCCAATGTCTTCTGAGGTTGAGCTCGCTCAGGGGGAGTCACTTCACTGGGTGGGACGTCTGTCTGCAGCTGATGTTTCTGCGCTTCTTCAGCAGTCCAATTTACTTTGTCTCCCGACTCGTTCCGAGGGTTTTTCAACAATACTTCTGGAAGCAGCTGCGTGCGGGTGTCCTGCTGTCGTTACTGATGTCGGAGGGGCTCGGGAGCTTATTCCGAGTAGCGAATATGGGACAATTATTCAATCTATGAGTATGGAGTCGGTTGAGCGGGCTATTAATCAAGTTGTGTCAAATCGTTCTTTGTTGAAAGCTCAATCTAAAGCGGTTCGGATGCTTGTCGAATCGAAGCATTCTTGGAGGGATTCTGCTAAATTGCTTTGTTCTGCATTTGCTATTGGCGAATAATTGACCCGGGCGTCCAGATCCCGGGGATTCTATGCTTGTCCAAAAGTAAGCAGTGCATAGCATTCAAGATTTACGCCTTAATGCTATGCACTGCGTCTGTGTTTAGCTATTCATTGCATTGGTTGAGTGATCACAGAATTGCTAGCTTGCAATACGACGTCGCTCTCTATTCATCAACAGCCCTAGTAGTTTTGAGGTATTGGTTAGACCTATAAAGCGTGCGGCGCACCTGCAGATCCGTACCTGTTTTCTGTCGCTGCAACTAAGCAGCCAGCTGCATTTGATGGCTGAGTCTAAAATAACGTTAGCTTCATTTTTACTTAGGGTTCCCGCGTAGCCAAGAAGTACTACATAGAGATAGGCCGCAAAAGCATTCGATGCTGCCTTATTGGTTTTAGATATCATTTCTGTGTTAATGGCTTCGCAATGCTGGTGGAGTATGCCTAAAAGGTCCTTGACGATTTTTGCATCAAGCGGTTTTACACTTTGCGACACGGCGGAATTGCGTCGCCAAACATAAAAAGGGGAGTTATAGAGTTTGACAGACTTAATTTGATACAATAATCTCAAAGACCAGTCACAGTCTTCATTCCTCTTGCCCTCTAAAAAAATAGATTGTTGTCAACAATCAACTGTCTTTTGACTGTTTTGCTCCATACAGCAGAGCAATATAAGCCCGATTCTATTAACGAGCTTATTGAAGTTGCGAAATCCGAAGAGTTTTGATAAGTATCAATATTATTCGGATTTGAATCAACTATAAGCTCATTCCGGCTCTCCCAATATGAACAAGTGGGATAAATTACAACGTCGGGTTCGTTATCATTGCTAATGAGCTGGTAGAGATCAGATATGGCATTCGAGAATCTCCAATAGTCATCGTTGTCGGTGAATGTAACATATTTCCCCTTTGCCGCTCTAAGTCCTGTGTTTCTAGCAGCAGAAGTTCCGCCGTTTTGTGCCCGCTGGATAAATTTAACTCTTGCATTACTGTTGGCAAAATCTCGACAGATATCCGGGGAATTGTCAGTTGACTGATCATCGACAAGAAGAATTTCAAAATCTTTAAAAGACTGGTTTAAAAGAGAATTGACGCATTCAGACAAGTACTGGGTGGAATTATATACAGGGATAATAATTGAAAGGAACATTCGATTTCTCCTATTAACTATGGTCTACGATTTTGCATTTTACAACAGCCGTGAAAGACGCACTCAAGTGTAGTTGTTTGCCAATTTGACTACATCATCTAATAATTGGCCTTGATTCGCATCAATTGATTTATTAGATTCAGTAGTCAATCTGTACGTTGCGTTTCAACTGTATTGATCCAAATCTCAGTAGTCTCTATATATAAATTCTATTTAAGATTATAATATCCAAGCCTATACTCTGAATATTAACTTCCATTAGTAAACTTCTGTTAAGGATTGTTATGAATAATAGCCCTAGCGTTTTGGTCATAATTCCAGCTTATAACGAAGAGGCTAATATACTTCACACGGTTCAGTCAGTTATGCAATTTGGCTATGACTACCTTGTGGTTAATGACGGCTCTACGGATAAGACTCTCCAGATATGTGAAGAGAACCACCTTAATGTGCTTGATTTGCCACAGAATCTTGGTATTGGCGGTGCAGTCCAGGCTGGGCATAAATACGCTCGACAGTTTGGCTATGATATCGATGTTCAAGTGGATGGCGATGGCCAACACGACCCCAACTACATCGGCGCTCTTATTGAAAAGATTCAATCCGGCTCCGATATTGTTGTTGGGTCTAGGTTTTTAATACCGACGACCGGTTTTCAGTCCTCTTTTTTAAGGCGAATTGGCATAACCTGGTTTTCAAATGTAATCAGGTTGGTTTCTCGACGGAGAATTACAGACCCGACTTCAGGTTTTAGGGCTTGTAATAAAAAGGCCATTGAGCTTTTCTGTAATAAGTATCCTTCTGACTATCCTGAGCCTGATTCTATTGTTTATGCGCTCGCTCAGGGCTTAGATGTAACAGAGGTTTCAGTTGTTATGAAGGAACGACAGGGCGGCACTTCTTCTATTTCTGGTTTTTCCAGCGTTTACTATATGATCAAGGTTACGTTAGCTATTTTTATATCCGCCTACTCAAAATAGGAGTTGATAATGTCTGTATCAATACGGATCGCCATAGTATTCGCTTGCTTGTTATTGGCTCTTTATGTCATTCGTCTCGTGTCGACCGATAAACTTCAATTACGCTACTCCCTTTTATGGCTAGCTTTGGTCGTTACCCTTTTATTATGTAGTATTTTCCCTGTGCCGATTTATTTCCTTTCTTCCTTTTTTGGCTTTGTAACGTCTGCCAATTTTATTTTTGTCGCTGGTTTTATTTTCGTAATTTTAATCTTGCTGTCTCTATCTGTGACCGTTAGTAGGCAAGCGCTTGCGATTAAAAATCTGACACAAAAAATAGCATTGCTCGAAAAGAATAGCAGTTCCAGCTAGTTTTGGTATCTGCGTAGGGGATTAGGGATTGTCTCTATATGCAGTATGGATGGACATCTTCGAAGTCGAGATGCCGCAAATTTAACTATTGTTTTTAGATGACAGTCTCCCGTTCGCTTTTTAAGACTTATTTCAGCGACTTCTATTTCGCAATAAGATTTTGGTTTCAAAGGATTTCCATGACAAGTTTTGTAAGATTTAAGACTGCATTCATTGTGTTCGCCGTTTTTTTTGCATTCTATTCAGTCTATTGGTATCTAAATAATCCGAGATTACTTACACTGTTTACAATTACGATTTCGTTGATTCTAATTCTTGGCCTTTGTGCTGCATATGCAAAGGAATACTATCGTCTTAAAAGTGAATGGGTATTTTTGGCGCTGCTTATAGCGTTTCTAATTATTTTTGTCTTTATCTTTCCTCCGTTTACGGTTCCGGATGAAGGCCATCATTTTTTTTCATCTTATTGGTTGGTTGATAATCTTCCATATAATGCACATGTTACAAATAATGGTGGCTTCCTAGTACGGGATATCGATCTTTCCCTTTATAAGAATCGCCAGAGTAACGCCATTGACTCCTCTTCATTTGATTCGATTATTCAGAATTTTACTCTGTTTGAGAATGGGAAGTGGACTCCGTTCAATGAGTTCTCATTTAGCGTCGGTAGTGAGAATGTTACTGCGAAAATAGGATCTATCGTTGGTCTGCAAATCGGTCTGTTTTTCGGACTTGGTGCCTATCCTGTGTTCTATATGGGGCGCATTGGTTCGGCTCTGGTTTTTTGCTTTTGTGCGTTCCAGGCATACAGGATTGCACCTAAGGGCAAATCGATTATTGTTTTTGTTTCGCTGCTGCCTATGACGCTTCACTTGGCTGCTTCATACTCTTATGATTCAGGAATTATTGCGTACTCGCTTTTAGTATTCGCTTGTCTAATGCGCGGTTTTTTTGGAGAGCAGAAATCAATAGGTTGTAAAGAAATCGTCATCTATTTAATTATTTCGGCGTTTTTGGCTCCGTGTAAGGTTATTTATTCTGGGCTGATATTACTTGGTTTGCTTGTGCCCCTTTCGCAGTTCCAAGATGTGAAAGTCGGACGTATCGGTAAGTGCACACTAATCTTTGCTGTTATAGCCTCCGTTCTAGTGCTGCGCCTAGCATCAATGAGCACATTGGTATCTCAGTCTTCAGATGTCTCTCGTGGCCAAGAGATTGGGCGGTTTTATACGCTCAGTGACATCATCATGCATCCAAAGAATAGCTTCCAGGTCTTTTTTAGGACATTAGATTCCCTAGGAGATTTTTATTGGGAATCCACCTTAGGGTATTCGCTTGGATGGCTCCAAAAAAACTTGCAGTTTCCAACCTTTTTTATGATTCCTTATTTGTTGTTTGGGTTTATTTGTTGTTTGGATTCCGAAGATGAGCCCTCTTTTCTCAGCCCCATTTGTTCCATTCTGTTTATTATCGCTTTTGCTTTGGCTGCCCTTGGTTCCATTGTATCTATGTGGTTGGGCTGGACGTTCAATTACGAGAATGTAATACAGGGTGTTCAAGGACGATATTTTCTTCCTGTTCTACCAGCTTTGTTGTTTGGGTCGAGAACGCGCTTGTTTAAATTCAACTCATCTTCGCTTTCTGTCGTCTCTTTTGGCATGTGCGTGATGAATTGTTTATATCTTATTCGTTTTATTAGTATTGCATCCTGTGTGTAGGCCTTTGCGTAATGCTCTCGGGTTTTTCTTCTATCTAACTGTTTAGATAACAGGCGATGATTCGGACGCCGCAGGGTCCCCGAAAGCTATGCTTTTACAAGCCAAGCAGAGACTTTGACCGAGCGCTAGGTTGGCATGCGAGAGGCCAACATGAGGCCGTGCCGCGGGGCGGACCGCAGGTAGCAAAACGGCACCGGAGCCCATGTCGGGCCCGGTGCCCAAGCGCGATATCGACGGCGCAGTTTCGCGATATTCAACAGCGCCCAAATGAGTAAATACTCATTATCTATAAATGATAGTAACGATTCGCGGGTTCCCCGACGGTGAAGTTTGGATTCATATAAGGATCGCCTTCGACGTAATACTTAGCCCATCGATAGT
Organism: Collinsella sp. AM38-1BH; assembly: GCF_003467545.1. NCBI lineage: Bacteria > Bacillati > Actinomycetota > Coriobacteriia > Coriobacteriales > Coriobacteriaceae > Collinsella > Collinsella sp. AM38-1BH. The sequence goes on along the minus strand of NZ_QSHC01000019.1, from coordinate 6,103 downwards.
TCATGTATGCGACCTCTTTGTGGAAGCGAATCTGCTTCTCCGTATTGTTTTCAACTCCTCTAGAAATCGACTCGTAGTGATAGAGCTCGACTTCGGGTGTGTATACAATCAGGTCGTTGATCTCGCGTAGCTTTAAGCAAAAGTCAACATCATTAAATGCAACTTGAAGCTCTTCCGTGAAACCCCCGACTTTCTCATATTCGCTACGCTTGGTCATTATGCAAGCTGCAGTGACGGCGCTGAAGTCTTGTTGTGCATCGTTGAGTGCAAAGTATCCCCAGTTATCCCTTGGCATGCTTTGGCAAAGATGCCCTGCCACGCCGCCAGTGACGCATAAGCCCGCGTGCTGAATGGTGTTGTCGGGATAGTAGAGTTTTGCACCAACTGCGCCAACATCCTCACGTGCGCAGATGCCAAGCATGGTTTCTATCCAATTGGGCGTAATTACCTCTGTATCGTTATTCAACAGTAAGAGATAGTTTCCTTTGGCGTGAGCAACGCCAAAGTTCATGAGCTTGGAGAAATTGAATTCGTGTTCCCAAGTTACAAGACGAACGATATCGGGATATTTTGCTTGCAACTTATCGTAATAATCGAACGTCGCCTTTTCTGTGCTGTTGTTTTCGATTATGACAAGCTCGAAATTGTCGTACGTTGATTTCTCAACAATTGACTTAATGCAGTTGTCCAGAATGTCGGCGTGGTCTTTAGTCGGAATGATAATCGACACGAGCGGATGGGAATCTGGCACGGCGTAGGTTACTTTATATGTAAAGGGGCGACGTGCCTGTTCGACCGTTGCGTTGAGCCCAAGCCTGTCCAAATGACTCTGGACCGCTTTGATACCTGCGATAGTGGCATACGGCTTGCTATCGGCATTTGCTGCGGTGGAGGTCTCGCTTAGGCGCCAGTGATATAGAACCTTTGCAACATGATGAACTTTCCTTGCCTTTTCCACGGCGCGGAGAGTCAGATTATGATCCTGTGCTCCATCGAACTCTTTCGTGTTCGGTTCTAGAGTGTCAAGCAGAGACTTACGGATGGTAAGCATATGGCAGATATAGTTATTGTTTCTGAGCAGATCGATATTGAAATCCGGCTTAAAGAACGGCTGCGCTAGCTTTCCATCGGGCATGAGTTTATCTTCATCACAATAAAGAAGATCGACGTCATTATTGTTTTCAATTGCCTCGGCATATGAGAACAGCAAGTCCGGTTCAAGAATGTCGTCATGGTCAAAGAAACAGACGAAATCACCCGAAGCGATGGCAACGCCGGCGTTTGTATTTTCGGAAATGCCCTTATTCTCGGTAAGGTTAATTGATTTAATTTTGTTGTCGTGGGCCGTCTCCTGCTCAACGCGAGCCTTTAATTCCTGATTGTCAGGACTCGCATTAACTAGGATGAGCTCCCAGTTTGCATAAGACTGGTTTTTTACAGATTCGGCCATATCGTTAAAGAATGAAATGGGCGTGTTGTAAAGAGGGACAATGATGCTGAACTTCGGAGCGCAGTCGAAGACGATTTTTCTCTGCTTCTCCAAAGCGCCGATGGTGGCCTTATGCTCCGTGAACCATTCGGGGTATTCAGGATCGAACTGCGCATGGGTAAAGAGGAAGTTGGTCTCCTCAAGAAGCAAGCCTAATTTATCGGGCGTTAAGCAGTCAAACGCACTGAATGATGGGTGATTTTGATCGTCAATAACAAAGTAGTAACGATCGAACGCCTTTGGCATGCGAATCGAGAGCTGCGTTTCAAGTTGCTTTTTCTCGGACGTAAATCCAACGCTTGTTACATTCGACCCGAAATTGACGATGCTCAAATCAACTTCATTGAGGGCTCGATCGAGGCAACGCAGTTTGATTTTGGAGTCGTTACGATAAGGTGTTCTCACCGTGCACCTAAGGATATAGTCGCTTGAATCTTCGATGCACTGCCAAAAATCAATCGTTGCCATGTCAAACTCTGAAACGTCATCGTAGTTTCGGAGTTTGCTGCACATGTCAGGTTTAATTTTGTAGTTAAGGCGCGACTCCCATTTGATGTTCTTGCAATTTAGCGAAAGGGAGTCGCTGCTCAGGGTGCGACCGTCTTGGCCGATTTCGCTAAACTCAATTTTGATGGCGCGAGCATCGGGATCGGGGATTACAAGGACGTATGAGTTCGAATCACAGCTATTGTCCCGGAATTTTAGGAGGGATAAAGGCAAGCAGCGGTTATCGTCTGTAGCCGCCTGGGCTCTTACGCTGGAGCCTTTATGGATGCCTTCAATCTTAAGCTGCTGGTAGATTTTCCAGTTTCCTCTGCATACTCCGGTTGTTTCGACTCGCATTGTTTGCCTTTCGTTTGTTGGACACTGCTCATTGTACTTTTTCATTTGTTGCCTCGCTAGAAATGCAGAAAGAGTTGCGTGTTTCTGCTGTCCGATTTAAATAAGAAGACGGGGAGGTTGCTGCCGGTGCGTATAATTTAATTAACTATGCATCTGTAATCAGCGGCTTTTGCTCAACGATTGTCAATCGAGAGGATTTTTATGAAAGGCATCATCCTCGCCGGCGGGTCCGGCACGCGCCTGTACCCGCTCACGCTCGTGACCTCCAAGCAGCTGCTGCCGGTCTACGACAAGCCCATGATCTACTACCCGCTTAGCACCCTCATGCTGGCGGGCATCCGGGACATCCTGGTCATCTCCACGCCGACCGATCTGCCCAACTTCGAGCGCCTTCTCGGGGACGGCTCGCGCTACGGCGTGAACCTGTCCTACGCCGAGCAGCCGAGCCCCGACGGCCTGGCCCAGGCCTTCACCATCGGCGAGGACTTCATCGCCGGCGAGCCGTGCGCCCTGGTGCTCGGCGACAACATCTTCTACGGCAACGGCCTGTCGCGCCACCTGACGCGCGCCGTCCAGAACGCCGAGTCGGGCCGCGCCACGGTCTTCGGCTACCACGTGGACGACCCCGAGCGCTTCGGCGTCGTGGAGTTCGATGGGGAGGGCCGTGCCGTCTCCATCGAGGAGAAGCCCGCCGAGCCCAAGAGCTCCTACGCCGTCACCGGCCTGTACTTCTACCCGGGCGACGTGGCCGCCAAGGCGCATGGGGTCCAGCCCTCCGAGCGCGGCGAGCTGGAGATCACCGACCTCAACCGGATGTACCTGGAGGAGGGGACGCTCTCCGTCGTGACCCTCGGCCGCGGCTACGCGTGGCTCGACACCGGCACCATGGAGAGCCTCCACGAGGCCGCGGAGTTCGTCCGCGCCGTGGAGCACTCGCAGGACCTGCCGGTGTCCGTGCCCGAGGAGATCGCCTGGGAGAACGGCTGGATCACGACAGCCGAGCTCGAGGAGGCGGCCAAGGCCTACGGCAAGTCGGTCTACGGCCAGCACCTGAAGAAGGTCGCCGCCGGCGAGATTGTCAACAGCCCGCGCGAGTACTAGCGTCTTCTTGCTTTCTTTTAGGGGCCACCGTTATCTGGTGGCCCCTTTCGTTATGATTACGGTGACCATATAGCCAATATGATTGGGAGTGGATGTGTTAAGCGTCTACTTTGGCGATATGCCAGAAGCGATTTACAACACAGCGACATATTTCAAAAACTCTTACCGGTCTTCTTGGATCACGGACCCCTATGCGGTTTCGATAATTAAGGATGTCGACCGATCGGACGTTGTCTCCGAAAACGTCATCGAAAGCCCTGTGCTTGGGCCTATTTCGCCGCTCCAGCTTTCTGGTGGCGTGAAAACGTTGTTGCTTATGAAGTTCGATCGTAAGCATATTTTTAATGCTTCAACCTGTGGCGATAACTGTGCTAAGTGGATTCTCGACATGGCGAAAGACCGCAAACTCGTTATCAACCTCTATCATGTGATGGACTTTGGTCGCGAGGACTTCAAAATCAAAGTCGTGAACAGCGGCAACATCGCTCATAACATGGCTGAATTAATCCACGAGTCGATTCCGTACCTGTAGGTGCTGCTTATGAACGGTTCGCATCTCGTTAAGATTTCCCGCCGTAGGGGAACCAAGTATACATTCACTATTAAGCGGAATATCACTATCGTGCGCGGTAATAGCGGTACCGGCAAGACGACGCTGTTTGACATGGTCGCGGACTATATGCGTATGGGTGAGCAGTCGGGCGTTTCTCTGCAATGCGATTGTCCTTGCGTTGCCTTGACTGATTATGACTGGAGAAATCAGCTTTCGTCCGTTCATGATTCGATTGTATTTGTCGACGAGGGCTTAAAAGAGATTCATTCCGATGTTTTTGTTCATCATGTATTGTATTCCTCGAACTACTTCGTGCTGATCTCAAGGGCTGACTTCCCCAATCTTCCGTATAGCGTGGATGAGATATACAAGATTAAGACGAGCGGAAAATACCATTCTTTCGTCCCTGTTTATCAAGATCGCGGGAATCACCGTTACGCTATTTCCCGGTCAGCGCCAAAGCAGGACTTTTCCATCCTTCTATGCGAGGACAGTAAGTCTGGTTTTCAGTTCTTTGAACGGCATTTCGCTGGCCGTGAGCTTAATTGTGCTTCGGCTATGACGAACAGCGCGATTTTGGGGTGGTTGGATCAGCATCTCGATGATCGCGTGTTTGTTGTTGCGGACGGAGCGGCATTTGGGTGCCATGCGGACCGCGTCCTTAAGCTGCAAGACATTCATCGCGATACTGTTACGGTTTGTCTTCCCGAGTCATTCGAGTGGCTTCTGCTGAGCTCTGGCGTAATTTCAAGGTTAGATGTTAAGGCGGTTTTGGAAACCCCAGAAGCCTTTGTAAACAGTGAGAAGTTTAAAAGCTGGGAAGACTTCTTCTATAAGTACTTACGCGATAAAACTGGGAATTCGGTCTTCCGGTACGACAAAGACTGCATTCCGGAGGCGTTTTGTAGGGGAAGTAATTCTGCGAAGGTCATGGCTCTTATCGCATGCCGAAATGTCCGATAGTTTTGTTGAATAGTGCCGCGGCGTCACTTCCTGCGGCATACTAAAGAAGCTGTACTTGCTTCAGATTGGATTTTCATGTCTGAGATTTTTGAACCTAAGAACATCATCGTCACGGGCGGCTGCGGCTTCATCGGCAGCAACTTCGTGCACTACGTCGTGAACAACCACCCGGGCGTCCACGTCACCGTCCTGGACAAGCTGACCTACGCCGGCAACCCCGAGAACATCGCGGGGCTGCCCGAGGACAGGGTCGAGCTCGTCGTCGGTGACATCTGCGACGCGGAGCTGCTCGATAGGATCGTCCCCGGCCACGACGCGATCGTGCACTACGCCGCCGAGAGCCACAACGACAACTCCATCGCCGACCCGGAGCCCTTCCTGCGCACCAACGTCGAGGGCACCTTCCGCCTCCTGGAGGCCGTCCGCAAGCACGGCATCCGCTACCACCACGTCTCCACCGACGAGGTCTACGGCGACCTGGCGCTCGACGACCCCGCCAAGTTCACCGAGGAGACGCCGTACCACCCGTCCTCGCCGTACTCGAGCACCAAGGCGAGCTCCGACATGCTCGTGCGCGCCTGGACCCGCACCTATGGCCTGCGCACCACGATCTCCAACTGCTCCAACAACTACGGCCCCTACCAGCACGTGGAGAAGTTCATCCCCAGGCAGATCACCAACATAATCGACGGCGTGCGCCCCAAGCTCTACGGCCGCGGCGAGAACGTCCGCGACTGGATCCACACCGAGGACCACTCCTCGGCCGTCTGGGACATCCTCACGAAGGGCGAGATGGGGGAGACCTACCTCATCGGAGCCGACGGCGAGAAGAACAACATCACGGTCCTGCGCATGATCCTCGAGGCCATGGGCCGCGACCCCGAGGACTTCGACTGGGTCGCCGACCGCCCCGGCCACGACCGCCGCTACGCCATCGATAGCACGAAGCTCCAGCGCGAGCTGGGCTGGAGGCCGGCCCACACCGACTTCGCCGAGGGGCTCAAGCGGACCATCGACTGGTACGTCGCCAACGAGTCCTGGTGGCGCCCCGCCAAGGAGGCCACCGAGGCCCGCTACCGCGCACAGGGCCAGTAAGACTGCATTCCGGCGAACCGCACCGCGGGGCGCCCGCGCGGGGCCGCAGGGCATGGGGA
>NZ_QSHC01000018.1:1919-35100 GCF_003467545.1 Collinsella sp. AM38-1BH | reverse complement strand
TCACGAGCGGGGGCTCCTGTCGTTTCCGTGCCCCTGGATTGGGTCATAGTGTCTGACTTCGCCAAGACATCGGTGTTGCCCGACCAGTCGTTTTGGCACTTAGGTGGCAATTAGGGACGTTCCTTATGTGCCGGCACTTGGGGACACTCCTTGCGCTGATAGTCGTTGGGTTAGTCGTTGGGGACGTTCTTGTTTGACTAGTCATTTAAGAACGTCCCAAACGACTAACTTCCTTCCCGTAACCTTTCTGCAACAATTTGCCCTTCACGCTGCCCGACTTCGCTCGTAACGTTCCCTGCGCTACACTTAGTCGCACTGTGGCGCTGCCGCGCCGCGCCCGAACCAAGGGGGACACTCATGAAGAACACTCAGCTGCTGCTGATCAACGATATGTGCGGTTACGGCAAGGTCGCGCTTTCCGCCATGCTGCCGGTGCTGTCGCACATGGGCTATCGCATTCACAACCTGCCGACGGCCCTCGTTTCCGATACGCTCAACTACCCCAAGTTCTACATCCACGACACCACGGAGTATGTCCGCCAGAGCCTCGCTATCTGGGAGGAGCTCGGCTTTGAGTTCGACGCCATCTCGACCGGCTTTATCGTGACCGAGGAAGAGACGCGCATCATCTCGGACTTCTGCCACCGCCGTGCGCAAAAGGGCACCAAGGTGTTCGTTGACCCCATCATGGGCGACAACGGCAAGCTCTATGCGGGCGTGCCCGAGTCCACGATTGGCCTTATGCGGCGCCTGCTGGAGTGCGCAGACTACGCGGTGCCCAACTATACCGAGGCGTGCCTGCTTGCCGATAGGCCTATCGCCGAGCAAATTACGCCCGATGAGGCCCGCGCCCTTGTGGACGCTGTGCGCGAGCTGGGTGCCAAGTCGGTGGTCATTACGGGCGCCGTGGTCAATGGCACGAACGCGGTTATCGGTTACGACCATGTGGCGGGGGAGTACTTCACGATTCCCTTTGAGCTCATTCCGGTCTATTTCCCGGGCACGGGCGACACGTTCTCGGCGGTGCTCGTCGGCCGCGTTATGGCCGGTTGGAGCCTGCAGCGTGCGACGAGCGATGCCATGCGCGTGGTAGCGGAGCTTATCGAGCGCAATGCCGACCAGGAGGATAAGTCCGCCGGCCTTCCCATCGAGGCCTGCCTGGATGTGATTGACCATGAGTAATGCTGATGAGGGCGGCGTCAAGCCTGCGGGCGAGAACAAGCCGCTCGGCGCGCCGCGTGGCAAGCGTCCGCGTATCCGCGTGAGCTGCGTGGACCAGCTGGGTGCGTGCCGCTGCCACCATGGTCACAAGCCGGGCGACGTCTTTGACTTCGACCGAGACCGCGGCAAGATGTGCGCTATGGCCTGCCATGTGGGCTTTCCCTATATCGATATCCTGCGCTATGGCGGAACCGTGCCTGGCAACGAGCCCGGCACGGCAAAGTTCTGCTGCCCCGAGGTCGATACGCTGAACGTCTGGCTTGCCGAGATCGTCGACGAGTAGTCGAGCGCAATGTGACAAAGGGACAGTCCCTTTGTCACATTCGCCGGGGCTGCCCCTTCTTTTTGCTTATAATCCTAAATCTCTGCATTTCATCCGATTTTAGGTTCTAAAAATCATACATTTCATCGATAATTAAGCGCATAAAACTTTGCATTTCATTTGATGACACTGAGGGGAGAGCCTATGCTGCGCAGGAAAATAGCGGCAGAGCTGGAGCGTTGGCTGAAGTCTGCCGAGCAAAAGGCCTTATTCATCACGGGTTCTCGCCAGATCGGCAAAAGCTATTCGATTCGCGCATTTGGCAAAGCCAGCCATGCAACCTACATCGAGCTCAATCTCATGGAAAATCGCCAGGCAAAAGATGCTCTTCTCGAGGCGCGGAATGCCGATGATTTCATCAGCAGGGTGACGCTTCTTTCGGGAAAGTCGATTGCACCAGGCAAAACGCTCGTGTTTATCGATGAGGTCCAAGAGGCCCCCGACATCATGACGATGGCAAAGTTCCTTGTAGAGGACGGGAGGTGCCGCTGGGCGTTTTCGGGGTCAATGCTCGGGACCCAGTTCAAGGGCGTCAGGTCCTATCCCGTGGGGTATGTCCACGAGCTTAGGATGTTCCCGCTCGATTTTGAGGAGTTTTGCTGGGCAACCGGGGTGAGCGAGGGGGCTCGCCAAACGATACGTGACGCGTGTATCAGCGAGAGGCCCATTCCTGATTACATTCATGACGCGATGATGGCAAACTTCAGGACCTATACCGTTGTCGGCGGAATGCCGGAGGTCGTGCAGCGTTTCCTTGACACGCAGGGCGACCTTGCCTCTGTTCGTCAGCTACAGTCCGAGCTCAACGAACAGTACCGACGGGATATTTCCAAGTATGCAAGCGGGCGTGCCCTTCAGGTGCAGAGCATCTACGATCAGCTCCCCATTATGCTTGAGGGCGAACACAAGCGTTTCGTGCTCAATTCCATTGACCCCAAGGCGCATTATGAGAAGTACCAGCGAGATTTTGTCTGGCTTGTCGATGCCGGCGTTGCTCTCAAAGCCGATATCGTAACCGAGCCAAAGTCGCCCCTGCTCAAGACGGCACGGCCATCGCAGTTCAAGCTATACCAATCGGATACGGGCATGTTGATGGCGCGCTACCCCGTTGGAGTCGCCCAAGCGGCGTATCTTGATAGCAAGGAGCCCAATCTGGGCGGCTTTTACGAAAACGTGGTGGCCCAGCAGCTGGCTGCCCAAAATCGCCAGCTTTACTACTATCAGACAAAAAAGCGCGGTGAAGTGGACTTTGTGGTCGATGGGCCGGATGGGACGGCTGTTCCGATCGAGGTTAAATCGGGCTCCTATTACCACGCGCACGCTGCGCTCGGTCATGTGCTTGATACGGCTGAATATGGCGTAAGGCTCGGGATTGTTTTCTCGAGAGGCAACGTTGAGCGCAACGGAGCGGTTCTCTATTTGCCGCTATATGCGACCTGGGCCCTTTCGGATGTTTTGGGCGACTCCTGCGCCGAGGGGATAAAGCTGGAGGTCAAGCCGGTCTAGGGCCAGTCCCGGATGTGGCAAAGGGGCAGTCCCTTTGTCACATTCATGAGCGTGGATTTTCTCCCGTTTAGAGCGCACTCGAGCGCTCAAAGTGGGAGAAAACCCACGCTCGTTTCGCGCCGGAGACGTGGCTCGCGACCTCGCTTGTCTACAGTTGCTCGAGCATAGCGGTGCAACCGTCGAGCACGTCGCGGTAGGTGGCATCGAAGTTGCCGGTGTACCAGGGATCGGCCACGTCACCGGGGCGCTCGGTCCAATCGAGCAAGCGTGTAACCTTGCCGTCGGGGTCGTCGCCAAAGATGCGCCGCAGGCCGCGGGCGTTCTCGTCGTCCATATAGACAATGTGGTCCCAGTCGCCATACTCCGCGCGACGCACCTGGCGGGCACGGTGCGCAACGACGGGAATCCCGACTTCACGCAGCTTGGCGACCGTGCCATGATGCGGCGGGTTGCCGATCTCCTCAGTTGAGGTCGCAGCGGAGTCAATGACAAACTCGCCCGCGCGCCCGGCGCGCCGCACCAGCTCGGTAAACACGGACTCAGCCATCGTCGAGCGACAGATGTTCCCATGGCAGATAAACAGTACACGTTGCATATGCGGTTTCCTTTCGATCGCCATCATCGAGCTCGAGTATCGCATCTACGCCTGCGCCATCGTCCTCTTGCGTTCCCAGCGAGCCAACTTAATCGTCACCAGCGTGAGCGCCCAGGCCACAAGCGAGAACACGGCACCGACCGCGCCTACATATGCAATGCCAACGCTGCTTACCACGGCGCCGCCCACTGCGGTGCCAAACGAGATGCCGACGTTAAACGCCATGGGCTCAACCGAACTTGCGAGTACCATCGACTTGGGATGGCGGCTGCGTGCCACGTCCATAAAGTGCGTGATGCACGACACCGAGAACAGGTACATGAGCAGCGCCAGGCTAAAGACAAAGACCAGCGCGAGCGGCATGGTGCCGCCCACAGCAAACAGTCCGAGTAACGCTGCAGCCTGCAGCACAAACGTCACGAGTAGCGCCTTCATGCCAAAGCGCGCATCGATCCATCCGCCCAGGATGTTCGAGATCAGGCAGAACACGCCGTAGGCCATGAGCGTGGTACTGGCTTCGACCGTGCCCATGCCCAGCACCTGCTCAAGATAAGGCGTCACGTAGCCGTAAAAAACGTAGACCGACCCCACGCCAAACAAAAAGATGAGCATGCCGGTGATGATGCTCGGCTCGCGTAGTAGACCCGCCTGTTCGCGAAAAGTGGCGGGCTCGTCGGTTTGCCCAGCGCGCGGCATAAACGCCACGAGCGCTCCGCAGATCAGAACGGCAAAGGTCAGCGTGCCGTACATGGCCACGTGCCAGTCGAGCGTGTCGGCCACAAACTTGCCGATCGAAGTGACAAAGACCATTGCCACGGAAAACGCGCCGTACACTACCGAGATGGCGAGTGAGGTCTGCTGCGGGGACAGCAGCTCAGGGATGTACGTTACGCCCACGGCGAGCAGCGCACCCGAGACGGAGCCCAGGACAATACGCGAGATAAACAGCACTTGAAAGTTGGGCGCCAGCGCCATAACCAAATTGCCGAGCACAAAGACGATGCTGTAGCACACGAGCAGCTGGTAGCGGCGAAAACGCCCCGTGCTGAGCGCAAGCACTGGCGTCGCGATGGCGTAGACAAGCGCAAACACGCTAATAAGTTGGCCTGCGGTGGCAAGCGATACGCCGAGTTCCGTTGCCAAGTCGCTTTCGATGCCGATGACCACGAACTCGGAGCAGCCGAGCGAGAATCCCAACAGCACGAGCAGCGCCAGGCAGAGCTTGGTGCGCGCAGGGGAGAGCGCGGCGGCGGTTGACTTACTTTTAGGCGTGGTTGCGGCGGTCAAGGTTGTCACTCCAATGTCGCATGAATAAGCGAGATTCAATCCCTGCAACTCTAGCAGAATGTGACAAAGGGACAGTCTCTTTGTCACATTGCGCTGCCGGCCGGTCGCCCAAACCGTCACAACATTCGGCGAAAATCTCGAAATCGAGGAAAAACGTCGAATGTTGTGATGGTTTTCCTATCTGTGCCGGCGAGCTGCCGTGCCGTCTGGGGGTATAAGACTAGCGAGTGTTTATTTGCGAGGCCTAAGGGGCGCCCCGTATGGATATCGATAACTTTGAATGGTGGTATAGCGAGGGTGAGGCTCCGGACGAGGAGTGGGACGAGCCCATGCCGCGTGACGTGTCGAGCGACGAGGACGAGACCGGCAACGACGTCGCCGCCGATTCGGACGCCGCCCTCGACCCCGTCGAGCCCCTGACCTTCGAACAAGCTTGGGCCCAGGCCGAGGCAGACGAGGCCAAGGCCGACGCTACGGCCACGCTCGGCGAGCCAGCCGACATGTCCATCTCGCCGGCAAAGATCCCGCAGCCGCGTCACACCATCGACCCCGACAGCACGGCATCCTTCAGCATTCTCGACGTGCCCGCGCAAGGCGCCCAGGCGCCTGCGCCCACACATCGCCCCGACCTGGCTCGTGAGGAAGACGCGGGCCGCCGTTCTCCGCTCGGCCCCATCCTTATCGCCTTCATGGCCGGCGTTATCGCATGCTCGGTAATTGGAAACGTCTGGAGCCATGTTGAACAACAGCGAAAAGACGCCGCCAAGGTCGAGATGTCTATCGAGCAATCGCTCGGCCGCACGCGCTCGGTACATGTGTCGGTCGAGGTCAAGGACGGCGCGACGTGGGACACCGCGCGTGGCGACAGCCAAATGCTCATCCACATCGTGGGGCGTACGCTCAAAGGGCAGACGATTGACGAGTATCAATACGTCAATTCCGCTGGTGACGGCATCGAACTTAAGCCCGGCGACTACGAGCTCACCGTCGATGAACCGCCCGTCGCCACCGACGGCACGCGCTTCCGTGCCTCAAAGCGCATGGTCCCCGTGAGCTTTAACTCACAGGCGCCCGACACGGTCGACACCACACCGCAGGGCAGGTTCGACCTTTACGTGGATACCCAGTAGGCACTCGCCGCTCATTCCGCTATGGCTACTCAATAATCGCCTGCCGTCCCGTCCCGCCGCCAAGAGTGGGACAATAGCCCTCGACACTATTGTTTACTTTTGGAGGAAGTAGCATGTCTACTGTCACTACCATCAAGCGCGGCGGCCTCACCGCGGCCATCGATTCCATGGGTGCCCAGCTCACGAGCCTTGCCCTCAACGGCAACGAGTATCTGTGGCAGGGCGACCCCGCCTTTTGGGGCAAGCATGCGCCCATCCTGTTCCCCATTGTGGGCTCGCTGCGCAACAACACGGCGACGTCTGCGGCCGGCACCTGCGAGATGCCGCGCCACGGACTCGCGCGCATCGTCGAACACAAGCTGGTCGAGGTTTCGGAGGACGGCTCCTCGGTAACGTACGAGATCACCGACACGCCCGAGTCGCTCAAGGCGTTCCCGTTCCACTTTAAGCTCAACATGACCTATGCCCTGACTGGTGACGCCACACTTACCCAGACCTTTGCCGTCACCAATACCGGCGACGTGGACCTGCCGTTCTCGGTGGGCGGCCACCCCGCGTTTAACGTACCGGCTCCCGGTGCCGAGGACGAGGCATTCGAGGATTACGAGCTGGCGTTTACCGAGGCTTGGACTAATGAGGCTCCCATCATCACGCCCGACGGTCTTATGACGTTCGAGGGCAGTTACAAGGCTCCCGATAACTCGGACGTGCTGCCCATCACGCACCGCAGCTTCGATAACGACGCCATCATGTTCACCGATACCCCGGGCTCCACGCTCACGCTGCGCGGCCGCAAGTCGGGCCACGGCGTCAAGATCGACTTTGAGGGCTTTAAGTACATTGGCGTGTGGTCTGCCGCCAACGACGCCCCGTTTGTGGCGCTCGAGCCCTGGACCGGTCACACCACCATGGACACCGAGGACGACGTCTTTGAGCACAAGGTCAACACCATCACCTTGGCTCCCGGCGAGACGGATGTTCGCAGCTTTAGCGTTACTCTGCTTTAACAGGCTGCATACCTGGGACTAGTCGTTGGGGACGTTCTTGTTTGACTAGTCGTTTAAGAACGTCTCCAACGACTATCAATCGTTTTCAGTTCGTAAACTTGCATATATGCATTTATATATGCATTTGCTGGAGGTAGCGCTGAGCGGTATCCTGTTAAGTCGTCAGCATACGATTCAACAGGGAAGGCAGATTATGCATTCTCCCCATCAACGCGACGCGCATCCGCAGCCGATATGCAGCCGTCGCATCTTTTTGGGTAGCGCTCTCGCTGCGAGCGCTACTGTCGTCGCCGGCGCACTTGCCGGTTGCCAGCGCCCCTCCACGCTGGAAGTAGTTCAGCCCACGACGGGTGGCGGTCGCGACGACCTGTCCGATTCCGTTATCGGCAAGGATAAGATCCGCATTGGCATGGAGGCGGCCTACGCCCCGTACAACTGGCAGGTTTCCGAAGCCAGCGAGTACACCATCCCCATCGACAACGTGCAGGGCGCCTATGCCGATGGCTACGACGTGCAGATCGCCAAGATCGTCTGCAAGGCCCTCGGTGGCGAGCCCGTTGCCGTCAAGCAGAGCTTTTCGGGCCTTATCGATTCGCTCAACAACGGCCAAATCGACCTCATCATCGCCGGCATGAGCGCCACGCCCGAGCGCGAAGAGTCGGTCGGCTTCTCCGACCCGTACTTCATTGGCTACTTTGGCCTATTCGTAAAAGAGGGCTCGCCCTACCAAAACGCCACCAAGCTTAGCGACTTTAGCGGTGCCACGGTGCTCGGCCAAAAGGACACCATGCTCGACACCGTCATCGACGAGATCCCGGGCGTTGTGCACAAAAACCCGGTCGACTCCGTCCCCACGGTGTTCTCGAACCTGCTGCAGGGCACCTGCGACGCCGTGACCTACAACACCGAGAACGAGAAGGGCTATATGGCTCAAAACCCGGGCATCGTTCCCATTCATTTTGCCGAAGGCGAGGGCTTTAAGCAGGAGGTCGCGGCAAACGTCGGCTGCCGCAAGGGCTCGGACAAACTGCTTAAGCTCATCGACAAGACACTCAAGGGCATTAGCCAAGAGGAGCGCGACCAAATGTGGGACGCGTGCCTCGACCGTCAGCCGGCATAGGGAGGCAGCATGAAAACCGTCAATCGCCTGGCCTCCTTTATCAAGGCCGATCACCGTTACGTATACCTGGGCACGAGCGTCATCGCGGCGCTTGGCCTGGCGTTTAGCCAGCGCAACCCCACGCCGCTGAGCTTTTTGGCGCCCACTGGCATCTTCCAGGACTGCCTTTGGGCGATCCTGTGGGCCTGGGTCGTCGTGTCGGCGGCGGCACTCGTCACCAAGCTCATGCACTGGAACGACTATCGCGAAAAGTCGCCGTTCGCCTCCGAGCGTTTCCGCCGCGGCGCGCGCCTGGGTAGCTATGTTGTGGTCGCCATCGCAGCGATCTTTTTCGTGGACCGCTGCATCATGTCGTTTATCGACCTGGTGCAGGTGAGCATTGTCTCGGATTCCAACCCCAGCGACTTTTTGTCGAGCCTGGTCTACATGACCTACAAGAGCGGCGACTTCTTCATCCGCGGCATCGAAATCACCATCGCGCTTGCCACCTTCGGCACCGTCATCGCCTTCTTCCTGGCACTGCTCTTTGTGTTTTTGCGCATTCAGACGTTCGACCGCGTGGACAACGACTTGGTGCGTTTCTTTAAGAGTATCGGCCGCGGCTTCGCGACCGTCTACTCCACCATTGTGCGCGGCACGCCCATGATGGTCCAGGGCCTGCTTATCTATTACGCGGGCTTTACCGTTCTGCGCGGCATGGGCTTCGAGACCGCCCAGGCCAACCAGATCTGGAGCACCTTTACCGCCGGCCTCGTCACCATCTCGCTTAACTCCACCGCCTACATGATGGAGGTCCTGCGCGGCGGCATCGAGTCCATCGATCCCGGCCAAGCCGAGGCGGCGCGATCGCTGGGCCTGTCGCAGTGGCAGGCCATGCGCAAAGTCGTGTTCCCCCAGGGCATTAAAAATGCGATTCCGGCGCTCACCAACGAGCTCATCATCAACATCAAGGATTCGTCGGTGCTCTCGGTCATCGGCGTGTTCGACCTTATGTACGCTACTACCACGGTCGCCGGCGTGTACTACCGCCAGATGGAGGTCTACTGCGTGGCGCTCGTGGTCTACCTGATCCTGACGCTCGTGGCGAGCCGCCTGCTCGAAGCCTTTGGCAAAAAGCTCGGTGCCGAGGCTCCGGCCACGCTGCCCAGCTCTAACTAGGCTTAAGACGAGGAGAATCATCATGGCAGATACCGCCACTACCGGCGTTGCGGCCGCCGCACAGACCAATGAGCCGCTCATCCGCGTTGAGGGCCTGCGCAAGAGCTTCGGCTCGCTCGAGGTACTCAAGGGCATCGACCTGTCCGTTAACCCCGGCGAGGTCGTCACCATTATCGGCGCCTCGGGCTCGGGCAAGTCGACCTTCCTGCGCTGCCTCAATCTGCTCGAGACCCCGGACGCGGGCCACATCTGGTTCCACGGCCAGGACCTTACGGCCGAGCGCTGCAATATCAATAAACTCCGCGAGGACATCGGCATGGTGTTCCAGGGCTTTAACCTGTTCAACAACATGGACGTGCTCGACAACTGCACGCTTGCGCCCGTCATGCTCAAAAAGATGAGCAAGGCCGAGGCTGAAAAAATTGCGATGGAGCATCTGACGAGCGTGGGACTCGAAAAGTTCGCGCACGCCGCCGTGGGCCGCCTGTCCGGTGGTCAAAAACAGCGCGTAGCCATCGCACGCGCCCTGTGCATGAATCCGCAGATCATGCTGTTCGACGAGCCGACTTCGGCACTCGACCCCGAGATCGTGGGCGAGGTGCTCGAGGTCATGCGCAAGCTCGCGGCCGACGGCATGACCATGGTCGTCGTCACGCACGAGATGGCCTTTGCCCGAACCGTGTCCGACCGCGTGGTCTTTATGGATAAGGGCGTGGTGCTCGAGGACGCCGCGCCGGCCGAGCTCTTTGGCAACCCCAAACACCAGCGCACCCGCGAGTTCCTCTCGCGTTATCTCGAGGACAAGTAACCGACCGCAAATGTTTGCATGACAGGGCCGCTCCCGTGGGGCGGCCCTCGTCATCACAATCGAAAGGATGTCATGGCCGAGGTTTGGCGCTTCTTTGCGCATGAGGATGATTTTGCCGATTTGGACGAAGCTGGTGCGTGCGAGCGCCTGGGCCGCGTGCTGTCGTTTCCGACCATCTCGAGTATGGATGCCGAGGCGGTGAACTGGCAGCCGTTCGACGACCTGCGCGCGTATATGCAGCAGGCTTGGCCGCACGTATTTACGGCGGGTAAGGTCGAGCTTATCGACCATTCGCTATTGGTGACGCTTAGCGGTTCCGACCCTGCCCTCAAGCCCATTATGCTCATGGGCCACATGGACGTGGTTCCCGTGGTACCCGGCACCGAGGCTGACTGGACGCATGCCCCCTTTAGCGGACATGTGGACGACACCTACATTTGGGGTCGCGGCGCCATCGATATGAAAGACCAGGTCGCAGGCATTCTCGAGGCGGTTGAGTATGCGCTCGCGCACGGCTGGGAGCACAAGCGTACCCTGCTGCTCGCCTTTGGCCAGGACGAGGAAACCACGCAGTACGGCGCGGGGGCGATCGGTCGTGTGCTCGAGGAGCGTGGCGTTGAACTTGAATATCTGATCGACGAGGGTGACTACCGTATTGTTTCGGCTGCCGAGTATGGCGCGGGCGAGGGCTGGCTTATGCATGCCGACCTCGCGGAGAAGGGTTACGCCGATATCATACTCAAGACGAAGAGTGAGGGCGGGCATTCGTCCAACCCCTACGGCGGCACATCGCTCGAGGTGCTCAGCCGTGCCATCACCGCAATCTGCGATATCGAGTGGCCGACGCGCGTGACCGACTTGCTTGCCGCTCAACTCGTCGAGTTGGGGCTCTACACGGCCGATGAAATTGCCGCCAACGGGGATGCCATTGTCCGCGATTGCCTCGCCAGCAAAAAGCTCTATCCGCTGGTGACGACCACCTGCGCGCCCACGCAGATCGAGGGTGGCAGCACCGGCGCCAACGTAATGCCGCAGGATATGTGGGCCAACATTAACTTCCGCATGCTCGAGGGTACGAGCGTGGTCGACGTTGTGGCGCGCTGCCGTGAGGCGGTTGCCGGGGCGGACCTTGCCGGTTGTGTCGAAGTGGAGCTGGGCCCCGGCAGCTCCGAGCCTTCGCCGTCTCCGCGTGTCGGTGGACCGGGGCTCGAGGCCGTTCGCGCCATCGCCGCCCGCTATTTCCGTGATCCAAAGGGGACGGAGGAAAACGGACCGAGTGCGACGGGCGGGGCTCCTGTCAGCATCGTCCCCTCGACCGTGATCGGCGCGACCGACGCTGCCAACTATCAGCGCATTTGCCCTGAGTGCATTCGTTTCTCGGCCTTTGTGGTCGACGATGACGAGTGCGACCGAGGCGTCCACGGCACCAACGAGCGCATTACCCGCCGAGTCTACCTTCAGGGTGTCCGCTTTTTCATCGCTCTGCTCCACACGCTCTAGAATCCAACAAAGGGACTGTCCCTTTGTCGGATTCCGTGCGGGTTATATGCAGGTTTGCCTGCGCACGCTATCATGTATGGGTTAGACCGCAACTATGTACCCCATACGCGAAGGGATGCGCATGTATCTGAGGATCGACATGTTCTAGCCGGGCTTACCCCCGCAGCGGCGCCCCGCGCCCCATCAATTCTGCCGATTTTCACCTTCACGCATATAAAGGAGTCCGTCATGCGCGACAAGCTCGAAAAGATCATCAAGGCCTACGAGGAGCTCGAGAAGAAGCTTTCCGACCCGGCCGTCGCCTCCGATATCAAGGAGTTCACGCGTCTCAACAAGGAGTACGCGCACCAGTCCGACCTCATTGCCGCCTCGCGCGAGTACATCGGCGCGCTCGATGACATCGAGGCTGCCAAGGAAATGCTGCACGATACCACCGATGCCGATGAGAAGGAGATGCTCCAGATGGACATCTCCGAAAACGAGGCCAAGCTCCCCCAGCTCGAGGAAGACATCAAGTACATGCTCATCCCGAGCGACCCCAACGACGACAAGAACACCATCGTCGAGATCCGCTCCGCCGCCGGTGGCGACGAGGCGGCCATCTTCGCCGGCGACCTGTACAAGATGTATCAGCGCTTTTGTGAGTCGCGCGGCTGGAAGACTACCGTGCTCGATTCCAGCCCCAGCGAGGCCGGCGGCTTTAAGTCCATTGAGTTCAAGGTCGAGGGCGACCGCGTCTACTCCGTTATGAAGTACGAGTCCGGCGTGCACCGTGTCCAGCGCGTCCCCAAGACCGAGTCCCAGGGCCGCATCCAGACTTCAACGGCTACCGTCGCCGTGCTTCCCGAGGCCGAGGAAATCGACGTCCAGATCAACCAGTCTGACCTGCGCATCGACACCTACTGCGCCTCCGGCCCTGGCGGTCAGTGCGTTAACACCACCTACTCCGCCGTGCGCATCACCCACCTGCCCACCAACACCGTGGTGCAGTCGCAGGAGCAGCGTTCCCAGATCCAGAACCGCGAGGTCTGCATGCAGATGCTGCGCGCCCGTCTGTACGAGATGGAACTCGAGAAGCAGCAGGCAGAGCTCGGTGCCGAGCGCCAGAGCCAGATCGGCCACGGTAACCGTTCCGAGAAGATCCGCACCTACAACCAGCCCCAGGACCGCGTGACCGATCACCGCATCGGTTTCAACTCCACCTACAACGGCGTCCTTCTGGGCGATCAGCTCGGCACCGTGATCGAGGCACTCGCCGCCGCCGAGCGAGCCGAGAAGCTGGCGCAGGCTGTGTAGTGGGTTACGCGGTTTTGCCAAACCGCGTAACGGCTCGACGCTGCGCGCCGCCCAGAGCGACAATTTGTCATTCAAAAGGCAAGGCATGACCAGAAGGTCTATGCCTTGCCTTTTTCATGCCAACTTGTTCGCTCTGGACGTCGCTCGCTGGCATTGCCAAAACATCGGCGTTTTCTTGGTTGTCAAATGATCCGTAGGGAG
This sequence comes from Collinsella sp. AM38-1BH, assembly GCF_003467545.1. Classification (NCBI taxonomy): domain Bacteria; kingdom Bacillati; phylum Actinomycetota; class Coriobacteriia; order Coriobacteriales; family Coriobacteriaceae; genus Collinsella; species Collinsella sp. AM38-1BH. The sequence goes on along the minus strand of NZ_QSHC01000018.1, from coordinate 21,949 downwards.
TCATTGGGGACATTGCCTTGATATTATATTCAGTCGGCTGTGATGGCATTTTAGTCATTGGGGACGTTCTTAAATGACTAGGTTGGGCACATTGCTTTGAGATGTTATTTAATCGGCTTTGATGGCCATTAAGCCGGCTACCTGCTCAAAGAAATTAGCGGCATTCATCTGCTATCGAAAATAATGCTCAAAAAATCGTCCGAGAAGTCGCGGGGCGATTTTTGATGCGTCGCGCGTCAAGTGATTTGGCAAGTTCTTGGTTAGATATTGGTCAGTTTTGGGGCAACCTTGCCAAAAGCTTGACGGATGCAGATTTAGACGTCGACGAATGAACACTTCGATTGCGATTCAAGCAAAATTCTGGGCTGATTCTCGATAATCGCTTCCAATCGTCCCTTGCCGCGTGCCGCCCTCGCGTACAATCTGCTCCGACATTCGCGCGCCGTCCGGCGCTTAAGAGGGGAGGGCCCCATGGCAAACGAGATTTGGACCATCAAGCGTTGTCTCGAGTGGACCAAGGAGTACCTGGCCGAGCGCGGCGAGGAGCACCCCCGTCTTTCTGCCGAGTGGCTGCTCTGCGCTGCCACGGGTTTGGCACGCATCGACTTATATATGCGCATGGACGAGACGCTTAACGCGGCTCAGCTCGAGACCATGCACGCGGCCGTTGTTCGTCGCGCTAAAGGTGAACCGCTGCAGTACATCACCGGCAGCACGCAGTTTCGCATGATCGACGTCACGTGCGCCCCCGGCGTGCTCATTCCGCGTCCCGAGACCGAGATGCTCGTCGAGGAAGTCCTCAATTATCTGGATGCCGAGGTGCTGAGCCCCGAGGCTGCTGCCCGTCAGCGTGTTGAGCTGCCTTGGAACGATGAGGTCGAGGAGGCACGCAAGGCTGAGGCCGCGCTGGCAGACGAACGCGCGACCGCCGAGCGCCGTGCCGCCAACCTGACGGCCGCCGATGAGGCTGCGCTGGGTAGCGACGTGCTCGGCAGCCGTGCCTATGCCGAGGAGCTGGCCGACCGCGAGGCCGAGGAAGCCGCCGCGCAGGCAGCAGAAGCCGAAGTCGCGGAAGCCGCCGAGTCCGAGCTCGACGAATACGGCATCGCCATCGAGGGTGCCGACCAGGAGACGGCTTCAGCTCAGGATGCCGCTTCGCCTGCCCCAGCCGAGCCCCGCATCGCCCGCGTTCTCGAGGTCGGCTGCGGCACGGGCTGCATCTCGCTCTCCCTTGCCTGGGAGCGCCGCGGCCACGTTACCTGCACCGCCACCGATATCGAGCCGCGCGCTATCGATCTGGCCACCAAAAACCGCGACGCGCTCGGTCTCACATCCGATGAGGTCGCCTTTAGCCTCACCAACCTGGTGAGTTCCATTCCCCGCGAAGAGTGGGGCACCTTTGATGTGCTTGTCTCCAATCCGCCCTACATTCCGACCGACGTCATGCGCTCACTGCCGCACGAGGTCAAGGACTTCGAGCCCGACCTGGCGCTTGAGGGCGGCGCCGACGGCCTCGATATCTTCCGCCGCCTGCTCAATGCGGCGCCTTACATGCTGCGCGCCGGCGGCCTGTTTGCCTGCGAGCTCTACGAGGGTGCCCTCGACGCCGCCGCCGAGCTCTGCCGCCAGGCGGGTCTCTCGGACGTGCGCATCGTCCGCGACCTCACCGATCGCCCCCGCATCGTCCGAGCCATCGTCACCGAGCCCAAACAGCGCCAGTAATATTTATTAACTGGTTAGCAAAAATTATAAACTAGTTTATAATTAGGACGGCTGAAAGAGGTCGGCCCATGCAACCTCCTACCTTTCGGGAAATCATTGCCCTACTCAAGCACGATGGATTCGTGAAGGTCGCGCAAGTCGGTAGTCATGCTAAGTATGTTTCTGGCGACCGTGTTGTCACCGTGAACGGCTCTGGTGGTGATCGACCAAAGAAGGGCACGTGGGCAAGTATTCGTCGCCAAGCTGGATGGTAGTTGGAGGCAAAATGAGGCAGCGATTTACCTATGACTGCGTTCTCATAAAAGAAGACGACGGGTACTGCGCCAGCTTCCCGCAGATTCCCGGCGCTTTTGCCGATGGCGATACGCGCGAAGAAGCGATTGCCCATGCCACCGAGGCGCTGATGGCGTTTTTGGCCGACGACCTCAACAACGGTTTGACTCCGGCAGGGTACGAACGCTCGGCCGAGGTCGTGGCCCTTTCAGTCGAAATCGACCACGAGGACGCTCGGGAAGCGGCGTGCCGAACATTTAAAGACGCAGCGCTGGACCTCAAAGTCTCCGCTCCGCGGATTACCGCGCTGGTCAAAGCCGGAAAGCTCGATGTTGAACTTGTCGACGGCCGTCGGATGATAACGATAGACAGCATCGAGCGCTACGCCGCCCAAAAACGCCACGCCGGCAGGCCAAAGAAGTTCATCGCAGTCCAATGACCCCCTCACTTTCACCGACTACTAAAGCCGCTCACCAAACCAACATGCACTCTGGCCAAATAGGTTGAACGTTTCGTGCGAGAATGCCCCTCAGTAAACAAACTTTCACCAGAGCGTAAGGGGCTGGCATACACATGCAGACGGTCTATCGGGTATACGAGGGAACGCGCGAGCCGCATCGGCTCGCCGTCGAGCGCACGGCCGAGGTGCTCGGCCGCGGCGGCCTGGCCTTGATCCCGACCGAGACCGTCTACGGTGTCGCCGTGGCAGTCAACGCCTTCTCGGACGCCGTGCCCCAAGATACAAGCGAATTCCCATCGTGGCCGCGCGATCCGCAGGCTGTCGTCAATGGCGCCGCGGTCCCTGCGCTCGGTACCGGCTACCGCCGCATCTTTACCCTCAAGCAGCGCAAACTCACCCAAACGGTCGCCTGGCTGGTTGATAATGCCGAAGCACTCGACCGCTATGGCGTGGATATCCCGGAAGATGCCCGCGTACTTGCGCGACGATGCTGGCCGGGCGCCCTGACTATCGTGGTCAAGGCAGCCCCCTGCGTGCCGACCTTTATGCGCGCTGCCGATGACACCGTGGCACTTCGCGCTTCGGCCTCTCCCGTGGTCCAAGCGCTCATCCGCGCCTGCGGCAGTCCCCTTGCCTGCACGAGCGCCAACACGCACGGCGCGCCTTCGCCGGCAAGCTTTGCCGCCGTCGAGGGTCGCATCCTGGAGGGGGTCGATGTTGCCGTCGACGCCGGTGAGACCCCGTGTCGCGACGCCTCGACCATCGTGTCGTTCCAGCACGGCGGGCTCCAGATCCTACGCCAAGGCGCACTTCCCGCATCAGAGATCGAGCGGGTCCTGTCCGACCCGATGCAATAGAAAGGTGTAAGCGATGTCGTTGAATCTGGGCAGCCTGGGCATGGAAGATGCCTCGTTTAACTTTGGCGGTTCCTACATCATGGCGCTCGACTGTGGCACCACCTCGGTACTCGCGGCCATTGTCGACGAATACGGCTGCATCGTTGCCCAGGCGCGACGTAGCGTCAAAACCAGCTTCCCGCGCCCCGGCTGGGTGGAGCAGGATCCCACGGAGGTGCTTGCCAGCCAGATCGGCGTGATGATGGAGGTTCAGTTTAAGAGCGGCATCCATTCTGACCGCATCGCCGCCATCGGCATCTCCAACCAGCGCGAGACCACGGTGGTCTGGGACCGCGTGAGCGGCCAGCCCATCTATAACGCCATCGTATGGCAGTGCCGCCGTACCGCGCCGGCGATCGACGCGTTGGTTGAACAGGGTTGCGAGGAGCTGGTGCGCTCCCGCACGGGACTCACGCTTGACCCGTATTTCTCGGCCTCCAAGGTGCAGTGGATTCTCGACAACGTCGACGGCGCACGCGAGAGCGCGGCGGCGGGCGACCTCATGTTTGGCACCATCGACACCTGGCTCATCTACAACCTCACCGGCGGCCAGGTCTTTGCCACCGACTACACCAATGCCAGCCGCACGGCACTCTTTAATATCCATACGCTCGATTGGGACGACGACCTGCTGGCGCTCTTTGACGTCCCACGTTCCATGATGCCCGAGGTTCGCTGGAGCTCGGGCGACTACGGCCGCGTCGCGAGCGACATCATGACCAACATGCCGCCCATCATGGGCGTGGCGGGTGACCAACAGGCGTCGCTGTTCGGCCACTGCTGTTTCCGTCCCGGCCAGACCAAAAACACCTATGGCACGGGCTGCTTTATGCTCATGAACACCGGCGACGAGATCGTCGAATCCAAGAATGGCCTGGTCTCCACCATCGGTATCGCTGCGGACGGCAAAGTCAGCTATGCGCTCGAGGGCTCTATTTTTGCCGCCGGCTCAACGATGAACTGGCTTCGCAACAACATGGGCATCATCTCGAGCGTGAGCGAGTCGGCACAACTCGCCGCTTCGATTAGCGACAACGAGGGCTGCTACTTCGTTCCCGCCTTTGCGGGTTTGGGCGCTCCCTGGTGGGACCCGCATGCCCGCGGTATCGTGTGCGGTCTGACCGGCGCTTCGAGCCGTGCGACCATCGTACGTGCCGCCTGCGAATCCATGGCATATCAGAGCTACGACGTGCTGCGCGCCATGGAGCAGGACGTGGGGCTTTCGATCGAGCGCCTGTCTGTCGATGGCGGTGCCTCGCGCAACGAGTTCATCATGCAATTCCAGGCCGACCTGCTGGATATCCCCGTGCTGCAATGCGAGACGGTGGAGACCACGGCAATCGGTGCCGCGTACTTGGCGGGTCTTGCCGTCGGCTATTGGGAAGACCTGGAGGAGCTGGAGCAAAATGCCCAGATCGTTAGGACCTTCCTTCCCCACATGTCCGCCGAGCGACGCGAGCAAAACCTTGCGGGCTGGCGTGATGCAGTCAGGCGCTCGCTCAGCACCGCACAGTAGGGCTGCGATGGGCTGCTCGATACAACAAACCGCTAAACTAATGCATGGCGTGCGGCGGCAACATTGCTGCACGCCTTGTCAGCAAGGCCGTTTTGCGGCCGCAACGAAAGGGGCAATCAATCCATGACCGTCACCTACGATGCGTCCCGTGTGACGCTTGTCGATCACCCGCTCGTCCAGCACAAGCTGTCGATCCTGCGCGACAAAAACACCGGCACCAACCAGTTCCGTCAGCTCGTGCGCGAACTCGCGCTTTTTGACGGCTACGAGGCCATGCGCGACCTGCCTATGGAAGACGTCGAGGTCGAGACCCCCATCACTACCGCCACGTTCAAACAGCTTGCTGGCAAGAAACTCGCCATCGTGCCCATCCTGCGTGCGGGCCTTGGCATGGTCGACGGCATCCTCGACCTGGTGCCCTCCGCTCGCGTGGGCCACATCGGTATGGAGCGCGACGAGGTCACCCACGAGCCGCACGAGTATTACTGCAAGATGCCCAAGGATATCGACCAGCGCATCTGCCTGGTCGTCGACCCCATGCTCGCCACGGGCGGTTCGGCCGAGATGGCCATTAGCTACCTGCGCGAGCGCGGTGTCAAGGACATCCGCATGCTGTGCATCGTCGCGGCCCCCGAGGGCCTCAAGTCGCTGACTGAGAAGGACCCTGATGTGCATATCTATACCTGCGCCATCGACGACCATCTCAACGAGGCTGCCTACATCGTTCCCGGCCTCGGCGACGCCGGCGACCGCATCTACGGCACGCTCTAGTCGCTGGACTAAGGCGACCGCGGCTGCAAATACGAAGAAACGGTGCGCGCGGACGAACAAAAGGCGACCGCGCGCACTCCTGTTAACGGACGTTTTGCCCTGCAGGGTTCGAGAAAAACGTATTACCGTACCTGCGGCATAAAGAAGGTCTTAAGAAAACGAACAGGTGCGTATTAACCGATGCTTTTTCGGTTGTACTTTAGCGATTGGCTCGTACAATAGTCACCAATGTTTGGCGGGAACTGTTCTGTGAAGCGTTAAAAAGGAAAGTGAGGACGCCAGTGTTTCAGATAGCCGATCTGCTCGCTATCGTTGCAGGCGCCATCGCGGGCGCAATTGCCTTCCTTCCCTTTGTCTTTACGCTCAAGCCGGTTCTTGACGATAAACAGAATGCGGACATGCTCAAGGGTATGGTGAGTCTGGCGGTCTCGGCAATCGCCCTGCTCGTCTTTACCTTGATTGTGTTTGTGTTGTTCGGAGAGGCATTTCGCATGTTCCTCCTGGGCGAGGCGATCGGCTTCGTGGCCTTTATGGCCGCCTGCACGGTTCGCGTCGCCAAGGCGCTGCGAGATCCTCATGAGGTCGAAAGGTAAGTCGTGGAAATTTTTGAAAAGCTGCCTGATGAGATTAATCATCTGGTCAGCGAGTTCAGCTCCACCCCTGTCGTGGGCGATCTGAGCTGCGGCATCACGCAGTACTCGTTTTGGCTGATCGTCTCCACGATCGTGCTCCTGATCGTCCTGGCCGTGTTCAAGAAGAAGCAGACCCTGGTTCCCAAGGGCTTCTTCGTCAACGGTTTCGAGTACATCATCGAGTACGTCGAGAACGATATCGGCAAGGGCGTCGTGGGTGAGAACTGGAAGAAGCACTTCCCGTTCCTGTGCTCGCTTTTCCTGTTCATCCTGATCAACAACATGATCGGCCTGATCCCGGGAATGAAGCCCGGCACCGGTGCAATCGGCTCCACCGCCGCGCTCGCCATCTTCGCCTTTGTGTACTTCATCTACTACGGATGCAAGGCTCACGGCGTGATCGGCTACATCAAGAGCCTCGCCCCGCAGGGCGTGAGCTTCCCGATGAACGTGCTCGTGTGGGTCGTCGAGCTTTTCTCGACCTTCCTGCGCCTCATCACGCTCGCCGTCCGTCTATTCTGCAACATGTTCGCAGGACACGTGGTCATGGGCTCGTTCGCCATCATGGCGAGCATGTTCATGCAGCCGCTGCTTCAGCAGGTTTCCGCGGCCCACGCCGTCGGCGCCCTGCCTTCGCTGGCCTGGCTTGCCATCCTCATCCTGATCTATGCGATCGAGCTTGTGGTCGGTGCCATCCAGGCTTACGTCTTTACGGTTCTTACCGCCGTGTATGTCTCCGAGGCAGAGGAGGTCGCGGAGGAGGAGTAGTCTTCCGTTCGCGCCTTAAAGGTAAGGCAATTCGTTAAACCGCCGGTGCCCGTACCCATGGAGCCCGGCAGTTATAAAAAGGTTATCCTGCGTGAAATAAGACACGCACGACAAAGGAGGAATCGTGGGAGTTATCGGTTACGGTCTCGGTGTTATCGGCGCTGGTCTTGCTATCGGCCTGTCTGCTCTGGGTGCTACGGGTGCTATGGCCCGTCAGCCTGAGGTCCAGGGCCGCGTGTTCACCGTCTTCATCATGGGCTCCGCCTTCGGCGAGGCTCTGGCTCTGATCGGCTTCGTTGTCGCGCTGATCGTTAAATAGCACGGAGCGTCAAGTATGAATCTTTCATCCCAGAAGAGCGCGATCGCACTCTCCGCGTCCGCGGCCGCGCTGCTCATGCCGGTTTCCGCGTTCGCTGAGGACGGCGCTGCCGGTGCGGACATCCTCATCCCTAAGATGGCGGAGTTCATCCCGGCGCTTATCGCCTTCCTGATTATCTGGATCGTGCTGGCCAAGGTCGCCCTGCCGGGCATCATGAAAACCATGGAGGAGCGCGGCAAGAAGATCGAGGAGAGCCTCGACGAGGCCGAGAAGACCAAGCAGGAGGCTATCGCCAAGCGCGCTGAGTCCGACTCGATCGTCACCGACGCCCGTCGTCAGGCTGCCGACATTGTTCTCGAGGCCCGTAAGGACGCCGAGTCCGAGCGCGCCCGTATCATCGAGGCTGCCCACAAGGAGGCCGAGGAGATCATCGCCAAGGCCCATACGACCGTCGAGGACGAGCGCAAGTCCATCTACGCCGGTGCCGCGAGCTCCATCGCCGACCTGTCCGTTGCCGTCGCCACCAAGATCGTGGGCGAGGCACTCGAGGACGATGCCGAGCAGAAGAAGCTCATCGAGCGCTACATCCAGGAAGCAGGTAGCCTGAATGCCGACTAGCCGCTATCAGGACAAGGTGCTCGAGACCTACGCGCGCTCCCTTCTGGAAGCCGCTAAGGCCGAGAACCATGTGTTCGAGGACCTCGAGATGATCGAGCGTCTGGCTAGCGCCAGCCCTGAGATCATCGCCGTGCTCGACACCATGTCCAAGCGCGACCAGCTCGACCTTCTTCCCAAGGTGGCAGCTGCCTTTAAGTATGTTGCCGAGGAAGACGAGGATGTAGTGGGCGTGACCGTCACCACGGCGATCCCGCTCGACGACGAGCTGCGTCAAACCATCACTAAGAAATGCGAGCAGGACTTCGGCCGCAAGGTATTCCTTATCGAGCAGGTCGACCCGTCTATCGTGGGCGGCCTGGTGCTCGAGGCCCGCGGCGAGCGTCGTGACATTTCCGTCAAGACGCAGTTGCGCATCGCGCAGGAGACCCTCGCAAACTCTGCTAATTCGTACGGAGGTGAAGCCTAATGTCCGAAACCCTCAATGCCCAGGATATCGCCAAGAAACTGCAGGAGCAGCTCACGAGCCTCTCCGCGACGGTCGATACGCATGAGGTTTCAACGGTCGACGAGGTAGGCGACGGCATCGCGCGCGTCTCCGGCCTCAAGAGCGCCATGGCAGGCGAGCTTCTGGAGTTCAAGAGCTCCGATACCGGTGAGACCGTCTTCGGCCTTGCCCAGAACCTTGACCGTGACGAGGTCGGCGCCGTTCTGTTTGGTGCCGTCGACTCCATCAAGGAAGGCGACGAGTGCCGCACCACTGGCCGCATTATGGATATCCCCGTGAGCCGCGCCATGCTCGGCCGCGTCGTCAATCCGCTCGGCCAGCCCATCGACGGCCTGGGCGACATCGTCGCCACGCACCGTCGCCCCATCGAGTTCAAGGCCCCCGGCGTTATCGACCGTACCCCGGTGTGCGAGCCGGTTCAGACCGGTCTGTTGGCCATCGACTCCATGGTGCCTATCGGCCGTGGTCAGCGTGAGCTCATCATCGGCGACCGTAAGACCGGTAAGACCGCCATCGCCATCGACGCTATCCTCAATCAGCGCGGCAAGGGCATGGTCTGCATCTATGTCGCCATCGGCCAGAAGGCCTCCACGGTTGCCAACATCCGCGAGACCCTCGCTCAGCACGGCGCGCTCGACTACACCATCATCGTTTCGGCCACCGCTGCCGATTCCGCCCCTATGCAGTACATCGCGCCTATGGCCGGTGCCGCTATCGGCGAGTTCTTCATGTACAACGGCGAGGACGGCAAGCCCGCTAGCGAGACCAACCCCGGCGGCCACGTGCTCGTCATCTACGATGACCTGTCCAAGCAGGCCGTGGCCTACCGTCAGATGTCGCTGACGCTGCATCGTCCGCCCGGACGCGAGGCCTATCCTGGCGACATCTTCTACCTGCACTCTCGTCTGCTCGAGCGTGCCGTCAAGATGTCCAAGAAGAACGGCTACGGCTCCATGACGGCGCTGCCGATCATCGAGACCCAGGACGGCGACGTCTCGGCCTACATTCCGACCAACGTCATTTCCATTACCGATGGTCAGATCTACCTGCAGTCCGAGCTCTTCTTCCAGGGCCAGCGCCCGGCAGTCGACGTGGGCATTTCCGTGTCCCGCGTCGGTGGCGACGCACAGACCAAGGCCATGAAGCAGGTCGCCGGCAACCTCCGTCTGGACCTTGCTTCGTACCAGGAGCTCGCCGGCTTTACGCAGTTCGGCTCCGACCTCGACGAGGCCACGCAAAAGCAGCTTACCCACGGCGCTCGCATGACTGAGCTCCTTAAGCAGCCGCGTTACAAGCCGTTTGAGGTTGGCGAGCAGATCGTTACGCTGTTCGCTGGCAACGAGGGCTTCCTGGATGACCTGGAGATTGCCGACGTGCTGCCTTTCCGTGCCGAGCTCATCGAGTACATGGACAATGGCTTTGGCTCGCTGCTCGACAAGGTTCGCGCCAAGAAGATCGATGATGACACCAAGGCTGAGCTCTTGCGCGTCATCGGCGACTTCAAGCAGCAGTTCATGGCCAAGCACCATTCGGATGTTTCTGGATCAGAGGAGAACTAAGCCCCATGGCCAACCTTCGCGACATTAAGAAGCGAATCTCCTCGGTTACCACGACCAAGCAGATCACGCGCACGATGGAGATGGTCTCTACGGCCAAGATCCGTCGTGCCCTCGATCGCTCCAAGCAGGCCGAGCCCTATAAGGAGGCGCTGACCGACGTCATGTTGACGGTCGCCGGCGACGCCTCCTGTTCGGGCACCGATCCCATGCTGCAGAAGCATGAGAGCGTCAAGCATGGTCTGATTGTCGTTATTGCCTCGGACCGCGGCCTTGCCGGCGGTTTCAATACGACGGTGGAGCGCACGGCCGAAAAGCTCGCCGCTTCTTGGGCGAACGACGGCATCGAGTGCGAGATCATCGCGTGTGGGCGCAAACCGGCCACGTATTTCCGTGACCGCGCAAACGTCGTCATGCACTTTGAGGGCAACTCCTCTGAGCCCGATTTCAATCAGGCCCGCATGATCTCCTCTCATATCTGCGATGCGTATCGTGCCGGTGAGCTTGACCGTGTCGAGCTTGTCTACCACCACGCCAAGAACCGCGTTGATCAGGAGCTTCGCGTCGAGCATCTGTTGCCGCTCGACCCCGAGATGATCGCTATGGCCCACGGTCCGCGTAAGAACGAGACCGACGCCCCTAAGCGCATCTCGTCCACGTTCGAGTTCGTGCCCTCTCCCGAGCATGTTCTCGGCAAGCTTGTGCCGTCTTATATCCTGACGGTCATCTACCAGGCCCTGATCGATTCGGCGGCTGCCGAGCAGGGTGCACGCCGCAAGGCCATGCACTCCGCGACGGAAAACGCCACCGCGATCATCTCGACCCTTACCCGCACGTATAGTCGCGTGCGCCAGGCTTCGATCACGACCGAGATTAACGAGATCGTCGGCGGAGCCTCAGCATTGGAGGAACAGTAATGGCTAATAACACCGTAAAGCTTGCGGTCGAGGAAGCCACCAAGAAGACGACTGCCGGTGATGGTCGCATCGTGCGAATCATCGGCCCTGTCGTCGACGTCAAGTTTGACGGCGCGGTGCCCCCGATCTACAACGCGCTCACGGTCGAGGCCGAGACCCCGATCGGTCACCTGAGCACGATCCTCGAGGTCGAGAGCCAGCTTCCGGGCGGCGTCGTCCGCACGGTCGCCATGTCCTCGACCGACGGCCTGCAGCGCGGCCTCATCGCCACCGATACCGGTGAGCCCATGAAGATGCCGGTCGGCCCCAAGACGCTCGGCCGCATTTGGAACGTCATGGGCAAGCCCGTCGACGGCAAGCCCATGCCCGAGGTGGAGGAGTTCTACCCCATCCACCATGCAGCGCCCCGTTTCGACGAGCTCACCACCAAGACCGAGATCTTCGAGACCGGCATCAAGGCCGTCGACCTGCTCGAGCCCTACATCCGTGGCGGCAAGACAGGCTTGTTCGGCGGCGCCGGCGTCGGCAAGACCGTTCTGATTCAGGAGCTCATCAACAACCTCGCCCAGGAGCACGGCGGCACCTCGGTGTTCACCGGCGTCGGCGAGCGTACCCGCGAGGGCACCGACCTGTTCCTCGAGATGAGCGAGTCTGGCGTTATCGACAAGACCTGCTTGGTCTATGGTCAGATGAACGAGCCGCCCGGAGCGCGTCTGCGCATCGGTCTGGCCGGCCTTACCACCGCTGAGTACTTCCGCGATCGTGGCCAGGACGTTCTGCTGTTCATCGACAACATCTTCCGCTTCTCCCAGGCAGGTTCCGAGGTTTCCGCACTGCTGGGCCGTATGCCGTCCGCCGTTGGTTACCAGCCCACGCTGGCAACCGAGATGGGCGACCTCCAGGAGCGCATTACCTCGACCAAGACGGGCTCCATTACCTCCGTCCAGGCTGTCTACGTCCCCGCAGACGACCTGACCGACCCGGCGCCTGCCACGACGTTTACGCACCTCGACGCCACCACGGTTCTTTCGCGTAGCATTTCGTCGCTCGGCCTGTTCCCGGCTATCGACCCGCTCGCATCTTCCTCCGACGCTCTCGATCCCTCGATCGTCGGCGAGGAGCACTACCGTGTCGCCGTCAAGGTCCAGGAGCTCCTGCAGGAGTACTCCGACCTTCAGGACATCATCGCCATTCTGGGTATGGACGAGCTGTCCGAGGAGCAGCGCCTTACGGTCAACCGTGCCCGTAAGATTCAGCAGTTCCTCTCGCAGTCCTTCCACGTCGCCGAGAAGTTCACCGGCAACCCCGGTGTCTACGTCCGCGTCGAGGATACCGTCCGCTCTTTCGCCGAGATTGTCGACGGCAAGGCCGATGACCTGCCCGAGCAGGCTTTCCGCTATGCTTCCACGATTGAGGACGTGCGCGAGCGCGCCCGCAAGATGGGGGAGAAGTAGGTTATGCGTATCCGCATCGTGTGCCCCGTGAGCTGCGCCTATGAGGGCGACGCTGCGTTTGTGTCGATTCCGTCCACGGATGGCGAGTTTGGCGTTCTGCCTGCTCACTCCAGCGAGATCTGCACGATCGACCGCGGTTACGTTCGCGTTTCCGATAAGGCCATGGGCACTGTCGACCACACGTTTGCCGTGGCCGGCGGCTATGCCCAGGTTGCGGACGATGTCGTGACCGTTCTCGCCGAGCGCGCTTGCGATTTGGCGACCGTCGATGCCGACAAGCTTAAAGCTGATATTCAAGGTTTTGAAGAGAAGCTGGGTAATTTGTCGGAGGATGATGCACGCCGCGCCTACCTCTATAATGAAATCGCATGGTGTAAGCTCAAGCTTGCCCAATAGTCAAACGATTTAGCGTTCGACCATTTGCGAACACATCATGCCCGGGATGGCTCAGCCATCCCGGGCATGCTTTTTGAAAGGGTAGACCTTGGATATTATCCGCGTTGAGGGTGGCCACGCCATCGGAGGCTCCGTGCCCGTCTCGGGTGCCAAGAACTCCGCACTCAAACTCATGGCGGCAACGCTTCTGGCGCCGGGCAAAACGACGCTGCAGAACGTGCCCGATATTTCCGATGTCCACGTGATGGGCAAGGTGCTCAAGGGCATGGGCGCTACGATCGATGTTCTCGACGAGCACACGCTCGAGATTGATACCTCTCAGGTCGATTCTTGGGAGGCCCCCTACGAGCTCGTCGCTAAGATGCGTGCTTCCACCGCCGTCATGGGACCCCTGCTGGGCCGCTTCCATCGCGCCAAGATCGCCATGCCGGGCGGCTGCAACCTGGGTGCTCGCAAGATCGATATGCACATTCTTGGTCTTGAGGCCCTGGGCGTTGAGTTCGATACCGCCCACGGTTACATCAACGCTAATGCGCCCCAAGGTCTGCGCGGTACCACCGTCACGCTCGAGTTTGCCAGTGTCGGTGCGACCGAGAACCTCATTATGGCATCCGTGCGCGCGCAGGGTACCACGGTTATCGACAATGCCGCCCGCGAGCCCGAGATCGTCGATCTCGCCAACATGCTCAACGAGATGGGCGCCAAGATTGTTGGCGCCGGCACGCCCGTCGTGACTATCGAAGGCGTGGAAGAGCTCCATCCTGTTACCCATCGCGTAGTGGGCGACCGCATCGAGGCCGGTACCTTTATCGTTGCCGGTGCGTTGATGGCCGACGATCGCGGTGTCGATGTCACGGGCTTTTGCCCCATTCACTTGGGCATGGTGCTCAAGAAGATGGAGCTCATGGGTATCGACTGCGAGCGCGTCGAGGATGGCGTCCATGTGAACCGTGTCGAGCGTATCAAGCCGGTCGACATCCAGACGCTTCCGTTCCCCGGCTTCCCGACGGACATGCAGGCGCAGATTATGGTACTCTCCGCCCTTGCCGACGGTAGCTCCGTTATCACCGAGAACATCTTCGAGAATCGCTTTATGTTTGCCTCTGAGCTGGTGCGCATGGGTGCCGACATTCGTATCGAGAGCCATCATGCCATGATTCATGGCGTCAGGGGCTTCTCGGGCGCACAGGTTACCTCGCCCGATCTGCGCGGCGGAGCGGCCCTCGTCGTAGCGGGCTTGATCGCCGACGGGACGACCGAGGTTTCGGCCATCCATCACATCAAGCGCGGCTACGAGCAGTTTGTCGAAAAGCTGCAGGCGCTTGGCGCGCATGTCGAGCATGCTACCGTCCCCGATCCCGTCATCTACTAATACAGGTTGCCTATGTTTAATAAAAAGCCCCTCGCGGATACTACCGCCCGAAGACCCTCAACTGGTGCGCAGGCCAAGATCTACAGTCGCGATAACGTGGCTCGCTATTCCGAGCGCGCTCGTCAACGTCGTCGTAGCCACACGATTCGTCACGTCGCGCTCATTGTCGTGCTTGGCGTGCTGCTGAGCGCTACGACTGCCGCCGGCCTGTGGTTTGCCACCATTATGGGCAAGCTCGGCGATTCTAATGTCATTACCGACAATCTGCGTCGGGTTCTGGTTGACACCGATGAGGCTAAGGATCCGTTCTACGTGCTGCTTCTTGGCACTGACGGCCGTCCGGGCGAGGATACGTATCGTGCCGACTCGATTATCCTGGCACGCATCGACCCCACGCAAAAGCAGGCGACGCTCATTTCCGTTCCGCGCGACACCAAGGTCGAGTACAAGGGCGAGACCATGAAGATCAACGCCTGCCATACCGTTGGCGGCGCCGAGGCCATGGTCGAGGCGGTCAACGAGCTATGCGGTGTTCAGATTTCCCACTATGCCGAGGTCAGCTTCGACGGTATGCAGGCGCTGATTGATTCGGTTGGCGGTATCGACATTAACGCAACCGATGATGTTGACGACCCCGAGCACCTGGATATCAAGATTACCGCTGGCCAGCAGCATATGGACGGTGCCACCGCCCTTACCTATGCCCGCTGCCGCTACACCTATGCCGACGGCGATTACACGCGCATGCGCCACCAGCGTCAGGTGCTCGGCGCCCTTGCCAACCAGATTCTCAATAACTTCGATGCCACGAAGATCTTTGGCCTGGTTAATTCGCTGTCCGATATGCTTGTAACCGATATGAGCGTTCAGGATATCGTGGCTACGGTCAACGCCATGCGCGGTATGGATGTCGACGGTATCTACTCGGCCAACCTGCCCTCGTACGCCGACGACAGCACCATGATCGACGGTGTGAGCTACGTCTTTGTCTACGAGGACGAGCTCAAGGAAATGATGGAGCGCGTCGATGCCGGCAAGGATCCCAAGGGTCCCAACACCATGGGTCTTTCCGACGGTTCCAGCTCTACGATCGGCGACCTGAACAACAACACGTCTGACGACTACGCAAACGGTACCGCAACCTCATCGGTCAGCTCTGACGATTCCGATGACTCAAGCGATTCGAGCGATTCGGACTACTACGAAGAGCCGACCGGCGACGGCAACGGCTACGAAGCCAACTACTAAGTTACGGCGTTTTACCAAACGCCGTAACGGCTCGACGCTGCGCGCCGCCCAAGGCGACAATTTGTCATTCAAAAGGCAGGACATGACCAGAAGGTCAATGCCCTGCCTTTTTCATGCCAACTTGTTCGCCTTGGACGTCGCTCGCTGAAGTTGGCTCAACCTGCGGTGCTGACTACTCCCCTTGCACCAAAAACCGCCCCGTTCTCGGTTTTGAGGACGGGGCGGTTTTGCTTACCTAGATTGTTCGAGTTCCTTATGCAAAGCGGGCGACGAGCTCCTGGAGCACGTCGGTCATCTTGACGAGCGAACTGACCGGGACGAACTCGTTGATGCCGTGGTAGCAATAGCCGCCGGTGGAAAGGTTGGGGCAGGGCAGACCGCGGAACGACAGCTGGGCGCCGTCGGTGCCGCCGCGAATCGGCAGCACTTGGGGCTCAACGCCGCAGGCAAGGTAGGCTTCCTTGGCAACATCAATAAGCTCGGGATAGTCACGAACGATCTCGGCCATATTTCGATACTGCTGCTTAATCTCGACCGTCACGCGCCTCTCACCCAGACGCTGGTTGAGCATCGAGGCGGCGGCATCAATAAGGTCGAGTTTCTGCTGGAACTTGGCGGCGTCATGGTCGCGGACGATATAACGCGCTGTGGCGTGATCGACGGTCGCAGATACACCCTCAAGGTGATAAAAGCCCTCGTAGCCTTCCGTATACTCCGGGCGCTGCACGTAGGGGAGCAACGCGTTGAAGTCGCAGAACAGATTGCCTGCGTTGACCATACGGCCTTTGGCGTCGCCCGGGTGGATGGACTGGCCCTCAAAGCGGACGGTCACCTCGGCGGCATTGAAGCACTCCCACTCCAGCTCGCCGATGGGGCCGCCGTCGACCGTGTAGGCGTACTTGCAGCCAAAGGTATCGATGTCCAGCAGCTCGGCTCCGTGGCCGATCTCCTCGTCAGGGCAGAAGCAAATGCCGAGTGCGGGATGGGGCAGAGAGGGGTCCTGAGCGATACGCGCGACAAGTGACATGATCTCGGCGACGCCTGCCTTGTCGTCCGCGCCCAGCAGCGTGGTGCCATCGCTGCAGACCAGGTCCTCACCCGCGAGGTCGTTCAGGGCGGGAAGCTTGGCGGTACTCATGGCAACGGGCTTACCGTCAACCGTGCCGCAGACCAGGTCGCCGCCTTCGTAGTGTACGATGTGCGGTTTCACGCCGGCACCCGGTGCAACTTCGGTGGTGTCGAGATGGGCGATCAGGCCCAGGGCGGGCTTGTCCTCAGCGCCCGCACTTGCGGGGATATGCGCGCAGACATAGGCGTGCTCGGTCACGTGGGCATCTTCCGCACCAAGCTCGCGCAGCTCTTTAGCCAGCACGTTGGCAAGGTCAAACTGAACGGCGCTCGAGGGTACCTGGTCGCAGTTTGCATCCTCGGACTGCGTGTTGATCTGGACGTAGCGCAAAAAGCGCTCGAGGACATCGGGGTTCGTGGTGGTGTTTTCCATAAAGACCGCTCCAATCTTGGTCGTCGTGTGCAACAAGAACTCTAGCACGGTATGCCACGGCATACCGCGACGCTTGGATGGGGTAGAATCAGCCATTGAATGCAGAAGGGACGGAAGATCATGGATACGACAAATAGCTCGCGCGAACTACATCTGACGGTGGCGAACGAAGACTACTTGGAGTGCATGGTTCGCATTGAAAGCGAAGAGGGGGAAACCAACGGCGTGCGATCGGTCGACATCGCGCAGCGCCTTGGCGTCTCCAAGGCATCGGTCAATAAAGCGGTTTCGGCGCTCAAGGCATCCGAGCTTGTCGAGCAATCGCACTACGGCAAGGTAATCCTGACCGATCGCGGCCGCGAGGTTGGCACGGCTATCTGGTACCGTCATCGCCTCATCCGCACGTTTTTGGTTCAGGAGCTCGGTGTCGAATTTGAGCGAGCCGATTCCGAGGCCTGCATGATGGAGCATGCGCTATCCGAGGACACGATGAGCCGCTGGCTCGCCTATCTCGAAAAGCAGGGAATCAGCGTCGAGGAATAGCGGGATATATATGGATACGAGTTATTACAACCGCTTTGGTGCCGAGGAGCTTACGCGCCGCTTGTCGAGCGAGACCCTGTTGGCGCAGGGCCCCATGGGCAGTGTTTTGTTGAGTGAGTACGATGCCGCCGACATTCCACCGGCGTTTTGGAATCTGGCAGAGCCGCAGACCGTTTCTCGTATCCATCGCTTGTATGTCGCCGCCGGCGCGCAGGTGCTCATTACCAACACCTTTCAGGCATCAAGCTATGCCCTCAAACACGACCAGATTGCGCCGTCCGTGGCGGAGGTCAATCGCGGGGCCGTCGACGATGCCCGCCAGGCGCACCCTCAGCTGCTGCTGGGCTCGATGGGCCCGATCGGTATTGAGTGGTTTGCCGAGGACTCTGCCGAGTATCGTGAAATCCGCGGCATTGCGCGCGAACAGGCGCACGCCTTGCTCAATGCTGGCGTTGACGGTCTGCTGATCGAGACGGTGACGTCTATCCGTAATTTGCAGCCCATGCTTGCCGGCGCTCGAGATGCCGCCGACGGCATGCCTGTTCTGGTGAGTTTTGTCGTTGACGAAAAAGGCGACCTGCTAGGCGATGGCCTCAACATCGAGGCAGCCGTTTTGTACGCCGAAAAACACGGCGCAAACTCGGTTGGTGTTAATTGCTGTTCGCTTTCGGCTGCGAACGCGGCGGTGCCCAGGATGGTTGCATCGGCGACTACTCCCGTCACGGTGCGTCCCAACGTAGGCGATCCGGTCCAGACTCAGGATGGCCCCGTATGGCACGAGAACCCCGAAGCTTTCGCGCGCGCATGCATCGAATGGAGACATGCCGGTGCCGCAATGGTGGGCAGTTGCTGTGGAACCACGGCAATCACTACGGCAGCGATGGCCGAGGCGCTCGATATATAAAGGGCAAAACCGCTCCATACGGGGCGGTTTTTTATTGCCTGCATGTTCTCGGCAGCATTTGCCCAAATGGTGAATGCTGGTGCCGGCAGGTTGCCGAGTGCATGTTGCGGGTATACCCCATGCGTACCATGATCCAAACACTGTGAGGTGTCTGCGCGTGTGCGCGATAATTCATTTTGGAACTGACGGTTGGCGCGCTCGCGTCGATGAGGACTTCACTGCCGATAACGTTGCCCGTATCGCCGATGCCGTCGGCGAGTTGTGGCAAAAGACCAATCCGGGCAAAACGGTATATATAGGGTTCGACACCCGGCCCCTGGCGCGCGAGTTCGCTGAGCTTGCGGCGGGCGTGCTAGCAGCGCACGAGCTGGACGCCGTGCTCGCTTCGCGACCTGTCCCGACCCCTGCCCTTACGTGGGCGGCGGCTTATGACGGTGAGGCGTGCGGCGCGCTCATGGTGACGGGGTCCCATCATCCGCAGGGTTATCTGTGCCTCAAGATTCGCATGGGTGACGGCTCGACCGCCAACCAGGATGTCATCGAAGAGCTCGAAGAGACCATGGCTCCCGAGCCAATGGGGATCGAGGGGCAATATCGCACCGCGGATATCATTCCTGACTATATGCAGGCGGTGGCATCATTTGTCGATGCCGAAGCCATCCGCGCCGCGCACCTGCGCGTGGTTGTCGATCCCATGGGCGGCGCAGCCCAGGGCTATCTAGCCGACTTGCTGCGCGAGCTTGGCGTTGAGGTGCACGAGATTCACGCCGGGCAGGCGTCTGACCAAGAAGATATCTGCCCCGACCCCGTTGAGCCTTGGGTGGACGCTTGCGAGCGCACGGTTATCGAGGACGGAGCTTGCGCTGGCCTGGTGACCGACGGCGACGCCGACCGTATCGGCGCGGTTGACGAGCGCGGCAGATATATACATCCGCATCAGATCATGGCGCTCGTTTTGGGCGACTTGGTTCAATTTCGTAATTTGGATGGGCGCGTCGTCGTCAATCTTTCATGCTCGACGCTCGTGCGTCGCATTGCCGAGGCGCTTGGCTGCCGCGTGACCGTCAAACCAGTCGGTTTCAAATATATAGCGGCGGAGATGAAGAAGGGCGGCGTCCTCATAGGCGGCGAAGAAGCCGGTGGTATCGGCATCGCCGCGCATATGCCCGAGCGCGATGGAATCCTCGCCTGTCTGGTTCTGTGTGAGCTCATGGCAAAGACGGACGCGCCTTTGGGCGTTCTGGTCGACCAAATCGAGGACAGTTTTGGTAAGACGAGTTACGGTCGACGGGATTTGCGCCTTGAGGCCGAAGATGCCGAAACGTTACGAACCCTGCTGCCGGGCGTAAACCCCAAGTCGATTTGTGGCAAGGTGCCGCAAAACGTTAGTCATATGGATGGCTTGCGTTTGGCATTCGAGGATGACACGTGGCTGCTGGTCCGTCCTAGCGGGACCGAACCAGTGGTGCGCGTCTACGCCGAGGGGTTCTCGGTGGAAGAACGTGATGAGTTGCTCGATGCTGGCTGTGCTTTAGCTAGGGGGACGTATCCGCTTTAACCATGAGACTGCCTTATATAAAGAGATGCTCGGCGAGCGGTAGGTAACGGCTGGCAAACGTTAGTCGGATCCCAAAATGTGTAGGAAATGTGTACGCCCAG
>NZ_QSHC01000018.1:0-1909 GCF_003467545.1 Collinsella sp. AM38-1BH | reverse complement strand
CCCCCCGCTGGCGTTTTATAGATTTGTTAACGTTGTCCTTCAATTTATGACGGGCTTACTAGCGGAGACCGACGAGGGTATAAAGATGCTATGTCTACAGTGGACAGCAAGATTCCCGAGGTCATACGGTCTGTCCGAGGTTTATGACCATATGTATGATTCTGAGCAACTCGGAGTCCAGTTAATTCATTTGTGAACAAAATATGGAGTGCGCGATTCCCGCCCACGGGGCCCCTCCGGTCTGGCAATATATCTCCTTGCCGCGCGGCCCGGTCGGACCGGATCAGCCGCAAAGCGTGCACCTTGAGAACCGGATACTGCGAGGATGGACACTTACTTCAGTGTCGCATCCGGGCAGACATCGAACCATTTGAAATGGTCTAACTTGGATTTGTGCCCCGAGAAATTCCTTTTCCTATACTAAAACCATATGAATCGAACGGAACCGATCAGCTAATAGTTGTGAGGACCGGACGGGCTCGAAGCCCATATATTTTGGACGGAGAGTTCGATCCTGGCTCAGGATGAACGCTGGCGGCGCGCCTAACACATGCAAGTCGAACGGCACCCCTCTCCGGAGGGAAGCGAGTGGCGAACGGCTGAGTAACACGTGGAGAACCTGCCCCCTCCCCCGGGATAGCCGCCCGAAAGGACGGGTAATACCGGATACCCCGGGGTGCCGCATGGCACCCCGGCTAAAGCCCCGACGGGAGGGGATGGCTCCGCGGCCCATCAGGTAGACGGCGGGGTGACGGCCCACCGTGCCGACAACGGGTAGCCGGGTTGAGAGACCGACCGGCCAGATTGGGACTGAGACACGGCCCAGACTCCTACGGGAGGCAGCAGTGGGGAATCTTGCGCAATGGGGGGAACCCTGACGCAGCGACGCCGCGTGCGGGACGGAGGCCTTCGGGTCGTAAACCGCTTTCAGCAGGGAAGAGTCAAGACTGTACCTGCAGAAGAAGCCCCGGCTAACTACGTGCCAGCAGCCGCGGTAATACGTAGGGGGCGAGCGTTATCCGGATTCATTGGGCGTAAAGCGCGCGTAGGCGGCCCGGCAGGCCGGGGGTCGAAGCGGGGGGCTCAACCCCCCGAAGCCCCCGGAACCTCCGCGGCTTGGGTCCGGTAGGGGAGGGTGGAACACCCGGTGTAGCGGTGGAATGCGCAGATATCGGGTGGAACACCGGTGGCGAAGGCGGCCCTCTGGGCCGAGACCGACGCTGAGGCGCGAAAGCTGGGGGAGCGAACAGGATTAGATACCCTGGTAGTCCCAGCCGTAAACGATGGACGCTAGGTGTGGGGGGACGATCCCCCCGTGCCGCAGCCAACGCATTAAGCGTCCCGCCTGGGGAGTACGGCCGCAAGGCTAAAACTCAAAGGAATTGACGGGGGCCCGCACAAGCAGCGGAGCATGTGGCTTAATTCGAAGCAACGCGAAGAACCTTACCAGGGCTTGACATATGGGTGAAGCGGGGGAGACCCCGTGGCCGAGAGGAGCCCATACAGGTGGTGCATGGCTGTCGTCAGCTCGTGTCGTGAGATGTTGGGTTAAGTCCCGCAACGAGCGCAACCCCCGCCGCGTGTTGCCATCGGGTGATGCCGGGAACCCACGCGGGACCGCCGCCGTCAAGGCGGAGGAGGGCGGGGACGACGTCAAGTCATCATGCCCCTTATGCCCTGGGCTGCACACGTGCTACAATGGCCGGTACAGAGGGATGCCACCCCGCGAGGGGGAGCGGATCCCGGAAAGCCGGCCCCAGTTCGGATTGGGGGCTGCAACCCGCCCCCATGAAGTCGGAGTTGCTAGTAATCGCGGATCAGCATGCCGCGGTGAATGCGTTCCCGGGCCTTGTACACACCGCCCGTCACACCACCCGAGTCGTCTGCACCCGAAGTCGCCGGCCCAACC